>JALZHU010000356.1 GCA_030860695.1 Actinomycetota bacterium
ACTGTGGATCGCCAGTGCGCCTGCTGCGGCAAGCCAGCCGCTCCAGGCGCCAGCGACGGCGCCGCGCGGACCGCAGCGCCGAAGAGCCCGACTTGATGCACCGTCTGATTGGCCCCGGTGCCGACCAGTTCGATCGGGCGGTCGGCGGTGACCGCCAGCAGCGGGATCCCGGCGTGGTGGGCTTCCAGCACCGCCGGGTGCAGGTTCGCGGCCGCCGTGCCCGACGTGCACACCACCGGCACCGGCAGGCCGGAACGCAGCGCAAGACCTAGCGCCAAAAACGCCGCAGAGCGCTCGTCGATCCGGACGTGCAGGAGCAGCCGCCCGGTCTGCTCGGCGGCGTGCAGGGCGAAGGACAGCGGCGCGTTGCGCGACCCCGGGCAGAGCACGGCGTGCCGCACGCCGCACCGCACCAGCTCGTCAACCAGCACCGTGGCCAGCGCGGTAGACGGGTTCACGGCTGCACAGCATGCTCTGTTCGTATGATCACTGCCGTGAGCGTCTCCGAGCTGTTTGACCCCGCCGCCTGGCGCTGTGTCGAGGGCTTCGACTTCGCCGACATTACCTACCACCGCGCAGTGGCACACGGCACCGTCCGGATCGCCTTCGACCGGCCGGAGGTCCGAAACGCCTTCCGCCCGTCCACGGTGGATGAGCTATACCAGGCACTGGACCATGCTCGGATGACCCCGGACGTGGGGTGCGTGCTGCTGACCGGAAACGGGCCATCGCCGCGGGACGGTGGCTGGGCGTTCTGCTCGGGTGGGGACCAGCGGATCCGAGGTCGCTCTGGGTACCAGTACGCGGTAGGGGAGACGGCGGACACCGTGGACCCGGCGCGCATCGGACGGCTGCACATCCTGGAGTGCCAACGGCTGATCAGGTTCATGCCTAAGGTGGTGATCGCGGTAGTGCCTGGTTGGGCGGCCGGCGGCGGGCACTCCCTGCACGTGGTCTGTGACCTGACCCTTGCGTCGGCCGAGCATGCCCGGTTCAAGCAGACCGACGCCGACGTGGGTTCCTTCGACGGTGGGTTCGGCTCGGCTTATCTCGCCCGGCAGGTCGGGCAGAAGTTCGCCCGGGAAATCTTCTTCCTCGGTCGGGAGTACAGCGCTGCCGATGCGCACCGGATGGGCATGGTGAACGCGGTGGTGCCGCATGCCTGTCTCGAGACGACTGCGCTGGAGTGGGCCCAAGCGATCAACACCAAGTCGCCCACCGCGCAGCGGATGCTCAAGTACGCGTTCAACCTGATTGACGACGGCCTGGTCGGTCAGCAGCTGTTCGCTGGTGAATCGACCCGGTTGGCCTACATGACCGACGAAGCCGTCGAAGGCCGGGACGCCTTCCTGGAGAAGCGAACCCCTAACTGGTCGGCGTTTCCCTGGTACTACTGACCGGGTTATTAGCCCGTCCGAGGCACCAGCCGGAACGGTTTATGCAGTCGTTTGACTTGCCGGAACGTGGCGGCAACGGCAGACCCGAGGCAGCGACAGATCCGCGAGGCTTCAAGCACACCAGCCGAGGGGATGGGAATGCGCGGTTCGAGTCCGCGCCTGGCGACCCAGCACCTAGCACGGCTACAGACGTTGAACAGACCTTGTGCAACGGGCAATCCTCGTGGATGACACGGTGTGCCCAGTCAGGATCGTTCCACGAGACGCATCCGGGGAGGCAACCGAGTTGAGCATCTGCGGGTGGAATCCTCCGGGACCGCGGGCGCATGGGTCCGCTGTGGCAGCACATCCTGCACGTCCTCGACGACGGCGCACGCCACCCCGTGGACGGAGGTTGTCGACACGGCGACTAAGTGAACAGGTGAGGCCGTCAGCTGCTGGTCGGTTGGTACGCCCCCGGCGGTGAACGCGGACCACTCGCTTCAAACCATGTCCCGGTACTCGTTGGCGATCCGCTCGAACACGGCGCGCGCCGCGTCACCGTAGTCGGCGAACCCGGCGTAGATCTCGAACCGGGTTGCGAAGTCCGCGACATCGCGGGCGTCAGTGATCAACGCTACGGACGTCTCGGTGCTGAGCATCACGGCCCGCTCGTCGTAGATCTGGAAGGCGTGCAGGATCGGGCGGTTCGTCGGCCGCGTCCATGGGACGATCCCCAGCCGAACGTTGGGCAGCTCAACGAGAGCGGCGAGGTGCTCAGCCTGCCCGATCATGATCTGTGGGGACCCGACGTGCCAGCGCAGAACACCTTCGGTGAGCACGAAGTGGAACTCCCGATCGGTGTCGAGGATCTGCTGCCGGGCTAGGCGAGCGGCGACCATCGCATCGAGCTCTCTGCCGGCGTAGCGGCCGGACAGCAGCGCGCGGGCGTAATCATGGGTCTGGAGTAGACCGATGACGATGGCGGGGTGGAAGCTGCGGATCCGAGCGGAGGCTTCTTCGATCCGACCAATGCGGGCCTGAATCGACGCGGCTCCATGGCGGTGCAGCACAGCGCGGGTTGACGTGAACCCCGCCCGTAGATCCCGGGCGATGGTGAGCAACTCGCAGCGGGTATCGGCTGACGCGTCGTACATGTCGCACAGAGTGCGGATGTCATCCTCGGTGGGGACCCGTTTCCCGGTTTCGAACCTACTGATCGTTGCCTGGGACATCCCCGCACGGCGTGCCGCCTCAATCCCGGACAGATCCGCTCTTCGCCGGAGTTGCCGCAGAGTCGACGACAACCGGTCAGCACGCGGCGCGGGGTTGCTCAACCAGGTATCCATCCTCTAAGCCACTCGACCTGCCGAGCGGTGGTATTCCGGGTGGGCGGTCCCACCACGTGGTGAACGGCTCGGCGTTTCGCCACAGGGCGTCAGCGGCGAGGCGATGCCGTTCAATGTGCTCGGCATCCCACAGTTGCGCACCGCGGAACTGACCGTCGGGGTCGTAGTGCATCTTCACGACGTCACGGCCGTCCATCAGTGACCAGTCACCGGGCGCGAATTGCAGCTCGTGAGGCGGGGACTGCTCCGCTAGGTCCAGAATCCGGACCAGCTCACCGGCGGCGACGTTGTGGCGGTAGCCCCAGTCGCAGGCGTACCGCTCGTAGTCGGTAGGTGGGTCGTGGATAACGTGGACCCGTCGGCGTGGCCGGCCCTCGCTGGCCCACTGCGCGAGTTTGTCCAGCCACGGTTGGCGCGTCTTCCAATCGGGCTCGGCCTCATCGTCGAGCCAGCGGCGGAGGTCGCCCGTGGTCATGACCGTGTCGTAGCTGGGCAGGGTCTCGATCCGAAACAGGTCGTGCTTGGTTTTCTCCACGATCTCGGTGAGCTGCTCCAGGGTCAGCAGGTTCACGTGCGCGCCTCCCCACCGAAAGTCTCCGGTCCGATGCCGTGAAGCACCCGCGGAACGTCGCGGGCCGGGATGCGGATCACACCCTCGCCCTCGGGAAAGCCCAAGCGCCGCGGCAGCGGCCGTGTCGACGGGACCCCCTTCTAGGGCGTCACCGGTGTCGGTGTCGTAGCCAGGCATCGGGCAGGTCTCTCCAGCCTCGCAGGTGTTCCGGATAGGGATCAAGGCCATGTCTTCCTCCGTGGGTTTGCGCTGGTAATCCAATGATCATTGCCGCCTCTCCTCTCGGTAGTCAACGCCGCTCGGTGAATTATGCCGCTTATATCGCTTTATATACCGATCCAATCAGCATAGTTGACGTTGTGCTGGTTGTACCGGGCGAAGGGAGGGCATGTGCCATGAATAGCGCCCCCGACGTCGTGGGCCATGGGCTGCTGTCCCGTTTTCACGATGGCTGCCGCTGCCCGTGGTGCACCTCGGTGGACCGGGAGCGCACCTGCAGCTGTCAGGACTGCGTCGGGCTGCGAACCACCAGCCCATACATCGAACTTCTGAAGGCCTTGCCCGGTGAGCCGCCCGACTCCGACCAGGGTGCGCCCGAAGTGCAAGCCCGGCCGCGTGGTGAGCGGCTCCTAGCGAGGCGCCACGACGGAGGGTCGCCCTGGCCGCGACTCTATCCAGCCCTCGGAGCGAAGCAGGTCTAGCGCACGCTGCGCTGTAGCCGTCGCAATATTCCACTGGCCCGCGATTCGGCGCACCGAGGGTAGCTCGTCGCCGACGGTCAAGCGCCCGGCACGGATGGCGTCACGGTAATGCTCGGCCACCTGCTCGTAGGGCGGTGTGCGGTCCACCTCGGGCACCTCACAGACCGTAGTAAGGCCTGTAACAGTGCTAAGCGCGCTGGGCATCGCCGTCGACATCGCGTTGTGCGTGGTGCTGGTCGGTGACCGCAGCCTCCCGCAGACCGACCCGGCGACCAGACCAACCCCGCCCTGTCCGGGCAGCCCAACCGGTCCGCTCCCCGCCCCGGGACGCCGCGAGAGACACGGCGCACCCGGGGTGGGTCGACGTCCCGGACCGACGAACAGCTCGCCCAGGCAGTCCGGGACCTAGCGCACCGGACCGACGGTCCAGTGTCCGCCTACGCGGTCAAGCAAGCCCTCGGTGTCGGCAGCGCCCGCGCGGCGCGGCTGCTCGCCCAACTCGACCCGGCCCCAGCCAGCAGGAAGGTGTTCTAGCGATGTCCGCTTCCAGCCGCGACCTCGTGCCGGCGGCGACCCAGAATGCGACCGTCGTGGGCACCGTCGAGATAGCCGACGGGGAGCTAGTCGTCCGTGTCCGGCCCTCCCGCGTCCACGACGCCACCGAGCGCCTGCTCAATGACGAGCGCACCGAGAAGTACCTGCACCCCCTGGCACGCACCTGCCTGACCTACGTGGGCCCGTTGTCCTCTCTTAACCGGCTAATGAGATCGGTGGTTGTGTGTGACACGCCGGTATTGCAGGGTGATTGACGGTCGGTGATCTGGTTGGGATACCTGTGTCTCGTGACGAGCGAGGATGGTT
>JALZHU010000357.1 GCA_030860695.1 Actinomycetota bacterium
CTTCCCGATTTTCTCCGCAACAGCGTGACTTGGGACCAAGGCAAAGAGATGGCAGAGCACGCGAACTTCACCGTCAAGGCCGGAATCGACGTCTATTTCTGCGATCCACACTCACCCTGGCAACGGTCCGCCACGGAAGTACAGATTGGGAGTAATCACGACATATCCGGCATCAGCTACGCGCTGGGAAATGTTCTGCACGTCTGGGTTCAAGCCGAATATGTCGTGCACGATCACCACGCCTGGCCACGGCCCCTCGCCCCCTGTGGGGACGACAAATAGTGCCTCGATCGGTCCGTCAGCGGTTTCGAGCGTGATGGTGGTCATGTTCTCCCCCGATGATCACGTGTGTCCTCACGGTGCGCGGTTCATCGGGTGCTCGTAAGGTGACCCGAGCCCGAGTCTCCGGCTTCCTGCACGATGCGCGCATCGTGCATCACACGCATTCGTCAATCATACACGCAAGCTCGACGTGGCTTGTTCGATGGCACGAGCGAAGATTGGCAACGACTGTTCCACCATCTCGTCGGTCGCTGTCAGGGAAATGCGGAAGTAGCCCGGCAGGTCGACGACATGACCAGGGAGGACGGCAACTCCCTGCTCGGCCAAAAGCGCGCAAAAGGCGCGGTCATCGGCCACTGGTGCTCGCGGCAGCAGGTAGAAGGTCGCCTCGGGGATGTGCACTTCGTAGCCCTGCTTCCGTAATCCCGTCACCATGCGGTCGCGACGGCGTTGCATCGCAGCGACGTCGAAGAGAATGCCGTCGATGTCAGGCAGGGCGTACTGCATAACCGCGTCCGGCATCGCCAGCCCGGAGGAGTAGACGACGCTGGGCAGTACTTTGCGCATGACCTCGGCCTCCGGTAGGCCGGGCGCCAAAGCCAGGAAGCCAAGCCGTTGCCCCGGTGCCAGCGTGTTTTTGCTATAGGTGCGGGCAAGTAGCGAGTACGGGTGAAAGAGGCTGGGGCTGAAGAAGTTGTGACCGTCGAAGAGGATGCGGCTGTACGCTTCATCGGAAATCACCCAAATGGGGCGGCCGTATCGTCCGGCTGTCTCGGCCAGTCCCTGCGCCAAACGCTCAAGGGCAGCCGCCGGGTAGATCCGCCCCGTGGGGTTGTGTGGGGTGTTGATGACGACGGCTCGGGTCCGTGGTCCCAGTGCCGCGACGATGGCGTCGACCTCAAGGTCGAAAGCCGGAGGGTTGAGCCGGACGCGGACGGGCGTGGCCCCGCTAGTGAGGATTATTGCCTCGTAGAAGTACCACGGCGGGCTCAAGAAGATGACCTCATCACCGGGGTCGACCACCGTGTTGAGAGCGAGTGTGATGGCTCCGCCGGCGCCGCGGGTGAGGAACACGTCATCGGTAGAGAAGCTCACGCCCAGCTCAGCGGTCAGTGAGGCTGCTGCCGCCTGGCGCGCCGGCTCGTGCATGAGACGATAGGCGAACCAGTCGGTCGACGTGGGGACGCTGTATCGCCGCAGCGCCCCGACGAAGCCGGGCAGCGGCGGCTCTTGCGGGTCGCCCGCTCTAAAGTCGGCAATCATTGGCCGCGCACCCTGAGCCAGTGATTGCAGCACCGTCTCGAAAAAGGGACGCAGAGAGCGCTGCACCGCCTCGGCTCGGCTGGCGATCATCTGCTCGACCATAGTGACCATCCCTTCGACGTCTGTGCCAATGGGTTACCCACCGATTCGAATGACTTCCAGGCTGCTGTCGTTGGAGTCGAGCCGTCAGCTCATCTGCGGACTGTGGGCTTGGCTTAGCACTGTGGGCTTGGCTTAACGCGGAACCTTGACGGTCACCGGGGCATGCTCGTCGGGTATCTCCGCGGGGGCCGGCGTGCTGCCGACGGAGAACGCCAGGCAGACCACCGCCGCGAAGAGGTAACCGAGCGCGACGCCGGGACTGGCCGCCCAGGCGACCTGCTCGCCGTGGATCAGGCCAATGAACGACAGTATCGCCCCGGCCACGCAGTACCCGGCTGCCCAGCAGTAGCGCTTGTCGATCACGAACGCCGCGATCGCACCGAGCACCATGCCGGCCAGGATCGCCCCGCCGCCAAGGCTCTTGAGGCCGTCATAAACAACACCCGCCTGGGCAAGTGCGTCGCTACCGACATTGGCCGCGCTGGTGCCGGCCGCGTTCAGCACGTTGTCGATCTGACCGGTAGCCCAGGCTGCGACGTTGGGAATCACCGCTAAGACGACGGCCACCGCGTGCGCTTTGGGTACTGAGACAAATGCCTGCGCGCCGATCAGCAGCCCGATGTAAAGCAGGATCGGCACGATGGCCGGAAGCGGGATCAGCGCGCCGAGCAAGCCGAATAGTCCCAGAAAGCACATCAGTGCGATCACCACACCGGAGGCCAGCGAGTACGTGGTCCGACCGCCGGCCTCCTTCCAACCCGGGTGCCCGATGTAGACGGCGGGCGGGAACGGGCTACCCAGTGCGGCGCCGACCACCGCGCCGGTGCCGTCGGCGAGCAGCACGCTGCGCAGGTTGTAACTGTCGCCAGCGACTGCCACGCTCTCCACGTTGGTCATTCCCTCGCAGAAGTTGTAGATGCCCAGCGGGATCGCGGTGGCCAGCAGCGGCGCTACCGCCGACAGGCCGTTGACTAGCAGACCGACGTTGAGGGTCGACAGGCCGATGGCGATGTCCCTGGCGGCCGTGACCACGTCTGGTGGAGACATATACCCGCCGATCCAGCCGATCGCGGTGCCAATCAGCAGCGCGGCCAGCCCGATCGGGATATTGCCGGGCAGCTTCCGGCCGGTGAAGAAGCCGATCACGATGATCGCGAACACCGGCAAGGCGATCCACAGGGCTTCCCACATCTGCGCTGCCGAGCGCATCGAGATGAACGCGATCGAGATGCCGGCCAGCGTCCCGAGCAGCGCCGCCCGCGGGGTGAACCGGCGGATGTAGGGACCCACGAACGCGCCGATCAACACAATCAGCCCGATGATGAACGACCACGCCAGGCCAGCCTGCCAGGCCTGTACCGGGTCTCTCGTGGTTAGGAAGATCGGCAGCATGATCACGAAGATCACGATGAACATGTGCGGCACGCTCGGGCCGTATGGCATCGCACACACGTCGTTGCGGTTCTCCCGGCGGGCCAGCCTACGCGCCAAGAAGGTGTAGTACCCGTTGCCGATCAACAGCTGGATCCCCAGCGCGGGCAGGATGATCCCGAACACGTCGCCCTGGGGGATCTGCACGACGGCCACGCACAGCGAGATCAGCACCAGCACGTTGACCAGCACGTTGAACCCGAGGCCACATGCCGCGTTCAGGTCACCGCTGACCCACCAGGGCAGCCGCCCGGCGGCCACTCCGTTGTCCTTTGTCCGGGGACTCATGGTTGGTCAACTCCGTTCGCGGCCGGTGGGCACACCTTCCGCGGCCGGGCTGACTGCACTTAACGCGTCGAGGTAGGCCCCCGACGGGGCGACCCAACCCAAGATGCCGCCCTGGGCGGTGATCATTGCCAGCCCAGCCTGCTGGAACTCCGGGAAGTAGGAGCCGACGCAGTCGGAGAGCACGAGGCACTCGTAGCCGCGGTCGTTGGCCTCCCGGACCGTGGTGTGCACGCACACCTCGGTAGTGACGCCGGTGACGATCAAGCTGGTGATGCCGGCGGCCTGGAGCAGTGGGTGCAGGTCGGTGGCGTAGAACGAGCCCTTACCCGGCTTGTCGATCACGACCTCGCCATCGCGCGGAGACAGCTCGTCGATGATGTCGTGGCCGTACTCGCCTCGGATCAGGATCCGGCCCTTGGGGCCAAGGTCACCGATCCGCATCGTCGGGTTACCGCGGTTGAGCTTGGCTGGAGGGCAGTCCGTGAGGTCGGGGCGGTGGCCTTCGCGGGTGTGGATGACGGTCATCCCGGCCGCCCGAGTGGCTGCCAGCACATTCCGTAGTGGAGCGATCACGGCGCGCAGCAGGCTCACGTCATTGCCCAGCGTCTCGCCGAAACCTCCTGGTTCGATGAAGTCCCGTTGCATGTCAATAAGGACTAGGGCGGTCCGCGCGGGGTCGAAGCCGAACGGGCCGGGATCGGCGGGCACGGTGAGCTGGTCAGCCGGCATGGTGATCTCCCATGGTGGGGCCAGCACCGCTTCGGATGTGCTCGACCAAGGTAGCCGACGCCAAGACGTCGTTCGCGACGAGCTCGGGCTGAGCTGGCACGGCGCCTCCCTCGTCGCGACGGACTGGTCGCCCTCTTCCCCAGTGCCAGGATTGTGAGCGGCATCGCTCCGCGCGCGTTGATCGGTCGACGTCTGCCTGCCAGAGGCGCGCGGATCACTCTTGTGCTGGCTACGGCGCCGATTCATACTCAGGTCGCCGTGAGAGTCCTTCGAGCTATCGCCGTGATAGCTATTGCGGGCGTTATCGCGGCTCCGCACACTACGACCTCAGCCGTGGCGGCCGCGTCGTCCGGCGGTGCAGTGGCCACCGGCTTCGGCGGTGCGGTGTCCACCGTCGATGTTGACGCCAGCCGGGCCGCCCTCGACGTGCTCCGTGGAGGCGGCAACGCCGTCGACGCCGCGGTCGCGGCGGCCGCGACCCTGGGGGTCACCGAGCCATACTCCGCCGGCATCGGTGGCGGAGGATTCTTTGTCTATTTTCAGGCCAGCACGCGCCGGGTATTTACCCTCGACGGCCGGGAAGCCGCGCCGCATGCGATGCGCAGCACGGCGTTCATCGATCCAGCGACCGGGCAACCGTTGCCCTTGGCTGACGCCGTGACCAGCGGATTATCCGTGGGTGTTCCCGGGACGCCAGCGACCTGGGCGCAGGCGCTGCAGCGATGGGGGACGCTCAGCTTGGCGCAGGCGCTGCGGCC
>JALZHU010000079.1 GCA_030860695.1 Actinomycetota bacterium
CCAGCCGATCATCGAATCAGACCGACTGGATCACATCACCATCCGACGACAAGATCGACTCGGCGGCATCCTCCACGAATACCACCATGCGGCCTGAACAGCACAGATGAAGTTTTCGGCACCTACACCGTTGGTGTTCAGTGAACGCCGTGCTGGCTGCCACGTCAAAGAGCAGCTCGACCCGCGAATCGGTGGTGTTGACCCCTTGGCCGCCCGGCCCACTTGCGCGCGAGAAGCGCCACTGCAGCTCGGCCTCTGGAATCGAGACCAAGCCGTCCACCGGCAACACCTCGGGCATATGCCCAGGATGCCCGCTGGGGGAGTTGGCCGCCGTTTGAGACGTCCCGAAGGGTGGTTCTGGAAGAGCTATCAACCCGGTGTCAGTCTTGGGGGCTGGATTTCATGCCGGCGGAGATCATGTCCATGACTGAGGAGTCGGCCAGTGTGGTGACGTCGCCTATTTCCCGGTGTTCTGCGACGTCGCGCAGCAGCCGCCGCATGATCTTGCCGGATCGTGTCTTCGGCAGATCCGCCACGACCATGATCTGCCGGGGCTTGGCGATCGCACCGATCTCCTTGGCCACGTGATTGCGCAGCTCCTTGATCGCTTCCTCGCCCCGGGCCTCGTCCTGGGCAACGTGGCCACGCAGGATCACGAACGCGACGATGCCCTGCCCGGTGATCGGGTCGGGTGCGCCGACCACGGCGGCCTCGGCCACCGTTGGATGCGACACCAGCGCGGACTCCACCTCGGTGGTGGAGATCCGGTGCCCGGAGATGTTCATCACGTCGTCCACCCGGCCCAGCAGCCAGATGTCGCCGTCGTCGTCGTACTTGGCGCCGTCCCCGGCGAAGTAGTAACCCTGCTCGGCGAAACGTGACCAGTACGTCTCCCGGTACCGCTCATCGTCACCCCAGATGGTGCGCAGCATCCCGGGCCAGGGCTGGTCCAGCACCAGGTAACCACCCTGGCCGTGGCCGACCGGGGTGCCGGACTCGTCCACCACGGTGGCACTGATGCCAGGCAGCGGGCGCATCGCCGAGCCCGGCTTCGTCTCGGTGACACCGGGCAGCGGTGAGATCATGATCGCGCCGGTCTCGGTCTGCCACCAGGTGTCCACGATGGGGCAACGCTGCCTGCCGACGTTCTCCCGGTACCACATCCAGGCCTCGGGGTTGATCGGCTCCCCGACACTTCCCAGCAACCGTAGCGACGATAGGTCGAACTTCTCGGGGATCTCCTTGCCCCATTTCATGAAGGTGCGGATCAGAGTCGGCGCGGTGTAGTAGGTGGTGACGCCATATTTCTGCACGATCTCCCAGTGCCGGCCCTCGTGCGGAGTGTTCGGGGTGCCCTCATACATGATCGACGTGGCACGGTTGGCCAGTGGCCCGTAGACGATGTAGCTGTGCCCGGTGACCCAGCCGATATCGGCGGTGCACCAGTAGACGTCCTGGCCGGCCTTGTGGTCGAAGACGACGTGGTGGGTGTAGGCGCACTGGGCGAGATAGCCGCCGCAGGTGTGCAGGATGCCCTTGGGTTTTCCGGTGGTGCCCGAGGTGTAGAGGATGAACAGCGGGTGCTCACTGTCGAACGGCTCGCAGGCGTGCTGGTCGGACTGCTGATCCACCAACTCGTGCCACCACAAGTCGCGATGCTCGGTCCAGTCGATGTCGATGTCGGTGCGCTTGACCACGACGACGTGGTGCACCGTCGAGGTGTCTTTGAGCGCCTCGTCGGCGTTGGCCTTCAAGGGGGCTGCCTTGCCCCGCCGATACTGACCATCGGCGGTGATCACCAGTTTGGCCTGTGCGTCGTTGATCCGGTTGCGCAGCGCCTCAGCGGAGAAGCCACCGAACACCACGCTGTGCGGCATGCCCAGCCGGGCGCAGGCGAGCATGGCAAAGACCGCCTCGGGGATCATCGGGAGCTGGATGGCCACCCGATCCCCGGTCTGCAGGCCCAGCGAAAGCAATGCGTTGGCCGTCTTGCAGACCTCACGTTGCAGATCGGCGTAGGTAATGATGCGGGTATCACCCGGCTCGCCCTCCCAGTAGAAAGCAACCTGGTCGCCGTGGCCGTCCGCGACGTGCCGGTCGACGCAGTTGTAGGCGACGTTGAGCTTGCCGCCGAGGAACCACTTCGCGAACGGTGGGTTGGACCAGTCGAGGACCTGCTTGAAGTCGGTATGCCAGTGCAGCCGGCGAGCCTGCTGCGCCCAGAAGGCCTCACGGTCGGCGTCCGCTTGGTCGTAGAGCGCCGCAGTGGCGTTCGCCTGAGCGGCGAATTCCTCGCTCGGGGGGAACGAGCGGCTCTCGGTGAGCAGATTGTCGAGTCGCTGGCTCGAGTCACCCATCGTCGGAGGACCTCCCATGTCGCGTTTATCACGTTCCGCTGATGACCGTAGTAGCCGTTCCACCCCACGGCCATCGCGTAAGCGATGCGGCCATGACCCATCGTCGTTGGTGCGACGAACTCGCGGTCCGGATCCTTTACCGGTAGTAATCGGTATCGCGCTGGTCGACCCCGCCCCGGTGCCTGCTGACTAGTCTCGCGGGAGTGCCTGCGGACCCGTTGGCCCCGCTGATGGATCTTCCCGGAGTGCGGCAAGCCGTCACGCGTGCTCGCGACGCAGTGAGCGCAGTGCACCGGCACCCGGTTAACCGGCGCCACTGGCCGGCCACCGCGGCCGAGGCGTCGGTGCGCGCGGCGCGGGCATCGGCCGCACTGGACGGAGGTAGCACCACACTGCCTCGTGACGGGTCGGTCACCGACCCGGTGCTGGCTGGCGCGCTGCGGGTGGCGGAGGCCCTCGGCGGGCTGCTGGGCACCTGGCAGCAGGCTCCGCTGCAGGCCCTGGCCCGGTTGCACCTGCTCGCCGCGGCAGACCTGTCACCTTTGCCGCAGCTTGGCCGGCCAGGCTCGTCGCCCGAGGTCACCGCCCGGCTCGACGGACTGGCCCAACTGGTCGTCGGGGGTACTCGGGTCGCCGCACCGGTGCTCGTCGCGGTAGTGCATGGCGAACTGCTGGCCCTGGCGCCCTTCGCGCACGGCAACGGCGTCGTCGCCAGGGCGGCAGCCAGGCTCACCGTGGTCTCCAGCGGGCTGGATCCCAAGGGATTGGTAGTGCCGGAGGTCGCTCACCTACGCCGTAAGCGGGAATACCGCGCCGCTGCGGACGGCTTCGCCAGCGGCAGTGCAGAGGGGGTCAGCAAGTGGATCGTGCACTGCTGCGCCGCACTGACCGCCGGGGGGCGGGAGGCCCTGTCGATCGCCAAGACGGTAACTAAAAGTAGCAGGTGACATTGGTTGCTTGACAGACCGGTGACGGACACATTCCACCCTCTGATGACGACAGCGGCGCTACTCAAGCCCGTCACGAGCTTCCAGTAGCGCCGCCGTCCGCACGGACTGCCGGGGTACCAAGCGTGCAACTCGTGTCGTACCCAGCGGTGTCTCGGCGCCCGTGTCCCCGGAGGACGCGGTACGCAGACCCTTGACGACAAGCCTCCCGCGGCGTGCTGCGCGTGGGTGCCCGACGCCCGTGCACGGAGCCCTATTCGGGGTGGACGGTACTTCTCTGTTGCACCGCCCCTGGCCTCCTAGGGTCCGTGCCGTCATGTCTACTCCGTGACCGGGAGCACAGCAAGAGGCCCGATCAGGCACACCCCGCCGGTTACTCAGCGTTCAAATGCCCGATTGGATTCGCCCATTCGAAGTAAGAGTAGACCCATTAAGCCGGCCCAGCTCAACGCTGCCCTTAACGCTGTCGACGTCGCAATCCGTACCATGCAACGCCCGCAGCAGCCACCGCTCCTAACCCCACGGCGGCGGCGATCTGTGCACCAGAGGGAGCCGGGATCCGGGTCCGCAACGATACTGGGTTGGAGAATGTGAGCACCGGCCAGCCCCGCTGGAGCGCCTCCCGGCGCAGCGCCCGGTCGGGGTTCACCGCCGTCGGGTGGCCGACCGCTTCCAGCAGCGGCAGATCCGTGATCGAGTCCGAGTAAGCGTGGCAGCGGTGCAAGTCATAACCCTGCTGTCGGGCTAACTCCCGCGCAGCCGATGCTTTGTTCTCTCCTGCGCAGTAGAACTCCACGTCGCCGGTGTACCGGCCGTCATGGGTCACCATGCGGGTGGCCACGGTGTGTGTTGCACCGATCATCTTGGCGATTGGCTGCACGATCTCAGCGCCGGAAGCCGAGACCACAACGATCTCTTCGCCTCGCTCGCGGTGCACGGCGATCAGCTCGGTCGCCTCGGCGTACACCAGCGGATCCACGATGTCATGCAAGGTCTCCTCGACGATCGCCGTCACCTGGGCGATGTCCCAGCCAGTGCACTGTGCGGTGATGTGGGCGCGCATCCGCTCCATCTGCTCGGCGTCGGCTCCAGCCAGTAGGTACATGAATTGGGCGTAGGTGCTCTTGAGCACCGCACGCCGGTTGATCAAACCTTCCTGGAAGAACGCTCGGGAGAAGACAAACGCACTGGACTTCGCGATGATCGTCTTGTCCAAGTCGAAGAATGCCGCAACGCCCGGACAGGCCGGGCCAGGAGAGCTCACGGCGGGCAGCATAAGTGGCAACGTCCGTGGTCGGACGGCCCCATGGTTCAGTGGAACGGCCAATCGGTGAGTCGTCTCCCTTCACGGTTTCCCAGCACTGCGCTATCCACATCATCCCCCACTATCCACATGCTGATCATGAAGTGCTCGCCCAGCTGGCCCGGTTAGCTGACAGTGGCACCGGACGCCCCGGGCAGCACGGGGCCGGGAACCGCGGGGGCAACAGTGACTACAAGCGGTGGACGCCCGCCCGCTCGGCAGCCGGTGATGATCATGGAGCCGGGTGAGCTGGCCGACGAAGTCGTCCGGCTCGCGGCGGCAGCGGGGTGCGATCCACACCGGGTCACCGACCCCGACACGGTCCGAGAACAGTGGAACTTCGCCCCGCTGCTACTGCTGGACGTCCAGGCAGCGGCGGCTATAGGCAGGGCCGGTCTACCCCGGAGGGAAGGGGTGATCATCATCTCTGCAGCACCCGACTCGGAGGCGTGGCAATGCGCGGTGGCAGTAGGGGCCCAGCACGTAGCCGTGTTGCCGGACGCGGAAGCCTGGCTGGTAGGCGCGTTGGCCGATGCGGTGGAGTCACCGGCCGACCCGGGTCGAGTGCTCGCGGTGATCGGCGGGCGCGGCGGCGCCGGGGCGTCGGTGTTCGCGATCGCCGTAGCGGTGGCCGTAGCTGAATCGGGACGCCACGCCATGCTGGTCGATTGTGACGCGCTGGGCGGTGGCCTGGACCTCGCCCTGGGAGCCGAGAAGATGGACGGGTTGCGCTGGCCCGGGCTCGCGCTGGGCGGTGGTCGCGTACCGGCTGCAGCACTGCACGCAGCGTTGCCCACAGCGCGTTTGGGCGGTCGAGGTGGGCTGACCATTTTGTCCTATGATCGGCTGGACCGCGACCGGGACGGTCCAGGGCCGGACGGGGTCGCGGTACGCACGGTATGTGGTGCCGGACGTCGCGCCGGGGAGACGGTGGTGTGCGATGTGCCCCGGCATCCCTGCGAGCCGGGTACCGCGGCGTTGGAGATCGCGGACCTGGCGGTACTGGTCGTGCCAGCAGAGGTCCGGGCCTGTGCGGCGGCCGCGATGGTAGCGGCGCGCGTGCTGCGCTACGGGGTTGCGCTGCAGTTGGTGGTGCGTGGGCCGGCACCGGGAGGGATCACCCTCAGTGACGTCAGCCGGTCCCTGGGCCTTCCCTTGCTCGCTGCCATGCGGCCGCAGCCCGGGTTGGCCGGTGCTCTGGATCGCGGCGCGGTGCCGGGCCGGTCCCGGGGACCGTTGGCCACTGCCGCCCGTCAAGTGCTAGCGGTACTCGACAGCTCGGGCCAGTCGCTGGGCAGTGCGGCGTGACCGGGTTCGAGCGCCAGGCCGGCACTGGTGCAACCCCAATACCTTCAGGACAACTGGTCGATAGGGTCCGGCACCGGCTGGCCGCCGCCGGCGCAGTGGTCTCTCCCGGCGCGGTGGCAGCCGCAGTGCGGGCCGAGGCCGATGGCGTGCTGGCTGACCTGCAAGTGCTCTCGGCGCTGCGCGAGCTGCAGCAGGAGCTCGTCGGAGCTGGCCCACTGGAACCGTTGCTGAGCGATCCAACCACCACCGACGTGCTGGTCAGCGCGCCCGACCAGGTGTGGGTCGAGCAGGCTGGCGAGTTGCGTCGCACCAAGGTGCGGTTCGCGGACACCGACGCGGTGCGCAGGCTGGCCCAGCGGCTGGCGCTGGCCGCGGGGCGCCGCCTGGACGACGCCTCGCCCTACGTTGATGCTCCGTTACCTGGCGGCGTCCGGCTGCACGCCGTGCTGCCGCCGATTGCCACCGACTGCACCTGCATCTCGCTGCGCGTGCTGCGCCCGACCACTCACGGGCTGGACGCGCTGCAGGAGGCGGGAAGCGTGTCGCCCGAGGCTGGCACGCTGCTGCGCGACATCGTCGCCGCGCGGCTGGCCTTCCTCGTTGTCGGCGGAACGGGAAGTGGAAAGACGACTCTTCGCTTAAGACACACCTATTAGGTGATCCGCGCCCCCACGCAGGCTGAGCCTGCGGCGAGGTGGTTGATCGGCTTGATGCGAGGGGGCGAGCAAGGCACGCCTTCGTGACCCCCGGCCTCGCGGCCGGAGCGTGTGTCGGGTTGGCTTCGGGCGCACGTGATCACCGCAACGTCCGCTTCTGCCGATGTGCGGACTTTGCGTCGGCATCCCGGTTGATGAAGGCTTCAGGGAGGAAAGCGCAGACGCTACGGGTCGGGCTTCCTGTTGCAGTGGCGGGTTGGCTTCGGGGAAGGAGCGACAGCGGGTATGTCATCGACGCCGGACGAGACCGGCCCAGACGTGATCAGCGACGAGGAGCTTCGGGAACTCTCGATCGGTGAGCTGAAGCCGCACAACGCTCCGATCACCCTCGTTGAGTACGACCTGAGTTGGCCACGGCTGTTCGCTCGCGAAGCCGACCGGATCCGCGTCGTGCTTGGCGACACGGCCCTGCGTATCGAGCATGTCGGCTCGACCTCGGTGCCAGGACTGGCGGCCAAGCCCATCATCGACGTCCTGCTGGTCGTGGCCAACTCCGCCGATGAGTCGTCGTACGTACCAAACCTGGAAGCGGCCGGGTATGTGTTACGCATCCGGGAGCCCGAGTGGTTCGAACACCGCCTCTTCAAGGGCCCGGACACCAACATCAACCTGCATGTGTTCAGTGTTGGCGCAGCCGAGATCGACCGAATGCTGCGCTTCCGCGACTGGCTGCGGGCCACCGACGCCGATCGGGACTACTATGCGCGGGTCAAGCGTGATCTGGCTCAGCGTACGTGGCGTCACGTGCAGCACTACGCCGACGCTAAGACCGCAGTGGTACAGGAAATCACGGAGCGGGCGACGCCACGTCCGAGGGCGGTGACGGCTCGTGATCATTCCGATCAACCGATGACCGAAATTGTCATGGTGCGAGCCGCTCGCCGGGAGGACCTGTCGGCTGTTCGGGAGCTCGAGCGGGCCGCCGGTGTGGCGTTCCGAGACCTGGACATGGCTGCCGTCGCAGACGATGAACCGCCGACCATCACTGAGCTGGTCGCCTTCCAGGATGACGGTCGGGCCTGGGTCATTACCGACGACGCGGATCGTCCCGTGGCCTACCTCCTGCTCGATGTGGTCGATGGAAACGCCCATGTTGAACAGGTCTCCGTGCACCTCGACCATGCTCGACAGGGCCTCGGCAAGACGCTCCTGGACACCGCCGCCGCTTGGGCTCAGCAGCACGGCCTCGCTGCCCTGACGCTGACCACCTACGCCAACGTCGCATGGAATGCGCCTTACTACGAGCGGCTCGGCTTCCGGATCATGACTGAAGATCAGATCACCGATGGGCTCCGCCGCATCCGCGAACATGAACAGGCTCGTGGCCTCGCCACGTGGCCCCGCGTCACCATGCGCCGCCCGGTCGGCAGCTAGAGGCTCTCGCGCTGCGGAGCAATTATGCGGCCTAGCCTGCCGCCATGAGCGGCATGGAAGGTTCGCCGGGACCGTCCTGTGGGTCCGCGCCGGCAACGAACAAGCTCAGCGCTTGTACTGCGCCGACGGATGGCAGCTCGACGGGCACCGTCGCCAAGAATACGTAGGGCGCGCTGGCGACGAAGTCCGTTGTCGTCGCGCCCTGTCCTGAGGCGCCGCACCGTGCTCCCTCGCTGTGGATGCCTCCGCACATGCCGCGGCACGCCTTCGTCGCACCATGCTCGATGCCGGTCGATTTGCGGCATGTGGAGATCGCCGGCATGCGAATCCTCGGCCGTCAGCAGCTGCCAAGCCAGCGCATGGTGATGCATGGTGACTCGCCGGGTGCAACGTCCTCTTCTGCCGCTGACCGCGCGGCATCCGCACATGCCGATGAGCGCGCCTTCGGCATGCGTGAGCCTGTGGTATCCAGCATGATCTTCCGGGCCGGACGCGGGTGAAGCGCGCTCAGTTGGCGCAGGCTGATTCCTCGTGGGCGTGGCCGCAGCGCTGGTCCTGTGGGTGTCCCAGATGGCGCACCTCTGCGGGAATTTTCATCGGGCAGGGCTTACGGAACACCTCTGCCCCAGCACGGGGACAACCTGCGGCATTCCCGGAAGAAGTTCGACGAGTGGAACGTTTTGGGTATCGCGGATGCGAGGCGCAGGCCTCTTCGCTGTCCGCTTCCAGCGGCGGGGACAACCGTCGTCGACATCAAGACGAGACGTCACGGCGAGTCTGTGGTCGCGTGCTCGGCAAGCACCTCGCGCAAGACGTACAAGGAGGCCGCAGCCAGGGCGGGATCGGTTGTGCGATGCTTGGAACCGAGTTGCACTGCAGTGATCGGTACGCCGCTCGGGTGGGGCCTTCCGGGAGGGCTATCTGGGCAGCAAGCCTCGCTGCCATCCTGTCGGGCGGCGAGGTCTGGCGCGGTGCTGATCGCGTCGAGCTGGACAAGGCCGTGTCCGAGGTGCTCGACGAACGGTCCCACCGGTCCGACTGGGTGCCCATCCCCTTAGGAGTGATCTGGAGGTTGCTCAATGACCAGCGATAGCGCGGTGCGCCGTCTGGTGGAGGGCGACCTCGGCGACCCCCACCACCTGCTCGGGTTCCACGAAGGCGTGGTGCGGGCGTGGCGCCCCGGCGCCACGGCCATGCGGATGGTGACCGACGACGGAAACGCCCTGGCGATGGAGCGGACCGACCCGGCCGGCCTGTTCGAGGCCATGCTGGCCGAGCCCGGCGAGGGGACTCCGGCATACCGGCTCGAGGCCAAGTACGAGGACGGGACCACCTATAGCTACGAGGATCCCTACCGGTTCTGGCCCAGCCTGGGCGAGATGGACCTGCACCTTTTCGGGGAAGGCCGGCACCGGCGCCTGTGGGAGGTCCTCGGGGCCCATGTGCGCAACGTCGATGACACCAAGGGGACCGGGTTCGCGGTGTGGGCCCCCAACGCCCGCTCGGTGCGGGTGGTCGGCGACTTCAACCTGTGGGACGGCCGGGTCCACCCCATGCGCTCGCTGGGGGGCTCGGGCATCTGGGAGCTGTTCGTCCCCGGGGTCGAGTCGGGGGCCCGGTACAAGTACGAGATCCTCACCCAGGCCGGCCACCTCACCGTCAAGGCCGACCCCCTCGCCTTCCAGACCGTCCGCCAGCCAGGGACCGACAGCGTGGTGTTCGAGTCACGCCACCGGTGGGGAGACCACGCCTGGGTGGCCCGCCGGGACGAGGCCGACCACTACCACGGGCCGGTATCGGTGTACGAGGCCCACCTCGGTTCCTGGCGGCGCGACCCCAGCGAGCCCGAGCGTGCCCTTAGCTACCGGGAGCTGGCCGAGCAGCTCCCGGACTATGTCGCGGACATGGGCTTCACCCATGTCGAGTTCATGCCGGTGGCCGAGCACCCCTACGACGGGTCGTGGGGGTACCAGATCTCGTCCTACTACGCCCCCACCTCCCGCTTCGGATCGCCCGACGACTTCAAGGTGCTGGTGGACGCCCTCCACCAGCGCGACATCGGGGTCCTCGTCGACTGGGTCCCCGGCCACTTCCCGAAGGACGAGTGGGCCCTGGCCCGCTTCGACGGCACCCCGCTCTACGAGCACGCCGACCCCCGCCAGGGGGAGCACCCGGAGTGGGGCACCTACCTGTTCAACTTCGGCCGCCAGGAGGTCCGCAACTTCCTCGTGGCCAACGCCTTGTACTGGGTACAGGAGTACCACCTGGACGGGCTCCGGGTGGACGGGGTGGCCTCCATGCTCTACCTCGACTACGCCCGCGAGGAAGGGGAGTGGGTCCCCAACCAGTTCGGGGGCAACGAGAACCTGGAGGCGGTCGAGTTCGTCAAGGATCTCAACGAGGCCGTGTACGGCGAGCACCCGGGCACGATGATGGTGGCCGAGGAGTCCACGTCCTGGCCAGCCGTCTGCCGGCCCACCTACGTGGGCGGGCTCGGCTTCGCCTTCAAGTGGAACATGGGCTGGATGCACGACACTCTGGAGTACTTCTCGAAGGAGCCCATCCACCGCAGTTACCATCACCACGAGCTCACCTTCGGCCTGCTCTACGCCTTCACCGAGAACTTCGTCCTGCCCCTCTCCCACGATGAGGTGGTGCACGGCAAGGGCTCGCTGCTCAACAAGATGCCGGGGGACCGCTGGCAGAAGGTGGCCAACCTGCGGGCACTGCTGGGCTGGATGTGGGCCCATCCGGGCAAGCCACTGCTGTTCATGGGCGGGGAGATCGCCCAGTCCGAGGAGTGGGACTACCAGCACAGCCTCGACTGGCACCTGCTCCAGTACCCCGAGCACAAGGGTGTGCAGGACCTGGTGCGGACCCTCAACCGCCTCTACGTGACCGAGCCGGCCCTCTTCGAGCGGGACTTCACCCCCGACGGGTTCCGCTGGATCGACGCCAGTGACGTCGAGTCCAACGTGCTGGCCTTCCTGCGCATCTCCGAGCACGGTCGACCGCTCGCCTGCATCGCCAACCTGTCCCCCGTCCCCCGGCGGGGGTACCGCATCGGATTGCCCAGCGGTGGCGTCTGGCAGGAGCTGCTGAACACCGACCTGACCGACTTCGCCGGCAGCGGGGTCGGGAACGGGGGACGGATCACGACGCGGGACGAGGGCTGGCACGACCTGCCCTCCTCGGTGGACCTCACACTGCCGCCGTTGGCCGTGCTGTGGCTCGTGCCGGCGCAGGAGCCCGAGCAACCGGAGGAGGGCGCAAACCGCCGTTCCCCGTAACCGCGCAGGTCCCCGACGGTCAGTGGAGGCGTGAACGGCTCGCACCGCGCCCCGTGGCGGGCCCCGGTTCCAGTGCAACACCGCGCAAAGAAACATGCTCAGCAGCGTCGGTCGTGTGACCGGCGCCCGCCGCTGCCATGTCCATGCACCATCTCCAGGATGGAACGTCAAGCCCTGTGGGTGCCGAACTGGTCATCCATGGCCGTGACCTGCGGCATCGCTGGATGTGAACGTCGGGCATGATCGTCGACCGTCGCGGTTCGACTGCGTTATTTGATCCTCCAGCAGGTCGTAGCGTGGCTTAATCTCGGCGCTGGCCACGCAACGAACGGTGACCTGATTGTTGAGATTCTGATCAAGGTCACGCTGCTCGATGAGTCGCCCGGGCATGACGCGTTGGCCTCGTCCCAGGTTCAGGCGGTCGACGCTGGTGGCGCCGCGGTGGGGATGTGGCTGTTCGGGTCAGATGATCGCGTTGGGAGATGACATGCACACCACGCAGCCAAAGGGTCGCCAGCAGCACCCCGTTGTCGTGGCACACAGGGCACACCGGGCCGCGGACCTTCAGCTGCGGGTCGCTGATGGGATCACCGCTTTCGCGGGGTCGATGCCGTTCGTCTACATTCACGCCGCGCTGTTCGGCATCTGGATGCTGTTCATCGAGTCCAACCCATGGCCGATGCTGACACTGATCGTGTCGCTAGAGGCGATCTTCCTCTCTACGTTTGTCATGATCGGCCAGAACCGGCAATCGGCCTTCAGCAGGCCAAGCAGATCACGACTTCAACGAACAGGAACTAGAACTCAAGGCCAACACGGAACTGACTCGCGCGATCTATACGGTCACCACCGAGCTGCACCGCCGGCTCCTTGATGAGCCCATCCGGTAGCGCGGCCCCAGCGTTCTCGACAGCAAGCCTGGCCGGTCCGCGTCGCAAGACAACACGCAGCAGAACGTCCGCACATGCCGCGTAGCGCGCGTATCCGCCGCGAGTCGCAGTGTCATGGCGCGGGCGATCGTCCTGGGTCGACCGCGTTGGAGCCTGCATCAAGTGCGGTGACACAGCAAGTTCCCTCCCGTGCGTCGGGTTGCTGCCTGTGCGAACCGTCATCCCCAGATGCGCTCGGCGGTCGCAACGATTGTCCGGAGCTTGGTCTCCTCGTCGGCGGCGGTGAGAGCGTTGCCGAGGATGGAGGTGGCGAATCCGCACTGCGGGGACAGTGCCAGGCGCTCGAGCGGCACGTAGCGCGCTGCCTCCCGGATGCGGGTCTCGAGCTCGTCGATGGTCTCCTGCCGTCTGGTCTTAGTCGTGACGAGCCCGAGGACGACGGTCTTGTCCTGCGGTACTGCGGCTAGCGGCTGGAATCCACCGGAGCGCTCGTCGTCATACTCCAGGAGCAGCCGCTCGGCGCGCACGCGGGGGAACAGGCGCTGCGCGAGCCAGTCGTAGCCGCCCTCGACTAGCCAGCGGCTCTGTTGGTTGCCGCGACAGAGATGGAAGCCGAACGCAACGCCGGGTCGTTGTCCGAAGACGGTGTTGTCGAGCTCGAGGCCGAGGTCGAGCCAGCGCTCGGCCGGCCAGCCTCTGCTGGCGTAGAAGTCGCGATAGGTGGGATCGAGGAGTAGCGGATAGTGGGGAGCGTCGAGCTGGATGTATTCGCAGCCCAGCCGCACGAGCTCGTCGACTTCCTCGCGCAGGATTTCGGTGACGTCGGTCAGGAAGCTTTCCAGTGTGGGGTAGGCGCCGCGGGAGCGCTGCGGATCGTAGAAGTTGGCGAACAGGCTGGGGCTGGGCAGCGTGACCTTGACGATCCGCTCTGTGTGTCCGCGCGCGTAGGTGAATTCCTCGGCGGAGAGGAAGCGGCGGCGCCGGAGCTGGCCGAGGACGGCGATCGGCGGGCGTTCGATGCGCTTGGTCCCGACCTCGTCCCCGTGCCAGTCACCCCACAGAAACGCGTTCAGATCCCAGTCACTGAAGCCCTCAACCGCCTCCGTGAGCTGGCTTTGAAACGACAGACGACGCATCTCACCGTCGGTGACCACAGCAAGGCCGGCGTCCTCCTGCAGGTGGATCGCCGCCTCGACCGCTGCGTCCTCGACCCGCTTGAACTCGGGCGCACCGATCTCACCGCGCTTCAGGCGCTCTCGCGCCTCAAAAAGCTCCCGCGGCCTAAGGAGGCTGCCGACGACGTCAGTACGCGCCGCAATCACAACGCAAACCTACGCGAAGCGCACTCTCATGCCGCTGAGCGCGCGTGCGCTCGATTTATGAGGCTGCGGTGGTTTGTATGGTCGTCCGTGCGGGACGCGGAGTGGATCGCGCGCAGTTGTCCCAGGCCGACTTCCCCGCTGGCCGGCTGCAGCCCTGTCACCTGGGTGTTCCTGATGGCGCATCTCTGCGGGAATTTTCCGTGGGTGTTCGTCGAAGCGGCCTCGAAGAGCAGGGTGGTGCTCACGCCGCGTTGACGACGGCATTGGTCCACGCTCGCAGTGGTCAGTCCTCTAGGTTGGGGTCGAGGCCGAGGGTGACCCGGCCGATGTAGGAGTAGGCCTCCAGCGGCGAGTAGGGCTGCATGAACGGTCCGGCGCGGACGTCGCGGTAGTAGCGCGAGATGGGGTTGGATCGCAGGTAGCCGGCACCGCCAGAAGCGGTCATCGCGGCGTCTACTGCGGTGATCGCGGCCTGCTTGACCACCAGGTTGGTGCATTGGTAATCGCACATGAGGGCGTGTAGCTCGGCGAGGGTTATTTCCGCGGTGGCCTGGTTGGCGAAGCTGGCATCGATGGCCTGCGCGGTGCGGGCTAGGGTGGCTCGGGCGGCGGTCAGCGCGACCTCGATCTCGGCGATCAGTCGTTGCACGGCGTCGCGTTCGGCGAGCAGTCAGCCGCTGGGTGCTTTGCGCCGGGTGGTGACCATCGCGATCGCCGCGTCCCTGGCGGCTTCGGCGATGCCGAGGAACGCGCCGAGCAGCGCGAAGGTGGCTGGTAGGGACAGCGCGAGGAACGGGGCGTCCCAGCGGCCCCACGGTCCGGCGGGCATGGTCATCGCGGTTGGCACGAAGCAGCCGTCGAGCAGTAGTTCGCCGCTGGCCGAGGCTCGCATACCCATCGCGTCCCAGCTGTCGCGGACCTCGAGTCCCTCGGTGTCCCGGCGGATGAAGGCGATCAGCAGTTGCTGGTCGGGGGTCCGGGTTGTGACCATGAATAGGTCCGCGGCTGGAGCGTTGGTGGTGAACATCTTGTGGCCGCTGACTTGCACTCCGCCGTCGACCGGGATGGCCTCGGTCAACGGGTGCAGGATCGTGGTGCCGGCTTCGGTGGCGGCCACCGAGAAGATCACCTGCCTGGAGCCGAACTCGCGGAGCAGCCCCTCCAGGCCGCTGGCGGCGTCGACCTGTCCGGTGGCCAGTGCCGAGCGCCACTCGCGAGCCAGCCCCCACGTCGGGCTGGCCTGCATGCACGCACCGATCGCGGTAGAGCCGTCCCCGCGGCCCAGCCGGCTGATCGCCACGGTGAGGTCATGTAGCGAGGTGACGCCCAGCCCGCCCAGCTCAACGGGTACGCCGGCCGCCAGCACGCCGCTGGCCTGCAAAGCGGCGAAGTTCTCCGCCGGGAAGGTGCCGGCGACATCGTGCTCGGCGGCGCGGGTGGTGAACTCGACCGCGTGCTGTTCGGCCAGCTTGACCAGCCTCGCGCCGGCCTCAGTGATCGCGTGCAACTCGCCCAGCGCGCCTGGCTGGCCAGTGGTGGTCTGGCTCATGTTGTGCTCCTGTGGGATTCGTTGTTTTGAAGAACTGCAGATTGGTATCGTCGCCCTGGGCGGGCCCGCTGGTAGACAGCGCTCGGCTCACTCTCACGGCTTCGGTTCGGCGCCCGTGGCCAGGGCTCGATGGTGATGCCTGCGCCACCGGAAAAGGAGAAGGGCGGCGTTTGGCCCATTGCCCGGGCGGTGACGCTCCCCGCCGCGGTCCTGGTGATTCAGGCGGGGGCGGTCGCGGGCATTGCGGCGGGCTGGGGCTGGACCGGTTCGACGCGGCGATTCCAGGTGGGAAGCGCCCGTGCCAGCTCCCTTGCGCCACTCACCTCGATCGCCCCGAAACGCAAGGCGTCGCCCCACTCGAGCTCTCCAAGATGCCAGCGGGCAAACGCCACGGGATCGTTGACCACCACGACCAGATCCTCTTCCCCACCGGGGAACTTCTCGCAGATCTCGGCGTCACCGCGCTCGATCAGCAACCAGCCACGGCTGCCCGGTCCCGATAGCGTGGGGTAGTCGAAGCGGACCACCACCCGGCGCCCAGGCAGGCGGTCGCGGTCCAGATGGCAAGTCACCCATCCCCACAGCACCACACCCGGATGCGCCTGTTCGGGCGTCAGCTCCGCCCACCTAGAGCCCCAGTGCTGGAGGGCCAACATGACTTCCGATAACTCTCGACCTGCCTGGGTGGGCTCGTAAATCGAACCCGGGCTATCTGGCTTGGCCCGGATCTCGACCACCCCGGCGCGCTCCAAGTCACGCAACCGCTTCGAGAGCAGACCGCGAGACAGCCCCGGCGCACCGTCGGCGATTTCGTTGAAGGTCCGGCAGCCGACAAGAACGATGTTGCGGAGGACGATGATGGACCAGCGCTCGGCCAAAAGCTCCGACGCCCGAGCAATCGGACAGTACTGCCCATAAGTCCGCACACCCACAGCCTGGCACCCGCGGCCAAACGGCACTAGTTCAATCTTGAACCTGCTGTCGCCGGTCCCGAGCTGCGCGTTCCGACGAATACCGATACCCACGCCGTTTGGACGCCCAGGTTCAGCTTTTGCACTTGTCGCGGTCACGGAAACCGGAACATTGGGGGTCGATCGATCCCTATGGGACGGGCGAGAGGAGATGCCATGAGTTCATCGACCTACCTGCTGGCTGGCCGGGTTTCCGAGCTGGAGCGGCTCAAGCTGCAGTCGCGGGTGTGGGAGCCCAGCGGTCGCCGCCTTCTGGATGAGATCGGCAACGGTGGCGGTGTACGGGCCGTCGATATCGGGTGCGGCGTGATGGGATGGTTGCGACTGCTCAGCCAGTGGGTCGGACCCGATGGCGAGGTCGTGGGCACCGACATCGACGATGCCATGCTCACCGCCGCCACACAGTTTGTGGCCGAAGAAGGCCTCCACAATGTGGTGCTCAAAAACGATGATCTCTTCGCCACCAAACTGGAGCCCTCTTCGTTCGACCTAGTACACGCGAGGTTCGTGCTCACCCCGCTGGGCCGTGGCCACGAGCAGATGGAAACCTACCTCCGGCTGCTGCGCCCCGGCGGCACCGTCGTCTTAGAAGACCCCGATTGGGGATCCTGGCACTTCAACCCCCCGGCGAAGGCATGCCAAAAGCTGATCGCACTCATCATCGAGGCGTTCACACGCTGGGGCGACGCCGAGGCCGGGCGCAAGCACCTTGAGCTACTTCGCAGCGTCAACATCAAAGGCAACGTGCGGGCTGAAGTCCTGGCGCTCCCGCCGGGACATCCCTACTTGCGGCTGCCACTCCAAATGAGCATCGGGCTGGAATCACGGCTGCGTCGTTCGTGGACGCCGAAGAGTTACACCAGCTCAACCAGGAAGCCGAGAACGAGCTTGAGGAACCCGGGCGCTGGGGCACCACACTCACGGTAATCCAGTCCTGGGGCCAGCGGATGAGGTCCATGCCGGAAGCGCCATGACATGCCCTGTTGGCGTGTGGTGTCGAGCACAAATCGAAGATCATCCCGGCTCTTGTCGGGCGATGGTCCGGCTCAGGCGCAGGAACTCATCGGCTGACGTGGTTCATGGTTCAGTCCGGACGGCAACTGCCGATGTGACGACCACCCAGAAGTACCGCCCAGCGAGGTCACGGAGACACCTCACGATCAGCGGGTGCCCTCCGGTATCACGGGAGATCGGCCCGCGCTCGTTACTAACGCCAATGTGCTGCGCGGTTCGGCGAGCGCGCACCCCAAAACGTGCGCTTCAAGCTTGCGACTGATTACCAGGAGCAGATCATGACACAAACCATTGACCAGACCGCAATTGAAGCCTTCCTCGACAAAGTCGTCAACGAGCAGTTAGGATGATTTCAAAATGGAGTTTTTCGTCAGCACCTCCGGCAATGACACCAACCCTGGCACGCTGGAGCGGCCCTTCGCGACCATCGCCAAGGGCGTCGCCGGGCTGGGATCCGGTGACATTCTCAACCTACGAGATGGTATATACATCGAACCTGTCAACATCGCCGGCAAGCACGGAAGAGCCGATGACCCTATCGTGATCCGTTCGTATCCCGGTGAGCACGCCTCCATCGACGGCAGCGTGGAGGAGTTCCGCAGGCCGAACAACGACGACTGGATAGTCGCTCGCACATTCGACGAGAACGCTGTGGACGAGGAATACGTCTCGACGAGGACGTTTACGGATGACCCCGTGAACCGCGGTGCGTTTCTGGACCGCAATCCGTATACCCGCCTTGTGACCTATTCGAACATCAACGATCTGCGAGCGGACAACGAGACATTTGACCAAATCTTCGACAAAAACGACCCGCGGCCAGGCCCCGCGGTTACCGACGAGGACGGCAACCCGCGCGGCTTTCGACGCCCCTGGGCCTACATGGGCCCAGGCATCCACTTCAACACCGACACCCGTCGCGCGCACGTCCGGCTCTCGCACACCCACAACAACGTGCCCGGGATCATCGACTACGCAGGCGAAATCGACCCGCGTCGGGTACCGCTGGCGATCACCCCGCGGAACCTGACTACCTTACGGATTGGTGGGTCGAGCCATCTTCGCCTGGAGCGGCTGACCATCCGATTTGGAGGAGACGATTCCATCCTCATCCAGCAGGTGCAGAATTTAACGCTTGATCACGTACGTATCCGGGCAGCTACCAGGGGAATCCGGATGGGCGGTCGGGCGGAGAACCCAACCAGAGACGTCGTATTCGCGCACTGCCAATTCGACGGTGGCATACCCCCATGGTTTTTCCGGACCGACCGCAAGTCGGTCTACCACTTCCTGGACGGCGAGAAGGTCGTGCCTAACAATCTTGGTGAGAATACGAGTGACCGACTGTTGTTTGGCAATCGGAACAACAGCGCTCTAGAAATTCATCACTGCGAGTTCATCAACGCCCACGACGTCTTCCTGGAAGGCCAGGGGGTCGACTTCCACCACAACTGGATCAACAACCTGCAAGACGACGGGCTAGCCCTTGGATTCGACGAAAGGACAAGCGGCCCGGTCACCACGACGAAAATCCACGAGAACGTCATCACCAAGACACTGACCGGGTTCAGCTTCGCTAGCCGCAACCAGACCACGCAATGGTACATCTACCGCAATCTGATCGACCAGCGTGGCCCAACCCGGGGAATTCGTCCACGACATGTAGGCGACACCAACGTATGGCGCTACGGCCAGCTGCACAAGACCACCGGTGACACGTTCGGTCCGCACGACCTGTTCCAAAACACCGTGCTGACCTACGACCAGCGCGAGCACGCCTCATTCCTGCACTACGCAAGCACCACCGGGCCACACCGCCGCCGATCATTCAACAACGTGTTCATCGCGGTCAACCCGGTACCGGCAGCCGACCGGGCCATCACGTTCGTGCCTTCCCCGGGTTTCCCCGGCCCAACAGACGGCAACCTGTACCACCGGATCGGATTTGCCGCCAAGGACCCGTTCCGGCACGTGGCCTACCGGTTCGAAGGACAGGACTTCCCAGGCAACGGCACGTTTACGAACCTCAAAGAACTTCACGACAGCCTGCTGTTCGAGCAAAGCAAGACCCAGTATCCACCCGGATACGAGGCGAACAGCCTTCTAGCAGACCCACAGGTCCGCCGAATCGGCGCCGACGGACGGTTCCGCGAAAACGACGACTTGCGCCCGGCCGACACCAGCCCGGCGCTCACCGCCGGAATCTGTCTACCAGAGGAGCTGGGTAACCTCGACCCGTTCCGGCCGCAGAACGGAGCCCCTGACATCGGCTGCTATCCCGAGGACGCAGAACCCCTGCGCGTCGGCGTTGACGGGCGTCGCTCGTTCCCAAATGGGCCGTAGCGAAAGGCCCGACTCGAAGGACAGCATCCATTCCGGACGCAGGGGCGCGATCCGCCGCAGACAGAACCTAGAGACTCCGCAGGTGACTGGACCAGTCTGAGGGTAGTTACTGCGGCCGTGGTCAGCACGTCCGCGGTGAGCGGTTCAATCTGCTGGTGTCGGTCCGGCACACGTTCGCTTGATGCGCGCCTACCCAACCAGACTGTCCGGATGTGCTCTTTTAGCCTATGAGCGCGTGTTCAAAGCCCATGCATCAGTCTGCGGATGTGTTGCATGGTCATCCGTGCACGACATGGGGTGGGAGCGCGCTTAGTTGATGCAGGCCGGCTTTCCAGTCCGCAGTGCCGCAGCCCTGGTAATGAGGGTGTCTCAGATAGCGCCGGCTGGTGAGCTGCGTTGCCAGCCGATTGGTTGAGTGATGTTGGGTTGAGTCAGTGAACTGGTGGGCTAGGGCGGTGATGGGTGGTGGATATGCCGGGAGCCCGCCTCCCCGAGGGGCAAGCGGGCTCCCGGTTATGCGGTGGGATCAGACTGCGCGCACGCCGGTGGCCTGCAGGCCCTTGTTGCCTTGGCTGATCTCGAACTGCACGCGCTGTCCCTCGTCGAGGCTGCGGAAGCCGCCAGCGTCGATCCCCGAGTGGTGCACGAAGACGTCGTTGCCG
>JALZHU010000358.1:0-2211 GCA_030860695.1 Actinomycetota bacterium
GACCAGAGGATCGCGGCGCCAGCCGCGCCGAGGCCGATGCCGACGAGTCCGGCGAACACGAGGGCCCTGCGGCCGTGCAGCGCACGGGGCAGCGGAGGGACCTCGCCCGGCGGCCCCGGTCCGCTGGACGGGCTGGTCGGCCGGGTCATGCTGCGGGGTTCGCGGCAGAGACACCCGCGATCTTGGGCGATGCAACGCACGTGGCGCCCCCGGTGACCGACACGCGCCGCAATACGCTGCGCGCCACCTCGGGATCGGACAGCTCGGCGGGCCCGAAGACCGGTAGATCGAGCTCCGCCTGCGCCTCCCGGACGGCCAGTGGGGATGCCGTCAGCAGGCCCGACACTGCCAGTAGCCGCAACCGCCGTTCCCGTAACATCCGTACGCCCAGCAGCGCGCCCGCCGCGTCACCGGCCGCGAACACCGCGCCGTCTACGAGCTCGCGCAGTTCGGGGACGTCGATGAGGGCAGCCGTGTCGGGGCAGAGGAGACCATCGGCGACCTCCATGACGATGACGTCGACGTCGCGCGCCACCAGGCTCGCGTGGATGGCGACGACGGTGCGCACCAGGACATCGAGCGGCACCTGGAAGGTGGAAACCAACCCGAAGTCAGTGAAGTCGAGGACTTCGACGGCACCCGCGTCGGCGTAGCAGTGCCGGTCGCCGCCAGCTCCCGTGCCGGTCAGCTTGCTCGCGCCCACGCGCAAGCCGGCGGCGGTCAGCCCGTGCACGAGCGAGGCCACCGATGTCGTCTTGCCGGCGTTCATCGCCGTGCCGGCCACCAGCACCGTGGGGACCCAGCGCTGCGACCGCTCGACCGGCGGCAACGCACCTTCAGCCGCGTTGAGCACTCGACCGCCCGCGTCGGCGAGCAGGCCGACGGGCTCGATCCGGGTCGGGTCCTGCATCCCGCTGTGCTTGCTCAGCATCATGGCCGCGACGCCCCCGGCGGCGACGAGGTGGCACGGCCCCAGGTCCGGCGGCAGCTTCGCCTCGAACTGGGCCGGGGCATAGCGGGCGCCGAAGGCGACAACGATCTCGTCGCCAGGGTAGAGGGCCGCGCGCCGGCTCGTGGTGAGCTCCAGCTTTGGGTGCTGTCCAAGGGCCATCACCCGCGCGAGGACGAGGTCGCCGTGGCGGGGGGCGACGTCGCGGACCACGGTAAGGGGGCGCGCGAGGTTCACCCGCCGCACGCTGTAGGCCACCTTGAGCCGGGCGGTGCGATCGGTGTCGAGCTCGGTAGTGGGGGCCACAAAGCTCTCCCTATGACGTCTGCGCGGCGGGCTTTCCGCCGACGAGAACACAATGCCCCGATCGAGTGGGGTCAAAGTGAGGCCTCAATGAGGCAATCCTCATCTACCGGTCACCTCTGCCTCAGGGACTGATGGCGCCGTTCAACTCCTGACCACGAGATCATGTTTTCGTTGCGCTGGAACGTGTCTGCCCCGGTCAAGCCCTGCTTCGCCGCAACGAGCAAGCTTGTAAGCAACCGTGCCGGTGGTGAACGCTGCGCACGGTGAAAATTCCTTCATGCGCCATTCACTGTCACCTCAGGTGGGCGCCGGACGCTCGTCGCTATGGCTTCACTGAATGTCGTGCCAAGAACGGCGCACGTGGCATCTCCGTCCTGGCAGGCGGGAGCCCCGGCATCGGCTCGGCGCCGGATAGGGCAGCTGCCCGCCTCGGTCTCGGCTGGCAGTGTGGCCGACTGGTCGCAGGGTCGGCGGTGGCTGGCCCAGGGCCTGCTCTTGCTAACCGGCGGGGCTGTCACGGTGGGGTTCGCGATGGCCGGACCCGGGGATGGTGTGCCGACGGAGGCGCGATTAACGCTTGCGGTCTTCGTGGCCGCGGTGGCGCTGTGGATCACCACCCGGGTCGATGAGACGCTGGTTGCCCTAGCTGCCGCGCTGGTACTGGTGCTGGCCGGGGTACTCGACCGGGATCGGCTGTTCGCATCGTTGAGCGATCAGATGATCTGGTTGCTCGTCGCGGCGTTCGTGCTCGCGGCCGGGATCAGCGCGACTGGCCTACCGACCAGGCTGGCGGCAGCCCTGATTGGCCGGGCCGGCTCGGTGCGCCAGCTCGTGCACCTGGTCACGGTGGCACTGACGTTAACCGCGTTCGCAGTGCCGGCGACCTCAGGACGTGCGGCGCTGACGGTGCCGGTGTTCGTGGCGCTGGCGCGGGTGCTTGCGGACCAGCCGCGGGT
>JALZHU010000358.1:2221-4833 GCA_030860695.1 Actinomycetota bacterium
GTCCGGGCGCTCGCCGTGTTGTTCCCGACGGTCATCCTGCTGTCCGCGGTGGGCACTCTGATCGGCGCCGGTGCACACCTGGTCACCAACCAGATCTTGGCCGCGACAACCGGGCAGACAATCGGCTTTGCACACTGGCTGCTGCTCGGTCTACCGCTGGCTGTGCTGTCCGCGCACGCTGCCGCCGAGTTGGTGCTCATGCTGTTCACCCGGGCGCCGGACCGGCGCATCCCGCTGCGGGTCTCCGCCGCGGACCTCGGCACCGAGGCCCCCAATCCGGTGGCCGGCCCGTTAACCTGGGCGGAGCTGCGGGCGGCGGCCGTGTTGGCCGCTGTGGTGACGGGTTGGTGCACCGAGGCACTGCACGGCCTGCCTCCGGCGCTGGTCGCCCTGGCCGGCGCGCTGGTGCTCAGCGCTCCCCGGTTGGGCACGGTGAAGCTGGGTGACGGGGTGCGAAGCGTGCCCTGGTCGCTCCTGCTGTTCATGGCCAGCACGGCGGCGCTGGGCACGGCACTGACGACGTCCGGAGCCACCGGATGGCTGGCTGGCGCAGTATTCGACCCGATGCGTGGTGGGTCGCCAGTGGTGTTCCTCGCCGTTGTCGTCGCGCTCAGTGTCGCCGCACACCTGCTGGTGCAGTCTCGCACCGCCCGGTCGTCGGTGTTGGTGCCACTGGTGATACCGGCTGCGATCGCAATGGGGCTCAACCCGATGGCCGTGGCCTTCGCCTCGACCGCGGCGGCCGGGTTCTGCCACACGCTGACCTCGTCGGCCAAGCCAGTGGCGATGTTCGCCCGCCTTGACGGGCTCCCTACCTACGACCGCACCGACTTGCTGCGGCTTTCGATGTGGCTGGCGCCGCTGACCGCCGCCCTGGTTCTGCTCTGCTCGCTATTCCTCTGGCCGCACCTCGGCCTACCGCTGCGATAACTCCCTAGGGAGGATGCCATGACCGCATTCGTTCCGCGCCGCTTCGTGGTTGCACCGAGCGGGTTCAAAGAGAGCTTGTCTGCCGAGCAGGCGGCGGACGCGATCGTCGCCGGTGTGCGGCGGGTGGTACCGGGGGCGGTCGTGCACTATCTCCCGCTAGTAGACGGCGGGGAGGGCTCGGCGGCGACGCTGGCCCGGGCCACCGGTGGGCACCTCGTGCCGCTGCGGGTTACCGGCCCGGTCGGTGATCCGGTGGACTCGCACATCGCCGTGCTCGGCGGCTCGGGGCCGCGGACCGTCGTGGTCGAGATGGCCGCCGCCGCGGGCCTGCGGTTGGTGCCCCGCGGGCTGCGTGATCCCGGCGCCACCACCAGCTACGGCGTTGGTGAGCTGATCTCTGCGGCGCTGGACGCCGGCGCGGACCGCATCCTGGTCGGCTGTGGCGACTCCGGGACCTGCGACGGCGGCGTCGGCGCGCTGCAGGCGCTGGGCGCACGGGTGCAAACCGCGCTGGGCGAGCCGGTGGGCCGTGGTGGCAGCGCGCTACTCGAGGTCGCGTCGGTCGATCTCGACGGGCTCGATCCACGGCTGCGTGACGTGGAGGTGCTCGTCGCGGTCAACCCGCACAACGTGCTGTGCGGCGAGCGGGGTGTGGCGCGAGTGTTCGGCCCGCAGAAGGGCGCTAACCCCGAACAGGTCGAGGTGCTTTCCACTGCCATGGAGCGCTGGGCGAAGGTCCTCGAACATGACCTGGGGCTGGACCTGCGCACCGCCGCCGGCTCTGGCGCCTCCGGTGGCCTGGGCGCGGGCCTGGCCGCCGGGCTGGACGCACGTTTGCTGCCTCGCTTCGAGGTCATGCTCGACCATGTCGATCTCGACGCTGCGCTGACCAGTGCCGACCTGGTGCTCACCGCCGAGGGAGCCATCGATGAGCAGACCCCGAGGGGTAAGGTGCCGGCCGAGGTGGCCCGGCGCGCCAAGCGGCACGGCAAGCCAGTGATTGCCCTGGCCGGCACCATCGGTGGTCAGGCCCGGGTTAACTACGACGCCGGTATCGACGCCTTCGCCGCCATCCTGCCCGAGCCGATCAGTCTGGAGGCAGCGATGCGCCGGGGCGCGGAGTTCCTCACCGACGCCACCGAGCGGGTGTTGCGGCTGGTGCTAGTCGGTACCGCGATCGCCGCGTGACCACCCGCAGCGACCGATCCGATCCCGTCACATGAAAACATTTTCATGGTCCGCTCATCCGGGCCTCATGGGCCTCGGGTAAGACAAACGGTATGGACCCGGACTCGGACCCGGCGGTCAACGCGCGCCGGCGGCGAGCGTTGCTGGTCGCAATCCTGGCGTTTCCTGTTGCTGTGGGCCTGGCAACCTTGGGAACGACTCTGGACATCTTACCCGGTTGGGTGCAGCTGGAAGAGGCACCAGCGCCCACGGTCGTGCCGGCCGAACGACCTCGCCTGGACCTACCCGGCGGGCCGGTCGTGCAACCGCCGGTCGTTCCAGGACCACCGCCCGCCGAGGTGCCCACATTGGAGGGACCGCCGCCACCCGTGACAGGGCCTCCCCCTGGTCCAACCGGTTCGGAGGGGGACGCCGGGTTAGCTGCCGGCGGCTCCCCCGACATTCCCGGTGGAACCGGATCCGGGCCACCAGCCCCGGGCCCAGCCGGGTCGGGG
>JALZHU010000080.1 GCA_030860695.1 Actinomycetota bacterium
CCCCCCCCGCCGAGCGCCCCTGGGCGGTCCGGGAGCTGAATCCGGATCAGAAAGGACATCCGCCGCCGTGCCTGTTCATCCGTCGAGCCAGCTCCATTAAGGCCCTCCATCAAGGCACGAACCCCATAGTCCATGCGCTCGCCGGCCGCCGATTGTGGCAGAGCAAGCCGGAAGTTGCGCCCCCTAGCACGCAGCCGGGTTACCTGCCCCGGGAAAGCCCGCGGCTAGACTCGCCGAATCAGTACCACCACAAGCGCTCCAGGAGTCTGCGTGCCCACAACCTCCCGTGACGAAGTCGCGCACCTCGCTCGGCTTGCCCGGCTGGCCGTCACCGAGGAGGAGCTTGACCTGTTCGCCAGCCAGCTTGACGTGATCCTGACCTCGGTCGCCAGGGTCAGCGAGGTGGCGGCCGCGGACATCCTGCCCACCTCGCACGCCGTAGGGCTGACCAACGTGTTCCGCCCGGACGTGCCCTGCGGTGAGCTGACTCAGCAGCAGGCCCTGTCGGGCGCTTATGCCACTGAGGACGGCCGTTTCCGGGTACCGCGCATCCTGGACGAGTCGTGACGCGATTGACCCGGCTGCCCGCCGCCGACCTGGCCAGCCTCATCCACGCGGGCGAGATCACCGCGGTCGAGGTGACCAGGGCGCATCTGGACCGCATCGCCGCCGTGGATCGCGCGGTGCACGCCTTCCTGCATGTGGACATTGAGGCTGCGCTTGCCGCCGCAGCTGCAGTCGACGACGGGCTGCAGCGCGGGGACCCGCCGGCCTCGCCGCTGGCGGGTGTGCCGCTGGCGCTCAAGGACGTGTTCACCACCGCCGACATGCCGACCACATGCGGGTCGCGGATCCTGGAAAACTGGCGCCCGCCGTATGACGCCACGGTCACCCGCACCCTGCGGGAGGCGGGGGTAGTAATTCTAGGTAAGACCAACATGGACGAGTTCGCCATGGGTTCCTCGACGGAGAACTCCGCCTACGGGCCCACCCGCAACCCCTGGGACCTCGACCGCGTTCCGGGTGGATCCGGTGGTGGGTCGGCAGCGGCGGTGGCCGCCTTCGAGGTGCCGCTGGCGATCGGTACCGACACCGGCGGCTCAATCCGCCAGCCCAGCGCAGTGACCGGCACTGTGGGGGTCAAGCCGACCTACGGCGGTGTCTCACGGCATGGCCTGGTGGCGTTCTCCTCCAGCCTGGACCAGGGCGGTCCGGTGGCTCGAACGGTGCTTGACGCCGCGCTGCTGCATGAGGTGATCGGCGGGTATGACCCGCTGGACTCCACCTCGATCAACGCGCCGGTGCCGCCGGTGGTCCAGGCCACTCGCGCGGGTTCCAGCAGTGACCTGACCGGGGTCCGGGTCGGGGTGGTCAGCCAGTTACGCGGCGAGGGCTACCAGCCTGGGGTGCTGCGCGCTTTCGAGGTCGCGGTGAGCCGGCTGCGCGAGTTGGACGCGCAGGTTGTCGAGGTGTCCTGCCCATCCTTTGACCATGCGCTGCCCGCCTATTACCTGATCGCGCCCAGCGAATGCTCCTCGAACCTGGCCCGCTTCGACGGCATGCGCTACGGGCTGCGGGTTGGCGACGACGGCAGCCGCAGTGCCGAGGAGGTCATGTCGCTGACCCGCGAGGCCGGTTTCGGACCCGAGGTCAAGCGCCGCATCATGCTCGGCACCTACGCGCTGTCCGCCGGGTACTACGACGCCTATTACGGTCAGGCGCAGAAGGTCCGCACATTGATCATCCGGGACTTCGCCGCGGCCTTCGAACGGGTGGATGTGCTGGTCTCACCGACCAGCCCGACCACCGCGTTCCGGATCGGTGAGCGGGTGGACGACCCGCTGGCGATGTATCTGTCGGACCTGTGCACGATCCCAGCTAACCTGGCGGGTAATGCCGCACTGTCCGTTCCGGCCGGGCTATCCGATGACGACGGTTTGCCGGTGGGCCTGCAGGTGATGGCGCCCGCGCTGGCCGACGACCGAGCCTATCGGGTGGCCGCGGCTTACGAAGCGGCCCGGGACGCGGCCGATGGCGGTCCGCTGGCGCACCGGGTTCCCGATTTAGCCGAGGACCGCTTGCCGGGTCCGAGCCTGGATAGGGTCGCAGCCCGATGACCGCTGCGCTGTTGGATTACGACGAGGTGCTGGAGCGCTTCGAGCCAGTGCTTGGGCTTGAGGTGCATGTCGAGCTGTCCACTGTGACGAAGATGTTCTGCGGCTGCGCCAACGTGTTCGGTGCGCCGCCCAACACCCACGTCTGCCCGACCTGCCTCGGGCTGCCGGGATCACTTCCGGTGCTCAATCGCGCCGCGGTGGAGTCAGTCATCCGCATTGGACTGGCGTTGAACTGCTCGATTGCCCCGTGGTGCCGGTTTGCCCGGAAGAACTACTTCTATCCGGACATGCCGAAGAATTTCCAGATCTCCCAGTACGACGAACCGATCGCGGGAAACGGCTCGCTAGCGGTGCAGCTGCCGGACGGCTCGACGTTCACCGTCGGCATCGAGCGCGCGCATATGGAAGAAGACACCGGCAAGTCGCTACACGTCGGCGGTACGACCGGCCGTATCCACGGCGCGCGTCACTCCCTGCTGGACTACAACCGTGCCGGCGTCCCGCTGATCGAGATCGTCACCAAGCCGATTGTCGGCGCGGGAGCCCGTGCACCTGAGGTCGCCCGCGCCTACGTCACCGCACTGCGCGACCTGCTGCGGGCACTGGATGTGTCCGACGTGCGGATGGACCAGGGGTCGCTGCGCTGCGACGCCAACGTCTCGCTGATGCCGCGTGGCGCGGCAACCTTCGGCACCCGAACCGAGACCAAGAACGTCAACTCCCTGCGGTCGGTGGAGCGCGCGGTGCGCCACGAGATGTGCCGGCAAGCCGCGGTGCTGGCCTCCGGTGCCGCCGTCGTGCAAGAGACCCGGCACTTCGACGAGGCCACCGGTACCACGTCGCCTGGGCGGCGCAAGGAGACCTCCGAGGACTACCGGTACTTCCCGGAACCCGATCTGGTGCCGATCGCCCCCAGCGACGAGTGGGTGCAGCGGCTGCGCGCCACGCTTCCCGAGCTGCCTTGGCAGCGCCAGGCTCGGGTGCAGGTCGAGTGGGGCCTGTCTGACCTCGAGTTGCGCGACCTGGTCAACGCCGGAGCGCTGGATCTCATCGCGGCTACCGTCGACGCGGGGGCACCCGCCGCCGAGGCTCGCTCGTGGTGGGTGAACTACCTGGCCCAGCAGGCGAACTCTCGCGGTGTGGAGCTCGCTGAGCTGCCGATCACCCCAGAGCAGGTAGCCCGGGTGGTCGCGCTGGTCGGGGAGAGTGCGTTGACCAATAATCTGGCGCGCCAGGTCGTCGACGGGGTCCTTGCTGGCCAGGGTGAGCCCGACGAGATCGTCGCCGCCCGTGGCTTGGGTGTGGTGTCCGACGAATCCGCGTTGGCCGCCGCCGTCGAACAGGCCTTGGCCGCTCAGCCCGACGTTGCGGAGAAGATCCGCGGTGGCAAGGTGGCGGCGGCAGGCGCGATCGTGGGCGCAGTGATGAGGGCCACCGGGGGCCAGGCTGACGCCCAGCGGGTCCGCGAGCTGGTACTGGCGCGCTGCACTCCGTAAGGGCCTCGTTAATCCCAAACCCCGCCTTCCGTCGCGGTTGTAAATCTTGTTAGCCTCACCTAAGCACTGGGGCCACTTTCGGGTGAAGGGGCGACGCAAGGTGACTGCGGTGACCGCTGAAGCGGGTGGTACGTCCCCACCGGATGCGCCCTCCGGGAGCCAAGTGGCGGGTGTGCTGCGCCGGCGACGGTTGCTGGCTGTCGTTGCCCTCCTCGCCCTCCTCGTTCTTGTCGCGTTGGCCAGCCTCGCGATCGGGGCGAAGCCGATCCCGATCGGTGTGGTGTGGGACGCGATCTTCTCCCCCACCGGCACCGAGGACGACATCGTGGTCCGCTCCCTGCGGACGCCGCGAACGATCCTGGGAATCGGGGTCGGCGTCGCACTGGGAGTCGCCGGTGCCCTGATGCAGGGCCACACTCGCAACCCGTTGGCCGAGCCCGGTCTGCTCGGAGTGAGCAACGGTGCCGCGTTCCTCGTGGTGATCGGGATTTACGCCCTGGGTGTGACCAGCCTGTACGGGTACGTCTGGTTCGCCTTCGCCGGGGCCTTCGCGGCCAGCGTGCTGGTGTTCCTGCTGGGTTCGCTGGGTCGGGGCGGGCCGACGCCCGTGACGCTGGCGCTCGCCGGGGTCGCCGTCAGCTACCTGCTGGCCGCGCTGACCTCGGCGCTGGTGCTGGCCGACACGCAGACGCTCGACGCGTACCGGTTCTGGGCGGTCGGATCACTGGCCGGGCGGGACGCCGGGATCGCCGAGCAGGTCGCCCCATTCCTGGTCATCGGGTTGCTGCTGGCGGCCAGCAACGCACCGGGGCTGAACCTGCTCGCCCTCGGTGAGGACGTGGCCCGGGGACTGGGTCAACGGGTGCAGCTGACTCGCTGGATCGGGCTGATCGCGATCACTCTGCTGACTGGGGCCGCGGTGGCCGCGTGCGGGCCGATCGCATTCGTCGGGCTGGTCGTGCCGCACGTCGCCCGGTTCTTGACCGGTCCCGACTATCGCTGGCTGCTGCCGGCGTCCGGGCTGGCCGGTGCGGTGTTGCTGCTGGCCGCGGACGTGCTTGGTCGGGTGGTGGTGCGGCCGGGTGAGTTGCAGGTGGGCATCGTGCTGGCCCTGGTCGGGGCGCCGTTCCTCATTGCTCTGGTTCGCCGCCGCAAGCTGGTGACGCTGTGATTCTCCTGGAGCGGCCGACCGGCCGGGTGCCGGGCCGGGTGCCGCTGCGGCTAGGCCGGTTTTCCGGTGTGTGGCGACCCCGGATGATTGTGGTGACGCTGGTCGGGCTCGGCCTGGTGGTGCTGGTCTCCGCGGTGAATATCGGCCGGGGCGATTTCCCGATCTCCCTCGTTGAGGTACTCGCCGTGCTGGTCGGCGGCGGTGACGGTGCCCAGCAGTTCATCGTGCTGGAGCTGCGGCTGCCCCGGACGCTGACCGGCATCCTCGTCGGCGCCGCGCTGGGCCTGTCCGGCGCGATCACCCAAACCGTTGCCCGCAATCCACTGGCCAGCCCGGACATCCTCGGCGTCACCGCGGGTGCCAGCGCGGCCGCCGTGGTGGTGATCGTGCTCGGCGGCAGTTACGGCGCGGTCGGCGCCACGCTGGCCGGGGTCGGGTTGCCGATCGCCGCACTGATCGGCGGGCTGGCTGCTGCCGCGCTGGTCTACGCGCTGGCCTACCGGCGCGGCATCGAGGGCTACCGGCTGGTGCTGGTGGGCATCGGCATCTACTACGTCGCCATGGCGATCACGTCCTGGCTGCTGGTGGTGGCCGAGGTGTACGAGGCGGCCCGAGCCACCGTGTGGCTGACCGGCTCGCTGAACGCCCGCGGTTGGGAACACGTCATCCCGGTCGGGCTCGCGCTGACCGTGTTGATCCCGATCGCTTTGCTGCTGGCCTTCGGGCTCGGTGTGCTGCAGTTCGGTGACGACACCGCCCGAGGCCTCGGTGTGCGGGTGAACCGGTTCCGCAGCGCGCTGATCCTGGTCGCGGTCGGGCTGGCCGCGGTCGCCACCTCCAGCGCCGGACCCATCGTGTTCGTGGCGCTGGTCATGCCGCAGATCTGCCAGCGCCTCGTCGGCGCGGCCCGGCCCCCGTTGCTGGCGTCGGCGGTGTACGGCGCCCTGCTTACCGTCGGCTCCGACCTGATCGCCCGCACCGTGCTCGGGGCCGAGCTGCCAGTGGGCATCGTCACCGCCATCCTCGGCGCGCCTTACCTACTCTACCTGCTCGCCCGCCGCAACCGAGGAGTCACCGGATGACCGAAGACGTGCTGATCGCGTCGAGCACCAACACAGCAGTCCGTCTCCAGGCGCGCGATCTGCAACTGGCCTACGGCGACAATGTTGTCATCGACGGGCTTGACTTCGACGTGCTCGACGGCACGGTCAGCGCGGTGATCGGGCCGAACGGCTGCGGCAAGTCGACGCTGCTGCGGGCGCTGGGCAGGCTGTTGCCTGCCAAACGCGGCCACGTCCTGCTCGACGGCAAGCGGATCGACAAGAGACCGACCCGGGAAGTCGCGAAGGTGCTCGGGGTACTCCCGCAGGCGCCGATCGCGCCGGAGGGGCTGACCGTCGCCGACCTCGTCGCCCGCGGCCGGCACCCACACCAGGCCTGGTACCGGCAGTGGTCCTCCGATGACGAGGAGGCTGTCAGCGAGGCGCTGGGCTGGACCGGCATGACTGAGTTCGCCGAGCGCACGGTCGACGCCCTGTCCGGGGGCCAGCGCCAGCGGGTGTGGATCTCCATGGCGCTCGCCCAGGGCACTGACGTGCTGCTGCTGGACGAGCCCACCACGTTCCTCGACCTCGCCCACCAGGTCGACGTACTCGATCTCGTCGAGCGGCTGCACACCGAGGCGGGCCGCACCGTGGTGATGGTGCTACACGATCTCAATCTGGCCGCCCGCTACGCCAAGCGGCTCGTCGCCATGCGCGACGGCCGGATCGTCGTCGCGGGCACCCCGCACGAGGTACTCACCGAGGAGATGCTGCGCGAGGTGTTTGAGCTCGACGCCAAGGTCGTCACCGATCCCGTGTCGGGCACTCCGCTGGTCGTCCCGATCGGCCGCCGGCACCGCGAAGAGGCCGATGCCACAGGCGTCGCCCGCAGCACCTAAGCCCCCGCCGACGGCCGTACCGAAGGAAAGGGCCGCCAGCTGACATCGGCTGACGGCACGTCGGGTCAGTCTTGGCCGCCACCGGGTCCCACCGGGTCGGGTAGCATGAACACCCGCTCGTCACTGGAGATCGGCGTTGCGCCTGTTTTGTTGACCGTGCCCAGCCACATCATCCGCCCGTCGGGGCTCAGCGCAGCCGCGGAAATTCGGCCGTAGCGCTCTAGCGGGATCTGCAGGGGCGGCCCGACGAATGTGCCGCCCGGGCCGATCCCGAGCGCGAACATCGGCGCTCCGCTGGTGAACGCGACCTGGATGCGGCCCAGCATGACCACGCACCCCGCGGCACCGCTGCCGCCGGCCCAGGTCCAGGAGGCCAGGGCCAGCGGGCGTCCCGGCCGCACCCGGCGCAGCACATCGCGGGTGGGCAGCCGGTCGGTGACCCACAGCTCGTTGGTCAGTGGGTCGGTGCACAGCCCGCCCGGCGCGTGCAGGCCCCTGGCCAGTACCTCCGAGCCAGACGGGTTGCCCGGGGCGGGGCGGCCGAAGGTGTCGATCCGCAGCACCTTGCCGGCCAGTGACTGCGGGTCCTCGGCGGCAGCGGGGTTGCCGGCGTCGCCAGTAGCGACCAGGAGCATCCCTTGCGAGTCGACTGCAAGCGAGCCTGCGTTGCCGGTAGGACCCCGCGGGATGCCGGCCAGCACCGGTTTGGGCATGTCGCCAGGAGCGATCCGGATCACCCGGTTGTCGACGGCGGTGGTGATATAGGCGTAGATCAGCTCATCCTCGGCATAGCTGGGAGACAGCGCGAGCCCGGTGAGCCCGCCGTCTCCTGCCGGGTCTACGACCAGGGCGGCCACTTCGTGATTCGACCGCTGCCGCTGCACCCGCAGGATCCGACCCGTGGTGCGCTCTGCGGCCAGACCTACCGGGGCGGAACCCGGCAGCACGGCCAACGCGGAGATCGGTTCCAGGCACGTCGCGATGACCTGTGGGTCGGGGTCGGTGCAACCCCGCGGTGGGCCCGGCGGCGGCCTGCCGGGTGCCCCCGGGCCGGGTGTGCCGGGCGGCCCCGGGATCTCGGGCCGCGGTCCGGCCTGCGACCCGATCTCCGTTTTTGGCCGGAACGGTCCAGCGTCCCGGTCCGGAAAGGTGGGCGTCAGCGAGCATCCCCATAGCAGCGCCACCGCCGCGACCAGTACCGAGATCGTGCGGCGGCGGGCACCGGCTGGGCTCCGTACGGGGGGTCGCACGGTCGGCCAGGCTAGGTGCATGCCCGTGTGCCGCTGGTAAATACGCTACTGCTGGCCTTCGGACGCTGGTCGCTCGCTGGGTTCGGCGAGCGGGTCGGGCAGCCGCCCGCCGCTCATCGCCGCCAGTACCGGAAGGTGGCGGGCTCGTACCGCGGGTAGTCCCACTTCGTCGCCGCTGCGCAGCACGGCCCATACCCGGGACCGATCATCCATCCGCAGGCCTGCCAGGTCGGGCCAGGTGATCTGCCGTGAGCCCCATACTCGATACGCCACCATGTTCTCCGGGCCGACCACCGTACGGGTCCGCGCTAGCCAGATCGCCAGGCTTAGCGGCATCAGGTACAGCACCTGCAGTCCCGGTGCGCCGAAGGCCACCGGAGTGATGCATACGGCCAGCCCGAACACCCCGATCAAGGCAGTCAACGGCAGCCGGAAGGTCACCGTGGCGGAGTCGGTCACAGCGCCATAGTGGCAGGCGCGAGGTTTCGCTCGCACAGGTAAGCCGTTCCTAAGTTAGCATCCCCCTATCGTGTTGGCAGTGTGCGTTCAGTGACACGGAGGTGGTCCGCGGTGCGGCAATGGTGGTGCGGCCTGGCCACGGTGATGGTGATGGCACTGCTGCTGGCACTCGCGGGATGCGGAGGTGGTGGCGCCGGTACCGGCGACAGCCAGCTGGTGATCTACTCCGGCCGTCAGGAGGGCCTCGTCGGCCCGCTCATCGAGCGGTTTGAGCAGCAGACCGGCATTGCCACGTCTGTACGCTACGGCAATACCGCTCAGCTCTCCGCCCAGCTGCTGGAGGAGGGCGAGTCCACCCCGGCCGATGTGTTCTTCTCGCAAGACGCTGGAGCACTGGGTGCGCTGAGCCGCGCGGGTCGGCTCGAACAGCTGCCGCCGGCCGTGCTCGACACCGTCCCGGCGCGCTTCCGCGGCGACGACGGAAACTGGGTCGGGGTGTCGGGGCGGGCCCGTGTGATTGTCTACGACCCCAGGAAGGTCGCTGAGCAGGATGTCCCGGACAGCGTGTTCGAGCTCACCGATCCGCGCTGGCGCGGCCAGGTTGGCATCGCCCCGAGCAACGCCTCCTTCGAATCATTCGTGACGGCGATGCGGGTGCTGCGCGGTGAGGACGCAACCCGGAAGTGGCTGGAGGACATGCGCGCCAACGATGTGCAGTCCTTTGACAACAACGTGCTGATCCTCAACGCCGTCAACGATGGCTTGTTATCACTCGGCCTGATCAACCACTACTACTGGTACGAGCAGGTCGCCGAGCGGGGTCCTGGTGCGGTGCCGAGCCGGCTGAAGTTCCTCCCCGGCGGGGATCCCGGGGCGCTGGTCAACGTCGCGGGGGTGGGGATCCTGCGAGGTGCCGACCACGCCACACAGGCCCACCAGTTCGTCGAGTTCCTACTCAGCTGGCCGCCTCAGTCCTACTTTGCTGAAGAGACCAAGGAGTACCCACTCGTGGCCGGGGTCGCCCCGGTCGCCGACCTGCCGCCACTGGAAAGCCTGCAAACACCCCAGATCGACCTGTCCGACCTGAGCACCCTCAACCAGACTCTCGAGATGATCCAGGGCGCTGGCTTGACATGATCCCGGTGACAAGCACCCCGGTCGGCAACGGCCCACCGGTGCTGGCAGCGCCATCCCGGTCCTCGCCCCGACGCCCCCGGGACCGTGGGCGTCCCCCCGCGGTGCTGCTGGTGCCCGCCGTGCTGGCCGCCGCGGTCGCTCTGCTGCCGCTGGTCTACCTGGCGGTGCGAGCCACCGAGCGTGGGCTCGGCACCGTGGTCGACGTGCTGGGGCAGGACCGGACGGTAGCGCTGGTGGTGCGCAGCCTGGCGCTGGCCGGGGCGGTGACTGTGGTGTGCCTGGTGCTCGGGATAAGCATGGCTGGGCTGATCGTGCGGACCCAGCTGCCGGGCCGGCGGGCGTGGGGGGTGCTCGCCGCGCTGCCTCTCGCGGTGCCGTCCTATGTCGCGGCCTTTGCCTGGTTGTCGCTGTTTCCCGGGTTCGGTGGTTTCCTCGGCTCCACCCTGGTGCTGAGCCTGTGCTGCTATCCCTACGTCTATCTGCCGGTGGCTGCGGCGCTGGCCCGGATCGACCCGGCACACGAGGAGGTATCCCGCTCGCTGGGAACCGGGCCGATGCGCACCTTCATCACGGTGACGGTCCGGCAGGTCCAGCCCGCGGCGGCGGGGGGTGCTCTGCTGGTAGCGCTGTACGTGCTGTCCGACTTCGGTGCGGTCGCGATGCTGCGCTACGACGTATTCACCCGGGTGATCTATACCAGCTACCGGTCCAGCTTCGACCCCACGCCCGCCGCCGTGCTGGGCTGTGTGCTGGTGGCGCTGACCGTGCTGATCGTGTGGGGGGAGAACTGCACCCGCGGCCGTGCCGGATACGCCCGGCTGGGCGGCGGGGCGGCCCGGCGCAGACCACGTACTCGGCTCGGCGGGTGGACCCCGCTTGCGCTGGCCTGGTGCGGGCTGATCCTCGTGCTGGCCCTTGGGGTGCCGCTGGGCGCGCTCGGATACTGGCTGACCCGGGGTAGATCGGCGGGGTTGGACATCGCGGAGGTGAGTGCCGCGACGGCCAACACCCTGGGCGTCTCAGCGCTTGGCGCCGGAATGGCCGTCGCACTGGCTCTGTCGGTCGGGGTGATCGCGGCACGTTACCAGGGGCGAGTGGCCAAGCTACTGGAGCAGGTGGCCTATGCCGGGCACGCCCTGCCCGGGATCGTCGTGGCGTTGTCTCTGGTATTCCTCGCGGTGCGCTATGCCCGGCCGGTGTATCAGGAGCTGCCGCTGTTGGTGCTGGCCTATGCGGTGCTGTTCCTGCCAGCCGCGGTGGCCGCGGTGCGGGCGTCGGTGGCGCAATCCCCGCCTCAGCTGGAGGAAGTGGCCCGCTCGCTGGGCCGCAGCCCCGCCGGAGTGCTGCGCAGCGTGACGGTGCCGCTGGCCGGCCCAGGGCTGGCCGCCGGCGCCGCGCTGGTGTTCTTGACCTGTATGAAGGAACTGCCCGCAACTCTGCTGCTGCGTCCGACCGGGATGGAGACCCTGGCCACCGAGCTGTGGGGACGCACTGAGATCGGCGCGTACGCCGGCGCCGCGCCGTACGCCGCGGCGCTGCTCCTGATCGCGGCCCTGCCGACCGCGTTGCTGGGCCGCCGTTGGGGTCGCGCAGGGGGAGCGTCGTGAGTGAGCTCCGCGTCCGTGGGGTCTGGAAGGGCTTTGCTACCACAACCGTGCTGCGCGGCGTGGACCTCACCGTTCCGGAAGGTGCGCTGGCCGCGGTGCTCGGACCCTCGGGTTGCGGCAAGACCACGCTGCTGCGGATCGTCGCCGGCTTCGACACCGCCGACGCCGGGGAGGTGGTGATCGGTGGCCGGTTGGTTACCGGGCCCGGGGTGGCAATCCCGCCGGAGCGTCGGCGAGTTGGCATGGTGCCGCAGGAGGGGGCGCTGTTTCCGCACCTGTCGGTCGCGGGAAACATCGGTTTCGGTCTGCCCCGCGACCGGCGCTCCAGCCGGGTGGCCGAGATGCTCGACCTGGTCGGCCTCGGCGGCTACGGAAGCCGGATGCCCGCCGAGCTGTCCGGCGGACAACAGCAGCGGGTGGCGTTGGCTCGTGCGCTGGCCCCTGGCCCAGCTCTCGTGCTGCTCGACGAGCCGTTCAGCGCGCTGGACACGGGGCTGCGCGTGGCGCTTCGCGAAGATGTCCGCCTCGCCCTGCACATCACCGGGGCCACCGCGGTGCTAGTCACCCATGATCAGCAGGAGGCATTGTCGACGGCTGACGTCGTCGCAGTACTGCAGGACGGTGCCATCGTGCAGGCCGGGACTCCCGCCGATCTCTACAGCACCCCTCGGAACCTGCACGTCGCTACCTTCATCGGCGAGGCGGTCGTGCTCGACGCCGTGCTGAGCAGCACGGATGCTGCGGACTGCGCGCTGGGGATGTTGCCGGTCCGCGCCACCGAAACGACGCCCGGGTCACGCGGAACCGTGGTATTACGACCCGAACAGGTTCTACTGGGCCCCCCGGACCGCGGGGTGCTTGCACGTGTGGCGCGTGTCGTCTTCTACGGGCACGAAGCGCTGGTGCGCCTCGCCCTAGCCGACGGTGCTGTCCCGGTGACCGCCAGGACCTCCGATGGACACCGGCTGCACCCCGACGACGAGGTGGGCCTCACTGTCTCCGGCCCGGTGTCCTTCTTCCCCAGCTAGCAAGCCCGGCGGGCGGCGTGCCAGGCCGCGTCTTCCTCGGATGCGTTTCGATGCTATGTCTTAGTGTTCACCGTCATTACTTTGTAACTCAAACAGATCCAGTGTCTCAATAAGCGCACGCAGTTGGAACGAACGTGCGTCGCCCAGTCCATTCGGGTCGGGGTTCGGTGGTGGCGGCGTGACTAGCGACACGCGCGGGCTGCCGAGGTTCTGGCGCAGCATCCGGTGCGCGATCGTCCAGGGGGTGTTCGCGCTGACCCGGCGGCGGGCTTGCTCGCGTCGCTCTGCTCAGCAGGCAAGCCCAGGCGTGACTTCCCTTCCCAAAATGTGGGAAGGGCTCCCACTAGGTTGACGGTGCTGGGGGCGGGCCGTTACCGTCGCCGACGTGCTGATTCCCACCGTCCTTGTACGTCAGAGGCGCGTCGTCTGAAGAGCCACAGACGTCGACGCGCCAACCCTCGCTTCAGCTCGACCCGGGCGGCGAGGGTTTTTTGATGCCCGGGGCGAGCAAATGCTGAGTTAAGGCAGGACCATGACGACCGTGACCCCCAAAGAAGTGCCCAGAGAAATGTCGAACCCAGTGCGACCGCCCAAACCGGTCCCACCCTTAGGTGCACCAGTGCGGGTCACCGGCGCGCAAGCTCTCGTGCGCTCCCTGGAAGCGCTCGGATGTGAAGCGGTGTTCGGTATCCCTGGCGGCACGATCTTGCCAGCGTATGACCCGTTGCTGGATTCCACGAAGGTCCGCCATGTGCTGGTCCGCCATGAGCAGGGAGCCGGACACGCCGCCACCGGATATGCACAGGCCACCGGGCGGGTGGGGGTGTGCATGGCGACGTCGGGCCCGGGTGCGACGAACCTGGTCACGCCGCTGGCTGACGCGCATATGGATTCGGTGCCTGTGGTGGCCATCACCGGGCAGCAGACCAGGCCGTTGATCGGCACGGACGCCTTCCAGGAGGCGGATATCACCGGCATCACAATGCCGGTCACCAAGCACAACATGCTGGTGAAGGATCCGGCGGAGATCCCGAGGGCGATCGCGGAGGCCTTCCACCTGGCCGCCACCGGCCGCCCGGGTCCGGTGCTGGTGGACATCCCCAAGGACGTGCTGCAGGAGCAGACCTCCTTTGTGTGGCCTCCCGAGCTGCAGCTTCCCGGTTACCGGCCGACCACCCGGCCGCACGGCAAGCAGATTCGCGAGGCCGCCCGGCTGATCGCCGCCGCCCGCCGCCCAGTGCTCTACGTTGGCGGCGGCGTGATCAAGGCGCGGGCCACCGCGGCATTGCGGGAGCTGGCCGAACTCACGGAGGCGCCAGTGGTGACCACGCTGATGGCTCGTGGTGCCTTTCCCGATTCGCACCCACAGCATGTGGGGATGCCCGGTATGCACGGCACGGTGGCTGCGGTTGCGGCGATGCAGCGCTCGGATCTGCTGGTGGCGCTGGGTGCCCGGTTTGACGACCGGGTCACCGGGCAGCTGTCGTCCTTTGCGCCGGACGCCGCGGTGGTGCATGCCGACATCGACCCGGCCGAGATCTCCAAGAACCGGCGGGCCGATGTGCCCATCGTCGGTGATTGCCTTGAAGTGATCGAAGAGCTGATTACGGCCGTGCGGGCCGAATTCGTGTCCAGCCGTCCGGATCTGGTTGCGTGGTGGCGGCAGCTGCGTAACTGGCAGCAGACGTTCCCGCTGGGCTATGACCGTCCCACCGATGGGATGCTCTCTCCGCAGTTCGCGATCGAACGAATCGGCGCGCTGGTCGGGCCGGATGCGATCTACACCGCAGGGGTGGGTCAGCACCAGATGTGGGCGGCGCAGTTCATCAAGCACGAGAAGCCGGGTTGCTGGATCAATTCCGGCGGCCTGGGCACGATGGGTTACGCCGTGCCGGCGGCGATGGGTGCCAAGTTGGGCCGGCCCGACGTTGCGGTCTGGGCCATCGACGGCGACGGCAGCTTCCAGATGACCAACCAGGAACTGGCCACCTGCGCCATCGAGAACATCCCGATTAAAGTCGCCGTGATCAACAACGGGAGCCTCGGCATGGTCCGGCAGTGGCAGAACTTGTTCTACTCCGAGCGCTACTCGCAGACCGACCTCGGGACCCACTCCCGCATCCCGGACTTCGTGATGCTCGCCGAGGCACTGGGTTGCGTGGGGTTGCGCTGCGAGGCAGAGCCGGACGTCGACAAGGTCATCGAGCAAGCGATGGGGATTAATGACCGCCCAGTTGTGATCGACTTTGTGGTGGGCAAGGACGCCCAGGTGTGGCCGATGGTCGCGGCCGGCACCGGCAACAACCACATCATGGCGGCGCGAGACATCCGCCCGCTGTTCGACGAGGACGGATCCTGATGTCCACTCACACCATGTCGGTGCTGGTGGAGAACAAGCCCGGCGTGCTGGCCCGGGTGGCCGGGCTGTTCAGCCGCCGCGGGTTCAACATCCACTCATTGGCGGTCGGGCCCACCGAAAACCCGGACATCTCCCGCATGACCATCGTGGTCGCCGTCGATGAGCTGCCCTTGGAGCAGGTCACCAAGCAACTCAACAAGCTGATCAATGTCATCAAGATTGTTGAGTTGGACCCGGCGATGGCCGTGCAGCGGGAACTGTTGCTGGTGAAGGTTCGAGCCGACACCACGGTGCGTTCCCAGGTGCTCGAGACGGTCGCGCTGTTCCGAGCCAAGGTCGTCGACGTCTCCCCGGAAGCGCTGACCATTGAGGCCACCGGCACCGCCGACAAGCTTGATGCACTGCTGCGGATGCTCGAGCCCTTCGGCATCCGCGAGATGGTCCAGTCCGGCATGGTCGCCATGGGCCGCGGTCCCCGCGCCATCACCGCCGGCCCACTGCGCTAGAACTGCACCGGCGCATGCGCAGTTTCAAGCTCGTAGATGCGTCCGGTGCAGGGTGATCACTGTTTGCGTGCATAGACGCCCACGAAATGTAGCTAGACGCACACAAATGGTGATCAGGACGTTCCGCACGGCGGTATCGAACAAGATCAGGAGCTACTGATGAGTGCAGAAGTTTTCTATGACGACGATGCCGATCTGGCGATCATTGCCGGGCGGAACGTCGCTGTGATCGGTTACGGCAGTCAGGGGCACGCGCATGCGTTGTCCCTGCGCGATTCCGGGGTTGACGTCCGCGTCGGTTTGCCGGAGGGATCCAAGTCGCGCCCGAAGGCAGCGGACGAGGGCCTGCCCGTGGTGACGCCGGCGCAGGCGGCGGCTGAGGCAGACGTCGTCATGATCCTCGCACCAGACACCAAGCAGCGCACCATCTACACGCAAGACATTGCGCCGAACCTGAGCTCAGGTGACGCGCTGTTGTTCGGGCATGGCTTCAACATCCGTTACAACCTGATCCGCCCACCGTCTGATGTGGACGTGGCCATGGTGGCGCCCAAAGGACCCGGCCATCTGGTGCGCAGGCAGTTCGTCGACGGCAAGGGGGTGCCCTGCCTGATCGCAGTTGAGCAGGACCCCACTGGCAGTGCTCAGGCGCTGGCGCTGTCGTATGCCAAGGCGATCGGCGGTACCCGCGCTGGCGTGATCAAGACCACTTTCACTGAGGAAACCGAGACCGATCTCTTCGGTGAGCAGGCGGTGCTCTGTGGCGGGTTGACCGCACTGGTGCAGGCTGGTTTCGAGGTGCTTACCGAGGCCGGCTACGCGCCCGAGGTGGCGTACTTCGAATGCCTGCACGAGGTCAAGCTCATCGTCGATCTGATGTACGAGGGCGGGATCTCCCGGATGCGCTATTCGATCTCCGACACCGCAGAGTACGGGGACCTCACGCGCGGACCGCGGATCATCACACCCGAAGTCAAAGACGAAATGCGCCGGATTCTCACCGAGATCCAGGACGGCAGCTTCGCCCACGAGTGGGTCGCTGAGGACGACAACGGGCGGCCAAACTTCACCAAGCTGCGCGCCGAGGGAGAACAACACCCCATCGAGCAGGTCGGCGCGCGGCTGCGCGGGTTAATGTCCTGGATAGACCGCCCGCTCACCGACACCGCCTGACGGCCACGAACGACCGGCGTTCCCCGGCAAGCCGGCGGACCGCTTGATCTATTTGATCTATGCCACGGCGGTGGAATGCGGCTGGTCGTTGGCGAGCAAGGACCGACGGATACGGGAGCATCCCTACCCACGCGAGACCATCTGGTGAGCAGTTTGGCGAAGTTCGACCTGCGTGGTCGGAGCCGATTAGACGTGCACGGCGGGGAGTCTGCCAATGATTGCCGGGGTGGATGGCGCGGGTGATCGCTGGGTGGTCGCGGTGCTGTGCGAGGACGCGGTCTCGTGGGCGGTGGCCGAGAATGCCACGGTGGTGCTCGACCAGGTGGCAGGCTGCGCTGCGGTTGGGGTGGACGTGCCGGTCGGCCTGCCAGAGCAGGGTCCGCGGCGCTGTGACCTGGAGGCCCGTCAACGTCTGGGCCGGGCGGCTGCCTCGGTCTTTTTCGCCCCGGTCCGAGCGGTGCTCAACGCGGCCAGCCACTCCGAGGCCTGCGCGGCGCTGCGGGAACGTGGTGAGGCCGGGATGACGATCTACACCTGGGGCATTGTGCCGAAGATCCGGCAGTGGGACGTGTTGCCGTTGCCGCCGCATGTCGTCGAGGTGCATCCCGAGGTGTCCTTCCGGGCCATGGCACCCGGCGTGGCATTCGCCCGGAAAAAGAGTGCGCCGGGTGCCTGGCAGCGGATGACCGCGCTTTCATCCGTCGTGAACGTCGCGGCGGCGCTGGCCACCGCACCCGAACGGGTTGGGCTCGACGACGCGCTCGACGCGCTGGCCGCCGCGTGGTCCGCGCGGCGCTGGGCCGAGGGATGCGCTGAGACGCTAGGCGGTGAGCTCGACCGCCACGGCAGGCCGATGCGGATCGTCGTGTGACCTGGTTGCCAGCGCCCCCAAGACGGCTACCTCTTGTGCCGGAGAAGTACGGCCCGCTTGTTGCCCACTGCCGGCAGCACCGCCCATGCTCACGAGTACCGCGATGGTGATGGTGCTCACGGTACTCCTTTTGGCTGATGCGGGTATCTGGGGCGCTGATCAGACCTCTTTATCGGTGCGTCGGCCGGGGGTAGAGCCCGGGTGAGCCCCTCCTCTCGCGGGGATCACCCGGGCGGGCCGGCCAGAACGGCGGCTCGTCCTCGTAACCGCCAGGATTCGCCTCAGCGGCCGGCTTCCCGGTGCCCCACTCAGCCTCACGATCTTCACGTGGGAGAACTGCAGCAAAGCCCCAGCGCAACCGGGGCTGAGCGCTACGGAGCCCATTCCCCAACCGCTCCAACCGCTGCGTTACCAGGGTTGGAGAGCGCGGCGTTCGTCATCGGTGACGAGCAGGTAGCGATGTTCCGGCTGCGCGCTGGCGGGGTGCGTGCGGTGTCCGCAATCTGCCCGCTGCACAACCACGCGTTTCGGTTGGCTGACGGTCAGTGCACCACCGGCGAATCGCCGGTGCGGGCCTATCAGGTGATCGTAAAGGACAGTGAGCTTGTGCTCCGCCACTCAGAGGAAGTGCTGCTTAGAAGCGTCGATCTTGCAGGTCGAGTTCAGGATCGGTGTGCTGGGACACATGACGCACTCCGTCGCACCGAGCCTCAGTAGACTCGGCGGCCGTGATCAATCCTCACCGACCAGATCCCAGCCGACCGCTCGTTGTGATCGCCGAGAAGCTTGCGCCGTCGGTGCTGGACATCCTCGGTGACGAGGTTGACGTCCGGTATGTCGACGGCACCGACCGCGAGGCCCTGTTCGAAGCGCTGGCCAGCGCCGACGCCCTGCTGGTGCGCTCGGCCACCCGGGTGGATGCAGAGGCGCTTGGGCACGCCCACCGGCTCAAGGTCGTCGCCAGGGCTGGTGTCGGGCTGGACAACGTCGACGTGCCGGCGGCCACCGAGCGCGGGGTGATGGTCGTCAACGCGCCAACCTCCAACATCGTCTCGGCCGCCGAGCACGCTGTCGCCTTGTTGCTCGCGGTGGCTCGGCGCATCCCGGCGGCAGATGCCAGCCTGCGTAGCGGGCAATGGAAACGCAGCTCATTCAATGGCGTCGAGCTGTCCGGAAAGACCGTCGGTGTGATAGGCCTAGGCAAGATCGGCCAACTGGTCGCCCAGCGCCTGGCGGTCTTCGGAACCGAGCTGATCGCCTACGACCCCTATGTGTCCCCGGTACGGGCCGCTCAGTTGGGCATCGAGCTGGTTCACCTGGATGAGTTGCTGTCCCAGGCCGACGCGATCTCGATCCACCTGCCCAAGACTCCCGAGACGCTGGGGCTGATCGGCGCCGACCAGCTCGCCAAGACCAAACCAGGCGTGCTGATCATCAACGCCGCCCGCGGTGGCTTGGTGGACGAGCAAGCGCTGGCTGAGGCGGTGCGGGATGGGCAAGTCGGCGGGGCCGGAATAGACGTCTTCGCCACTGAGCCGTGCACCGCCAGCCCATTGTTCGAGCTGCCACAGGTGGTCGTCACGCCGCACCTGGGTGCCTCCACCGCTGAGGCGCAGGACCGCGCCGGTACCGACGTCGCACGTAGCGTGCTGCTCGCGTTGCGCGGCGAGTTCGTTCCCGACGCCGTGAACGTGATCACCGGTGGTGTAGTGGGTGAGGAAGTTAGGCCCTGGTTGCCCCTGACCCAAAAGCTAGGCACCGTGCTCACCGCGCTGACCGATCGCCCACCTGCCTCGGTAACCGTGGACGTGCGCGGTGAGCTGGCGGCCGAGGACGTCTCCGTCCTGCAGCTCGCGGCGCTGCGTGGGATCTTCACCGGCGTAGTGGACCAGGTCACCTTCGTCAACGCGCCGCGGCTAGCGCAGGAGCGGGGGGTCGCCATCGCCGTGGTCACCGCGCCGGAGAGTCCAAGCCACCGCAGTGTGGTCAGTGTGCGGGGCGCCTTTGCCGACGGCGCTGTCTACTCCGTCTCAGGGACGCTGTCCGGGCCTGCACAGGTGCAGAAGCTGGTCGAGATCGATGGCCGGCACTTCGACCTGCGTGCCCAGGGCGAGGCCGTCTTCATGGAGTACCCAGACCGTCCGGGTGTGATGGGAACCGTCGGCATGCTTCTGGGCGATGCCGGCGTCAACATCGAGGCGGCCCAAATCAGTCAGACGACCGCGGGCACTGACGCGATTATGGTCCTGCGAGTGGACCAACCCGTTCCCACCGAGGTGCTGGAGGCCATCGGTTCAGCGGTCGGCGCTCGCACGGTCCGCTCGGTGACGTTCGACTGAACTCCTTGGGGCCGGCTCACTTCGTCCTCTTTGGGAGCTAGATCACCTCGCCCCGATTGGCCACAAAACGCGTTCGACTGGATACGGTCTGTCAGTGCCGTCCACCCCCATCATGGGCCAGTTGGCTAGCCAGCGGAGTCGTTCGGCCGTCGTGGTGTTCGTGCTCACCGTCGCAGCCTCGATTGGAGCCAGCGGCCCGGCGAATGGTCAGGCTAGTGGGCATTCCGATGGCCATTCTGGAGCGCGAGAGCTTGCGATCGGGCTGCCGCCCGCGGCTGGCCTACCACCGGGACCGCTACAGAGCAAGCTCAGGCCCCGGCTGAGCGACGAGCACGGGCCAGTGACCGTGTTCATCGAGCTTGCCCAGATCCCAGCAGTAGACGTCTTTTCCGCCGAGCGCAGGGCGGGGCGACCCGTCCCTGCCGCCGCCCGCGCGGCCCGTGCCGCCAGCAGCCAGGTGGGCCAGGCGGCCGACCGGGTGCTCGACCTGCTGCGCGACAGCTCCGACATGGAGACATATCGGGGCTATCGACCGCCTCATTGCCCCGATA
>JALZHU010000359.1 GCA_030860695.1 Actinomycetota bacterium
AGGCCCACCAACTGCAGGAAGATCAGGTAGAGCAGACGCAACGACACGGCTGGCGATCATGCCCTGCCAGCCAAACCCGGCCGATCTCCCTGGCCAGCGGCACAGGCCGACTTCTGGAACCCCACAGCCGGTTCTTCATCCACACCCTCGATCACAGCCCGCACCCGACCGAGGTGACCACCGACCGGGCACCGACCTACCTACGAGTGATCGAGGAGCTGATCCCCGCCGCGTGCCACGTCACCGAGCAGTACGCAAATAACCCCGTCGAAGTCGATCATGGGCGTCCGAAGGCGCGGCAGCGGTCGATGCGCGGTCTGAAACGGTTCCGTTCGGCAGGGATGATCAGCGCCGGGCACGCGTTGGCGCAAAATCTCCGCCGTGGCCACTACGAACTCAGCGTAGATGTCGACCAACGGCATCGGCTCACAGCGATCTTCACCGAGCTCGCCCACGCCATCTGATCGAGGCAGCACAGCGGAAAATCTCGTCTGCACCTCGCCTACGCAACAGAGCCCTCGCGAGCGCTCCGCCCGCGGAGCCTCTGGGTCGTCCGTAGAGTGAGGCCCGCCTAGCCGTTGTCGATGGTCGGGTGCGATCCGGTGGCGGGCAGGGGTGGTCGAGAGGACCGGCCCGCCGGCCGGTCCACGCTGAACCGGGAGCCTGTCAATGGACGTACCGGGCGCTGTCTGGTGGCTGACGATCGTCGGGATCGTCGGCTTGCTGCTGTTCGACTTCGTCTTTCACGTGCGCAAGGCGCACGTCCCCACGCTGTCCGAAGCCGCCGTGTGGTCGGTCATTTACGTGGGCATCGCGATCCTCTTCGGCGTCGGCGTGTGGATCTTCGGCGGCGCGACGATGGGAACCGAGTACTTCGCCGGGTACGTGACGGAAAAAGCGCTGTCGGTCGACAACCTGTTCGTCTTCCTCATCATCATGGGCAGCTTCAAGGTTCCCCGGGCCGACCAGCAGAAGGTGCTGCTGTTGGGCATCGTCTTCGCACTGATCGCCCGGACCGGCTTCATCTTCCTGGGCGCCGCACTGATCAATTCCTTCGCCTGGGTGTTCTACCTTTTCGGCCTCATCCTGCTCATCACCGCCGGCAACCTGATCAAACCCGCGGATTCAGAGAGCCGCTCCCCGGACAACTTCGTGGTCCGGCTCGCCCGGAGGCTATTCCACACGTCGGACACCTACGACGGCGACAAGCTGTTCACCGTTGAGAATGGCAAGCGGGTCATGACCCCGATGTTGCTGGTGATGGCCGCTATCGGTGGGACGGACATCCTGTTCGCGCTGGACTCCATTCCAGCGATCTTCGGGCTGACGCAGAACGTCTACCTGGTGTTCACCGCCACGGCATTCTCCCTGCTGGGTTTGCGCCAGCTCTACTTCCTCATCGACGGTCTACTGGACCGCCTCATTTACCTGACCTACGGCCTGGCCACCATCCTGAGCTTCATCGGAGTGAAGCTCATCCTGCACGCGCTGCATGAGAACAACGTGCCGTTCATCAACGACGGCCAGCTGGTGAACGTTGTGGAGATCAGCACTGGCCTGTCCCTCACCGTGATCATCGGTGTCCTGATCGTCACCGTGCTCGCCTCGCTGCTCAGCACCAAGGGCAAGGCGCACAACACGGTCTCAGCGGCCCGGCGCCACGCCACGGAGTACCTCGACGTCGAGAAGGACCCGGCGTGGCGCGAGGAGATATTCGGCAAGCTCCTCGCCGAGGAGGCACAGCTCAAGAAGCTGCCAGAGAAGTACCGGGCGAGGATCCGCGAAGAGGAGAAGCTGATGGCTCTGCTCAGACAGGCCCACGCCGAACACGACGCCTCCATGGCCTGCTGATCCTGTGGGTGCCCGAAACTGCGCGCGCAGCCGGTGACCTGCTGCTTGGTCGCCGTCGGGAGGCTGGCATGATCCGCCGGTGGCGCTTCGGTTGATCTACTTGATGTTCTCCAAGCTCGTGGGCTGGATGGTGCTGCGCGCCCGATCCGACACCACAAACGAGATCGAGATCCTGGTCCTGCGCCACCAGCTCGCCGTGCTCCGACGACGCACGCCACGGCCGCAGATGAGTTGGACCGACCGAGCCGTGATCGCCGCCCTCACCCGACTGCTACCGGTCCGCCGACGCCTCGGGCTGCTCGTCACACCGTCCACGATCCTGCGCTGGCACCGACAACTGGTTGCCCGCCGCTGGACCACCCAGCCCGCCCGACCCGGTCGACCAGCCATCCCAGCCGGCGTGCGCGCCCTGGTCATCCGCCTGGCCACCGAGAATCCCGCCTGGGGATACCGACGCATCCACGGCGAGCTTGCCGGTCTCGGCTATCAGATCGGCGCCTCTACGGTCTGGAAGATCCTCCACCGTGCCGGCATCCACCCCTCACCACGTCGAGCCGGACCCACGTGGGCTGAGTTTCTGCGGGCGCAGGCACACGCGATTCTGGCTTGCGACCTGTTTCATATCGACGCCATCACACTGCACCGGCTGTATGCGGTCTTCGTGATCGAGCACGCCACACGACGTGTGCACATCCTCGGTGTCACCGCCCACCCAACCGGCGCCTGGCTCACCCAGCAGGCTCGCAACCTGACCATGAACCTCAACGACGCCAACCGACGCTTCCGATTCCTCATCCGGGACCGCGATGCGAAGTTCACCGCCGCCTTCGACGCCGTCTTCACTGCGATCGATATCAGCATCATCAGGACGCCGGTCCGGGCACCGCGGGCCAACGCGATCGCCGAACGCTTCGTTGGCAGCATCCGCCACGAACTCCTCGACCGCACCCTGATCATCAACCAGCGACATGCCGCAGCCGTTGTCCGTGAGTACGAGGACCACTTCAACACTCACCGGCCGCACCGCGCGCTCGACCAAGGCTCACCCCTACGACCACTCCCCCATCACACACCAAGCGAGACCAACAACGTCCGACGACGTGACGGCTCGGTGGCCTGCTCCACGAGTATCAGCAGGTGGCGTGAGGCGTGCTGAGTTTCTGGCACCCACAGGCCGGACACGGAACCAGACAGGGCGTCCACCGGGAGAGGGATAACGCTGTCAGCGTGACACGCGCATGTGCACGGGGGGAGGATTACCGGCAGCGGCGGTCCAACTGCAGCAGCCGGATCCGATCCGGCACGGTACTCCTGGTAACATGTGAACCTCGTTTCACCTTGAGGTTGAACACATCCTGGGTTCGCCACCGTGGTATCGATGATCGTCGCAGGCGTTCGTTCCCCGTCGGTCACTTGTGCTCCACGGTGGCGTCGTGTGTCTGGTGAGGGCAGGCCGTCTCATCGTGTCAGTCGTCGCCGGGAATTGTTCCGAAGTCAGTGGCACCAGCTTGTTCGTCAAGCAGCTGCTGCCGGGTGTTGATCCTGTTGCCATGACCATGTCGCTGGTCCTTCCGATCGAGGAGGGGAGATCGATCCGTTTAGCTGGGTCCCTGTGGCAGAACAACGATGCGTCGGCGACTGACGGCGTCGCTGGGTGGGCTGTCAGCGGTGCGGTCGTGGACAGGGTGGTCCGAGCTCTTACCCTCGTTGTCCCGCGTTGAGTTGGTCCGTGAGCGGGCCAAACCGATCGCCCAGGATGCCTGGGCTTCCTCCAGAGGGTGCACGAGCGCGGAGTGATGGCCATCAGGTGCGGTGATCTTAGGATCGTGGCCATCGGTAGCCATCGTCAGCGCCAGCTCAGCGCTGGCTGGCGTGGTCTCGACAGGGATGAGCAGCAGATCGATCCGCTGATTGTCGGTGCCGAGGATCCTGGCCGAATGGACACCGGAGGTTTGAAACCAGTCCACGGCAACCTTGCGGCCGCTGGCGAGCCAGATTCGACGTGGAGCGCTATCCCATCCGGCCATGTTTAGCCCGATCCGACGGACCAAGGCGCGCCGGGCTCCGACTTGCTCACTCAGCGCGACGAGCTCGGTGGCGGGATCTGTCGACCGTGGCCACCATGCCCCGTCCAGAGCACCGCTGGCGGAATTACTCGGCTTCAGGCTCAGGCGTACCAAGCCGCCGCGGGGCGTCGAGCTGGTCCCATCGACCTGATCTGGGTTGGTAGTGCGAACCGACGTCATGTCGACGTTCCCGTCCCGGCTCAGCAGGTTGAGATCCCCGACCACCCATCCGGCGCAGCCTTTCCGATCGGTGCACAGCCCTATAAATCGGTGGCCTGCTGATCATGTGGCAATGTCTTTGCGTCGGTTGGTCTTGCGGTCATCGGTGTTACCGGGGGCGGGTCGAGCCGGGGTCGAGCCCAGCTCGGCGGGAACCGGTCTCGGCGGAGTTTGGGTCTTGTCGACATCGGGAAGTTCCGTCGAGATCCGGAAGCGCTGCCCTACCCCGACCCGTGGTAGCTGATCGCCGAAGGAGACGACGATGGCATGCATCAACCTGCGTCGCCGCTGATGCGGAATTGCGATGCGTGGGGAGGCACGTGGATAGCCGCGGCTCGATGATCGGTGGCCCGGCGCAGATCGGTGACCCAGCGCAGGCCAGCCCTCCCCTGGGGCAGCCAGTGCTGTCGATCGAGGTGCATACCGCAGCCAGCACCGTCGTGATTCCGGTGATTCGCGCGGTCGCTGCTGATCTGGCGGCTCGCGCCGGCTTCGAGCTCGATTCGGTCGATGACCTGCGGATGGCGGTGGACGATGCCTGCGCCATGCTGGTCCGGATCGCCGCTAAGGGTGCGATGCTGTGCTGTCGGTTTACCGTCCGGTCCGAGTGGATCGAGGTGGTCGCTGAGGTCGACGTCGAGGAC
>JALZHU010000081.1 GCA_030860695.1 Actinomycetota bacterium
GGTTTTTAGGTAGTCCTCGATCGCCGTGATGAGATCGTTGACGCTGTGGAACACACCCCTGCGGATGGCCTTATCGGTCAGGTCTCGGAACCACCGTTCGACCAGATTGAGCCACGACGAGGAGGTTGTAGGGTTCCAGAAGTCGGCCTGCGCCTGTGACCTGGTTGATCGGTGCGTTCGGCCGCGCGGGCATGATCGTGAGCCGTGTCCTTGCGTCTGCTTTACCTGATCTTCCTCCAGCTTGTGAACCTGATTTTGTTGCTCGGCCGCTCGCCGGCGTCCAAGGACGTCGAACTTCTGGTGCTGCGTCACGAAGTCGCCGTGCTGCGCAGAGCCAACCCGAAGCCGCGCCTGGACTGGGCGGACCGAGCGGTGTTCGCCGCGCTCGTCCGGAGGCTGCCGCAGATACTGCGGGGGCATCACCTGGTCACACCGGGCACGATCCTGCGCTGGCATCGGCGCCTGGTGGCCAAGAAGTGGACCTGTCCCAACCGCGTCGGACGTCCGCCCCTCCAGGACGCGGTGGCCGTGCTGATCGAGCGTATGGCCCGGGAGAATCACCGCTGGGGATACCAGCGAATCCGGGGCGAGCTGCTCAAACTCGGCCACTGCGTGGGGGCGTCGACGATCCGCCGCGTTCTCCAACAGTTGCGGATACCCCCGGCGCCGCTCCGGGACACCGACACGACCTGGCGCCAGTTCCTGCGCGCCCAGGCGTCGACCATGCTGGCCTGCGACTTCTTCCACGTGGACTGCGCAGTCACACTCCAGCGGATCTACGTGTTCTTCGTGCTGGAGGTCGGCAACCGGGCCGTGCACCTGCTGGGCATGACCACGAATCCGGACGGCCGGTGGACTACACAGCAGGCCCGCAATCTGATGATGGATCTTGGTGATCGCGTCACTGAGTTCCGGTTTCTCGTCCGAGATCGGGCCGGTCAGTTCACCCCGTCCTTCGATGCTGTCCTCACCGACGTGGGAATCCACGTAGTTAAGATTCCTCCTCGCTGTCCGAGAGCGAACTGTTTCGCCGAAAGGTTCGTCCGCACTCTCCGAGCCGAACTCACCGACCGCATTCTGATCTTCAACCAGCGGCACCTGCGTGTGGTACTCACCGAGTACATCCGGCACTACAACGGCAGACGACCGCACCGCTCCCGCGACCTTCGCCCACCGCAACCGACCCACCCCGTCGCGGACCTCAGCCATGAACGGATCACGCGCCGCCCGATACTTGGTGGCTTGATCACGAGTATGAACGAGCGGCGTGAAGCTGCTGCTCAGCGTAGGTGGTCGACTTCTGGGATCCCACAGCCGCCGACTCATCCTACGACCCAGCACCAGCAAAACCGGCCGACGCTACTTCTACTACATCTGCCGCGGCGTTCAAGAAGCCGACTGCGACCTCCCCGCGCTACCCCTCCACAAAGTCGAACACGCCGTCACCCAACACTACAACCAAATCAGCATCTCTGAACAGCACCGTAAGACACTCGAAAGCCTAGCCACCTCTGCGATAGACGATTCCAAGGAGACGACGGCCAAGCTCTGCACCTCACTGCGTGCGCAACTCACCGAACTCGACCGCCAGGAAGACCGATTCCTCGACCTCATCGGCGACCCCGAATGGCCACAAGACAAAATCAAAGCACGACTGCAGAAAATAAGAGAAAACAAACAACGCATCACCCACCAACTCGAAAGCACCACCGACAACCTCGAACCCGGCCGCGCCGTCCTCCTCACCGCGCTCAAACTCCTCAGCCGACCACGCGAACTCTACGACACAGCCACCGACGCCCGCAAAATGCTCAACAAAGCGATCTTCACCCTGCTCTACCTCGACAGCACTAACCACCAACCGACCACGACAGCGGCCACACTCTCAGAAACCTTCGCCAGCCTCATACACGCCACCCAAACCACGGACGGCACTAAGACACAACAGACTTTCACAGCTGGGGAGGAAGCCACCACGAATCACCTCAGCGACCTCCTCACCACCGCTCTCGCGGGTCAGAGTGCGAGTAAAGCCGCGATGGTGGGCTGAGGGGAATCGAACCCCGGGCCTTCTCGATGCGCTACCAGGCACCCGACGCGGTGACCCACGAGCACGCCACAGCATCTATTGATACTGGTCACCCGCTTTACGCGCGCGTTCGGGACGAAGAGGAGTCATGAGGTGCTTCTAGCAAGGCTCTGCTCGCGGGTCAACCAGTTCATGATCATCGATGGACCACTCTCGCAGATGGGCGGTTCCCGACGTTCGACAGGTGGTCGGCAACACTGCCGAAGAGTGAGATGCCTATCTAGGCAGTTCAGAGGGCACGCGCTAGCAACATTAAGAGATTGATGATTTACCTCACCAAATATCTGACCAAATCCATCGGGCTCAACGAGCACGCCACCGATGCCCAACGTGATCACGCTCACCGGTTGCATGCCGAACTCCGGATCACACCCTGCTCCCCGCGCTGCGCGATCTGGCTGCTCTATGGCATCCAACCCAAAGGAGCCCGGCACTCCCTGACCCCCGGATGCTGTAAAGGCAAAGCCCACCAGCCCGAACATCTCGGCATCGCCGGACGCCGCGTCCTGGTCTCCCGAAAGTGGTCCAACAAAACCATAAACGTACCGCTATGTAGCACATCCACTCGAATAGCCCAGCGGCTGGTATCCGCAGGTCAGTCCCTGGACAGGCCGCGCAGGCCAGCAGGCCGCGTTCCCACAGCTCCGGTGCCCGGTGTGCGCCATCGGGAACATCACGCGGCTGGCTGCGGGACTCGCGTTCTATGGCGCGCGCAAAGACCGATGACATGACCCACGCCAGCTCGGCGTTTCCGCAGTTATGGGCGAGGAAGCGCCGTGACTATGTGCTACGCCGTGACGGCGTGGCGCTTGAGAAAGTCGGTGAGTCTTGCCGCAGCGTCAGCCGCGTGCAGTATCGGGAACAGATGGTTGGCTCCGGGCATCACGTCGTCCTCGGTGTGAGGTCGCCATGAGCGAAACAGGTCGCGGCTCTCGATATACAGCGGGCCACTCTCGTCCCCGGTTAGGAGGAGCACCGGCTGTTTGATCTTAGCCGCTTCCTCAGCGCCGAAGCGCCACTCCTGCCAAGACGGAGAATCGGACTCAACCATGGTGGCAAAATCCTTCTCCGCCTGCTCGGGACTTTCCGGGACCGTGCGGCTCACCTCCGCTCGCAAGTCCGGGCCGCCCACCGCAGAGAAGAGATCATCGACCGCGCCTCTCCGGTCACCCGCCAGGTACTTCTCCACGATCGGGCCCATTGCCTCGAAGAACTGCTGTGCGCTCGGAACGGCGCGCAGCGCAAGATCTAAAAGCGCCAGGCTGGACACGATGCCCGGGGCATCGACAGCCAGCTGCAGGGCGACATTGGTCCCGTAGGAGTGGCCGACGACATGTGCCTGCGGGACGTCGAGTGCGCCCAGCAACGCCCGGCAGTCCTGCGCATGTTCCGCGACCGGGACTGGACCATCGATCGGAGTACTCCCAGCATATCCCCGCCGTCGGTATCGGATCACGCGGTAGTGGTCCCGCAAAGCCGGCTTAACCGCCAAAGGCAGGAAGGTGTCCGCGAAAACCATGCCGTGAATGAGCACCACCGCCTCACCCGAGCCCGCAGAGTCGAACTCCAGCTCAACACCGTTGACCGATATGCGTTCCATCGTTGCGCCCATGACAGCGCCTCCTTCATTTGACCACCGGCGAGCGCCTCGCCGTGCACCGTCTCGCCTCGCCGCGGATGCACCGGGCCCGTCATACGAGACTGTGGTGCGCATCTGCCCACCGAAACAGCGTGCTGAAGTGAAGAGGAGGGCGGCCCCGCGGAAATACATGACGGCGACCGGGGCGATGGACTCGCCGAACCTGGCCCGGGTTGGTAGGGAGTGTCACTCGATTGTCGCGTCGAACAGATCGCGATGTCCGATGCCGCAGCTTGTGCCGGCAACCGCGGGACACTGGCCAGGATCTCCGTAAGCAACGCTAGCGCGCCGTCGATATCCACGCTGCGAAAGCGTTCACCACACAGGCGGAACGGTCCTCCCGCCTGTAGCAAGGTGCAGGACGCGCGGGGCAGGTTGCGTGTGCCTTGATCAGTCGAACTCGCCGTCACGTACCCCGGCGGTGAACACGGCCCACTCAGCGGCAGTGATCACCGCGTCAAGCGGACCCGGGAACGGAGCCAGTAACCTGGAGGGGCCTCCTCGTCGAGGTTCCGCCCCGGGGTCGCTCCCCGGGGCACGGCGGGGACTCCGGCCAGGAGAGGGTCCTGTGGACGTTGACGATCACGCGCGCACAATCGGCAGGCGGCTGCGCGAAATCCGGCACTGGCGAAACAAGTCTCTGCGGGTGGTCGCCGAGCTCGCCGGGATCTCCGAGTCCTACCTATCGCGAATCGAGCGGGGAGAACGCCACGTTGACCGCCGTTCCCTCGTCGAGGCGCTCGCCGCGGCGTTGGAGGTTGCCCCTGGGGAACTGACCGGTGCCCACGAGCTGACATCGGCCGAGGGCATGGGTGAAGCGCACGCCGCAGTAGTTGCGCTACGGGTGGCGCTGGCCGACAACGCTCTCGACGACCCGGCCGATGAGCCGTCGCGGCCGTGGCACGAACTGGTCGCGACGCTGCATCGGGTCAACTCCGAGCTGCGTCCGGCGGCCGACTACGCGGGTATGGGTCTAGTGCTGCCGGGTCTGATCACGGACTTGCATGCGGTCGCGGCCGGCGAGCCAATCCACCGCCGTGACGCGCTACGTGGGCTACTGGATGTGTACACCGCAGCCACCTTCACCGCCAAGCAGCTCGGCGAGCCGGATCTCGCGACACTCGCCGCGATGCACGCACGCGCGGCGGCCGCCGAGCTGGAATCACCGGCACACACCGCATTGGCCGAATATCTGCGCGCCCAGGCGGTGTCGAGTCCGGCCCGGGCGCGCAGCCTGGCGCTAGCGGCGCGCGCAGCCGACCAAGTGGCACCCTTGGTGGGCGCCGACAGCGGTGCGGCGGAGATGTACGGGATGCTGCACCTGACGTGCGCGCTCAACGCTGCCGCACTGCGACGGCCAGCCGAGTCCGCCGACCACCAGGCCGAGGCTGCTGCCGTAGCCGCGCGAGTGGGTGCCGGGGCTAACTTTGGCCACCAGGGCTTTGGGCTGCCCAACGTCGGATTCTGGAGAGTTCACCTTGCCATGGAGCGCGGCGAAGGTAGCAAGGTCGGCGAACTCGCCCGAGACATCGACCCCACCGCGGTGAGGTCGCGGTCGCGGCGCGCGGCGTTCTACAGCGATCTGGGCCGGGGACTGGCCACCGAGCGAGCGCACCGGCAAGAGGCCGTCGCTGCGCTGCGCACCGCCGAACGGCTCGCGCCGCAACGGGTACGGGCCAACCCGTTCGTCCGGGAGGCCGTCGTAGATCTGATGCGCCGGGCGCGGCGGGATGCGGTCGGCCGGGAGCTGCGCGGAATGGCTTACCGGATGGGTATCGGCGTCGGCTGATCTCGCGGCTACTTGCCCCGTTGTCAAGATCGCAGCAATGATCGCGTTCACCGTCGACAACCGTGAATGACGTATCGGACATACAGCACCAGCGCACCGAGCGCGGCCGGGTGGCAGTGCGCGGACGGCGGACCGACGACGGCAGCATGTGCACGCTACTGCTGGTCCACGAACTCGACGGCGCATGGACGATCCACGGTCTGGGCGCACCCGGGGTGAAGCTCTCGCAGGCCGACATGATCACGCTGGTCGAGTCCATTCTGGAGCGTGCCCGGTGAGCTGGTATCTGCGGTCCACCGATGACCACGACACGCACCGGGGCACGATGAGCCGAGGCAGTGTGATCGCTGCGTGCGGCATCCGGTTCGCGCCACGCACGATCGCGTTCGGTCGCAAAGCGCTGTCCGGCAAGCCGCCCGATCCCCAGCAGATCTGCCCGCGATGCCAATCCACGCAGTACACCCGGTGATGGCCATCAAGTGGGGACTGTCCGTCCTGGATTGGCGCGACCACGCCATCGATGAGTGCCGCGACCATCCCGTTGGTGTTTTCAAGGCTGAGTGCGGCCATTTACTAATGATGGTCACCACCCTGCGCGCGGCGCCGTCTGGGACACCGTGCGAGGCGTGCGCCGCAGTCGCCGGGTCGGGCCATCCGTTGCGTGACTTGGCACATCAGGATGACCAGTGACCCGCCCGGCGGCTCCGCGCTGGGCGTTGTCCCCGCTGGATCACAAAGCGCACCTGTTGCTTCCCGAGGGCGGCCATTCGGGTGTACTCGCCGCTCACTGCGGGCACCTGCTGCCCACGGTGGCTACCGTGCACGATCAGCCCCCCGACCGGGGGCGTTGCACATGCTGCGACCTGTTCTTCCAAGCGGAGATCAACCCGCCGAGATTCGGCCGGGTCCAAGCAGCAGGAGGTTGTTGAACCAGGAGACCCAGCCCGGCCGTCGGTTTCTGAGCGCGTGCCTCCCGGGCTTCCAGCGCCCGATGGCCGGACGGTCTCACCACGAAAGCGCAGGATCCCCATGATGATGTTGTTACGACGCAAGGCAGCAAAGCACCGGTTGCAGTCGCCGGTGCGGCGCATGGTTGACATGGTGGACGCGCGTACCGGCATGGTCCACCTCTTGACACCCGATGCTGTCGCTGCGGGCCGTAGCGGCGAAAGCCGCTACGTCGCTGTGTGCGGGGCGGACGTGGTGCCCGCGAGCCTCACCGAGTTGGAGCAGCGCTACTGCTGGCCGTGCCGCTCCACCACCACCGGCATCCCGAGTCAGCGATCGGGATCGGCAGCACGACGGTGAATCAGTAGACACGCGCGCCAGGGCACGCTGAGCCTGAGGCAGCGTGCACACCGCGTGCGGCATTCAGTTCCGTCTCCCAGCACCAGCGCACCACGCTGCCCGACAGCCCGGCAAATCCGTCCCTGCTCGAGCTGCGCTGGAGCAAACCGAGTCCAGCTTTGTGAAGTTGCGGTCACGGTGGTCAACCCCCGAGCTGGCCTCCATCGTGAGCCTGCTGCGCACCGCCGCCTTCCTGGCCGCCCTGCGTGCCGAGGTGTTCAGCGCAGCGGCCCAGCCCCCGAGCTGACCTGACAATCCGCCCGTGGACGTGACGCTGCCCCCAAACACCCGGCCGGTCGCCGGTTGAGCTGCTCCGCCGCTTCGCTCCTGACGACCCGGCCGGTTCCCAAACCAAAGGCCCTGATCCCCCGTTAAATCCCCCGCCCAAGGATCGAGAACCCGCCATGACCTGGTACCAGAGCGCAACGGGCGTTTACCACCGCGGCGGGACGAGTCGGGGCACTGTGCACACAGCCTGCGGCATCCAGTTCCTACCGCAACATCGAAAGGATGCGGCCGAAGTGCTTGATAGCGCCAAAGATGCCGGGAGTGCAGGGATACCGACCCGGCCCGATGATGAGCTTAGGCGGCGTGAGTGGGCCGGTTACGCGCACTGACCCCACCTGAGAGGATCACGCAGTGCTGTTAAGCAATGAGCGCAAATACGCGCGTCTATTCGCCGTCGCCGATCGCGGAGAGCTGGCCTTACCAAGCTCGGTGGTCGAAGCGCGAGTCGTGGTGCACCGCCTGGAAAAGGCACTGGACTCGTTACCGGTGGTGGTGGCCCCGCAGGTGCCCCGGGACGCGGCGGTGCAGGCCGCCCTGGCATCGGTCGAGCCCGAAATGGTGGACGTACAGCCGGTCTTGGACCTCGATCGACAGCGGGCGGAGGTTGACCAGCGGCGTGAGGTGCTCCAGCGGGCGTGGTCGATCGCGGATGCCCGGCTGGCCAGCGTGCTAGGAGCTACCCGGGACGAGGTCATCGTGGACTTCGTCCGACCGGCTGGCCGGAGGCTGTGGTCGGAGGTTCGCAAGGCCGTGGCGGTGCTGGGTGATCTGGATACGTCCTGCGTGGACGTGATGCTGGGTGCCCCGGACAAGGTGCGGCGGGCGTACATGGAGATGGACAGCTTGGCGGCCAGGTACGTCCGGTTGCGCAGTGCGTGGTCTCCGTTGCCTGGTGGACAGGACGTCGAACACGACAGCGACGGTGATCATGCCGAGTTCGAGCAGGGGCTGTGCCGGGTGATCGGCCCGGGTTGGCGTGGACAGGCGATGGCACCCCACCGGCCTAAACCACCATGGCCCGACGACCAGCGCGGGCGTTTGATTTGGCTGGTCCGACACGGGCACGAGCCGTGGTGGCCGACGCCCGCCGAACGTGATCAAGCGTGGCTCGAAGCGCACCGGAAGCAGTACGAGCGTATGCAGACTCAGCAGCGGCGACACCGGATCGCCCAAGCGTGGGGACACCCCGCATGACCGGCTGGGACCCGTTCGTGGCCTGGCGGCGTAAGCACTCCGAGGCAGTAGCGAGGGAAGTGCTCGCCGACGCCGGACTTGGCGGCCGCGGCCAGGACGACTCCGAGGCCGACCAGGGCACCGAGGGCGCTGCTGCGTCGGTCGATATGAATGATCTGATCCGGCAGGCAGCTCGCCGACGCGCAGGAGGCACGGCAGCGCGGTAAGGCGAGTCCAGCAGTCCCCGCACCTCCCCGGGGGCGTGGCTGGGTAGGCGGGGTGTCGCCGTGGTGTGCCGACCACAGCGGCACCCTCCACCAACTCCCTGGGCGTAGGCCACACTGCTCACTGTGGACCGAGACGCAGCGCTGCGACTGCTCGAACTGATCTTGCGTGACCAGCAGGCGCTGCCCGGCGCGGCCTGCCGAGGCCGACACCGAATCTTCGACCCGGTGGAAGGTCGCACCCCGCAGGCCAGCGCTGAACGCAGGCGCCGAGCTGCCCTCACCGTCCGATGCTGCGCCGGGTGCGTGGTTCGCCACCGCTGTCCCGTCGCTCGGACCTCCTTCGCAGCCGCCTAGCACGACGGCATTCCCACGCTTACGCGCACCGCGACGACCAGGACTTCCCGCCCGAGCGCCCTGCCGGGGAGAGGGGGTCCCCCCACCGGGGGTCGTCAGGATCTAGGCCACAGTTGATGACGGTGGTGCAACTCTTTGATCAGGAGGCGCAGTGCCGCTCGGTCCTCCGGGGAGTCCTGTCGAGGGCTCTGCTCGCGAAGAATCGTGATCAGTTCGTCAGCGATGATCGGCAATGATCTTGTCGAGGTGTTGCGGCGGCGGGCGAGCTGGTCGCGGGTGAACTGGAGTAGCAGGGTCTGGTCGGCGAGCTGGCGTCGGAGTTCGTTGGCTTGCTGGCGTAGTTCCCACTCGGTCGGTGGCTTTGGTCCAGGTTTGCGTTTGGGCACTGGTTCGCCGCGTTTGCGTGCCCGGTACCGGGCGGATGCTTCGGCGTTAGGGGTCCGCTTGGGTGCCGGGTCCCGAAGCTGCACCTGGTGGACCGCTCGGAGTACTGCCCTAGCGCCGTCATCAACTGGGGTCATGATCATGACGTTACCCTTTCCACGGCGGAGGCGTGTGCGTCGGTAAGAACCTTGTGGGGTTGCTGTCCTTAGCGATCGCGCCTCGGATGTAGGCCAACTCGTCACGGACGTCAGTCCCGCCGTCGAGCAACTGCCTAGCCACCCGTGCGGCGTGGAGTTCGTCGGTGATGATCTTTCCAGTCCGATCCCGCACTGCCTCGATGACTACCGCGACCTTGTCGGCGTCTCGCACGCGCGGATTGACGGTTCTTGAGGGGATTGAGGGGAGGGCGGTACTGGGGTACCGCCTTTGCGACCCTCCAGTACCGCCTTTGCGGCCTGTCAGTACCGCCTTTGGGACCGCTGAAGGAGGTACTGGGGGTCCGCCTTTGGGATCCGGAAGGGGGTACTGGGGTTCCACCTTTGCCGCAAAACGCGGGAGTCGGTAGACGGTGGCGTGGCCCTTGTGCGCGAAGATTGGTGCACCAGTGCGGTCAGTACCCGCGGGTACCCGAAGCTCATAACCCCGGTCGGCTAACCGGGCGAGTACCTTGCGGACGGCGCGTTCGCTGAGCCCGGTACGGCGGGCCAAGACCTGCATGCTCGGCCAGCCCAGACGCGTGTGGTCCCGGGCGGCCTCAGCCACCACTATGAGCACGAGGCGTTCACTGGCGCTGAGCCCAGCGGGTGCGTGATTTAGCACCTCAGCGATCAGTTGGATGCCCACTGTGTGCGCCTACCGGTCCGGCTCACGGGTTAGTGCCTCGTTGGTGATTTCGACTAGCTGCCGCCGAGTCGGCGAGTCATTGACCTGGGACCGGCGCGGCCAGCCGTTGCAGTGGCTGGAGTCCCGCTGGCGGGGCGCGCGCGGTAGCCGGTCAGTGCAGCGGCGCCGACGATGCCGACGAGGTACGGGTGGGGAGGCGTCCATAGTGGACCCATCGACCGCCGCATGCCGGTCCGGTGGACTATCGTGGATCCGTCTGGCGGCGTGGCGGCGGCCGGAGTTGTCGGTGGCGGGGCGCTCGCGTGGTGGCGGCGCCCCGCTGCGAGGGCTCATGCTGCGCTGCCCTGCGGTTTTGCGCGGGTGCCTGGCGGCTTACGGCGTTGGCGTTTGCGCGGCTGGGGTGGTCCCGGCTCGTCGGCGGGGGTCATCAACCGGAATACAACGGCGATGCGTTCCAGGGTCGCCGGATCGGTGACGGTGGGGGGCAATCCTTGGCGGCGGCGGGATTCGGCCACGAAGGCGCGCAGCTCATCAGGCGACACCGGTAGCAACTTCTTCGGGGATTGTCTCGGCGTCGACCAATGCGGCAATGGAGACGTGATACAAGGACGCGAGTTGCCGCAAGTAAACCAGCCGAGGGGTTCGGTAACCGCGTTCCCAGTCGCTGATTACGCGGGCGCTGATTCCGATTTCGAGGCTGACTTGCTCGGGTAGTAGTCCGGCATGTTCGCGCAGGTAACGGAGTCGTCCGCCAAGGTCTGCGGGCATGGTGGTGCGCACCAGAAGTCTCCATTCAGGGGCGGGAACGTGATTTGCGAGCGCCTGAACAGAGGTAACCACATTCGCGCATTCGCGCCCAAATCATGGAGTCACACTAGCTGTGCATTCATGTGCACTCGTGTGCTACCTCATGGATTGCGTGTGCTCTTCGCGGAAGAATTCACCCGGTTGTGTCGAGCCCGGTTATTCCTAACCTCACACCCGCCACACCGGCTCCAGCCGGGCTGGATCGAACCGGTTTCCCCGACCGCTTGCCGGGCGCACCGCCACCGCCTCCAACAGCGCAGTGACCACGGCGCGACGCTGGGAGGTATTAAAGGTTTCCCAGCGGGCCGTCATGTCCTCCAGGCCGCCTACAAACCCTTCCAGGGCGCCGCTCTGAGTCGAGGCCGCCAACTGCGCCCGGGCCGCCTCCAGCCGAGCCCTGATCGGCGTGGTGGCCGCTGTCCACTCCGCCCGGGAAACCCTGCCATTACCCAGGTCGGCGGCCCACAGCGTCAGTTCGTCCTCATCGGCTCGAATTCGGGCGTGCAGATCGGATTCCGGTTGGTCACGATGGCGAAGCCGGGCCATCAACTCGGGCGAGTCCAGTGCGGTCAACACCAGGTCGCGCACGTAGTCATCGGTGGCCTCACCGGTGATGGACAGTCCACCGCAACCACCGGTGTCGCGATTGCAGCAGTAAATCGGCTTGCCTCTCTGCGAGCGACCAACTAGCGGTCGCTCACACCGTCCGCAGTGCAAAAGCCCAGACAGTAGACGTGTGCGGGCGCCGCCGGTGGTGGTGCGCCGGTCCGGGCGGCTCAACAGCGCCCGGATCCGGTCGGAGTCCTCCACGCTAATGACCGCGGGCCAGTCGGATTCGGTGCTGACGATCTCGCCGACCAGCGGCCTGGTGGTCGTGTAGGAGTTGCGGGGGATGTACTCGCGGCGTCCGGAGATCCTCGCGCTGCACAGCATCCGGCGCAGCGTGGTCCGGTTCCAGCGGTTGCCTTCCGAGGTGAGGATCCCACGGTCGTTAAGGCCACGAGTGATCGAGGCGATGGACTTACCGGCCAGCACCCGGCGGGCGCATTCGGAAACGATCGGTCCCTCGACGGGATCGACGCTCACGTCGGTGATACGGCGGCGCTATTTCTCACCATCAGCGGAGATCACTTTGTAGGTCAAGGCGTAGCCGTAGGGCCGGATCCCGCCAGCCATCTGCCCACCCGCCAGCGCGGTCTGCTCGATCTTGGACCGCATCCGTTCGGCTTTGACGCTGGATTCCATGGTGTCGAACGCTCCCAGCACGTCCGCCATCGCCTGACCGTAGGCGCTGGACAGGTCGAAATCGGGGCCCTTGACGGACACAATCGACACCCGGCGGGCCTTGAGTGTTTCGATGCCTTCGGCGCGTTCGCGCCGGTTACGCCACAACCGAGACAGGTGATAGACGATGATCACGTCGCCGTCACCGCGTTCCACTGCCGCGAGCAGGTCGGCGTAGCGGGGCCGGTGTGCACCGCTGGCCGCTGAGGTGCTGTTGTCGATGAACACGCCCGCCACGTCCCAGCCGCGGGCGGCGCAGAGCTTCTCAGCGTCGGCCTACTGGCGCTGCACACCCAGCTCCTTGCCAGCGGTGTCCAGCGAGATCCGGCAGTAGATCAGGGCCCGTTTACCGCGATCATCCATAGCTACATAGTGACACAGCTAAGACCCTGGACGACCACCGTGCCGAACGCGGCCAATTCGTTCGGCAACTGCTCGAACAGGCCGGTATCCAACCTACGCACGGCATTAAGGACGGGCCTTACCTGTGGGAACGCACGGCACCGGCTGATCCAGACGTACCGCCCCGGCCGGTGCTGCTGCTGCACGCCGTCGCAGAGAGACAGCGGTGGAAAGCCGAATACACCGCCGCGCAACTCGCAACCAGCGATCCACCACCGGACAACCGTTCGGCAACTGACGAGCAAGCCGCCTGAGGGGGAACTATGCAGAGGTACCTCACTGTCGTGGAGAGGAGACGGCCGAATACCTGAACGCCTCCGAGCGGTTCGTGCGGCGACTGATCGCAGAGCGGCGGATCACCTATCACCACGTCGGTCGACACGTGCGGTTCGCGCTGACTGATCTCGACCAGTGGCTAGCCGCCGGTCGGATGGAGCCGATCACGATCGGATCAGTGTGGCGTGGCCTGCGGGAGGTGGCGTGGTGGCGAAGAAAAGGGGTCGCCGCCGATTCGGCTGGGTCCGTAAGCTGCCGTCTGGTCGATACCAAGCCAGCTACCTGGGGCCGGACAGTCGGCGGCACGTTGCGCCGCAGACTTTCGATTCGGAGACGTCCGCTGATCGGTGGTTGGTCCAGGTAGAGAGTGCAATCCTGCGGCGGGAGTGGTTCGACCCTGATCGGGCAAGGGTACCGCTCCGCGACTATGCGGAAGCCTGGATCGAGCAGCATCCGGGCCTGCGGCCCAGCACGAGGGCGCTCTATCGCCGACTGCTCGACCGCTACATCTCATCGAAGATCGGGTTGGTCCATCTGAGCGCGATCGATACCCCGATGATTCGTCAGTGGCGCTCGGAGCTGTTGCGGGCGGGGGTATCAGAGTCGATGGCAGCCAAGGCGTACCGGTTGCTGCGTGCGGTGCTGATGACGGCGACGGTTGAGGACAAGATGATCTCGGCTAACCCCTGCCAGATTCGCGGCGCTGGAGTGGAGAACCCACAGGAACGTCCAGTGCTGTCATTGGCGGAGGTGTTCGAGCTGGCAGACCGGATGAGGCATCCGCGTTACCGCGCGCTGATTCTGCTGTCGGTGTTTGGCACGCTGCGGTGGGGCGAGGTCAGTGCCTTGCGGCGACGTGACCTCGCGCCGGATGGGAGCTGGGTTCGGGTGGCCGGCGCCTTGGTAGAGCTGCGAGGGAAGGGATTGGTTTATGGGCCGCCGAAAGCTCGGGCGAGTCTGCGCACCAACGCGTTGCCGGAGGCAATCCGGCCGGTGATCGTCGAACACCTGGCCAAGTATGTGGAGAACAGTCCGGATGCTTGAATATTTACTGGTGATCGGGGTAACCCGATTCGTAGTGGAAATCGGAACCTGCTCACCGGATGGAAGGACGCGGTTGCGTCGATCGGCCGGCCAGGCTTGCATTTTCATGATCTCCGGAAAACTGGAAACACGCTTGCCGCGCAGACTTACGTCAGCACCAAGGACCTCATGGCGCGGATGGGTCAGGACAGTTCCCGTGCCGCGCTGATCTACCAGCACGCTCACGGCAGGTCGACCAGAGCATCGCCGACAAGCTGAGTGCCCTCATCGAGGGCATCGGCAGCACGGTCAAAGACACGGATGACGGCGAAGACGACGGTACATCTGGCGTTTTAGTACCCGCTGGCTAACAGCACGCAGACAGCACGCCGGTAAAACTTGACTGTTAATCACAAAGGCCCAGGTCTACAGAGAACAATCTGTGACCTGGGTCTTGGTAATGGAGCGGGTGACGGGAATCGAACCCGCGTCTAGAGCTTGGGAACTACATGACATGCGCAGGACACAGCGGTTGAGCAGCAGTTTCGGCTGACCGTGATTAGCCGTGAAAGACCGTGGGTGTCCCTCACGTAGGGCACGCAGAGGGCACGGACGGCTTCACCCGCTCGACCCTGCTCCTGCCCCGTTCCCTTGTCCTGGCCGCTGTGCTCGTCGTGGGGTCGGGGGCAAGGGTGGCGCTGGCGCCATCGCTTCGCGACGCGATTAGGCGCCCTTGCGGCCGGCGCCACGACGTGGATACTGAGCGGCTAAGGGAACGTGGCTGCCAGCCATTTGATTTGTAGCCGGAGCTGGCCTGTAAGCCGGATACAGCAGTTACTAACGACGTTTTCGTGCTCTGATTTCACAGACGGCTGATCTGCGGCATGCAGTGGATACCGGGAGTTGACCTGGCATTATTCTTGTTCGGCTGCCTGTTTAATGGCTTGCAGTGTTGCCGCCATGTTCCGTTCGTGCTCGTTAAGACGGAAGGTGATGATGCTGTCCTCATGCTCAGGTGCCTGCGCGATCGCGTCGCTTAACCCCGATGGGCCGGGACCCAGGATGGCGCGGTAACGCAGGATGGTGCCCCCCGATCCGTCGGCAGCCAGCTGATAGCGCCAGGTGGCCGAGGCGTACTGCGGGTCTCCCACCGCCCACGCAAAGCTGACGCCAGGCTGAGCCTCGATCACCACCGACACGCTGGTCCACTGCTGGCCCTGGCGAATTTGGCGACCGCGGAATCGCGCCCCAACCACAGGCCCGTCAGCGCCGTCGATCCACTCGGCGTGCACACACTCGCCACCCCAGTCCCCGACCCGAGTGATGTCACTGATCAGCGCCCACACCTTTCTCGGCGGGGCAGCCACACGACAACAAACTTCCAGCGGGGGTAGCTCAGACAGCTGCACTCGACCTAATCCTAACTTCCCGGAAAGGCTGGGCGTGGACGCATTCAAACAAATGTTCGCGTACGGAACGGGAGCGGCAGCGACCAGCGCCATTGGGGGATGGCGGCGTTAGCTATAAAGCGATGCCACAGCACCGCGGTCGGTACTAGAGGTCAAGCAGGTTCCGGCGGCAGGCTCCCGTGCGCTCGGCTGCTTAGGCGGCCTGAGCACGGCTGGTCGAAGCGGGTGGCCGGATTGCGGCCAATGACGGACGAGTGAGGATTTGCAACGCTGTGATGTGGATGATCACGCCGATGGGGACGAGGAAGGTGGGGATGAGGACCTCCGGCAGGACTGACATGGGGAGGGTGTTCGGCTGGGTGGTAAAGATTTGCAGGGCTACGGGGGCAGAGGTTAGGCCGAGTGTGATGGCCATGACGAGGTCCAGTAGACCGAGGGTGTGGAAGATGATCCCCGGGCGGCGGTTGGCTGGGCGTTTCCATAGCGCGTAAGCGACGAATGGCGCAGCAAGCCCGATGGCTACATCACCGATCCCGGCGGGCAGCGCGAATTGTGCCGATAACAGATTTTGCAGGTACAACGTGATAAATACGATACCGACGACTCGCCAACTGTTGGTCAGTGTGAGCAGCGCGAGCACCCGGGGATGAGCCAATGCGTCACGCACTGCGGGTATGCGCGTGAGCAACACACCAGTGACGATCGGGATGGCCACCCCACCGGCGATGGCCGGCATCGCGTTGCTGGGACGGGCGAGGAACACCTCGGCGCCGCCCATGGCCGCGGCGGCAGCCAACCAGGCCGCCAGGATGGCGCCCACCCCGAGTGTTACGGCCACAGCGCTTCGATGGTCTGATCCGTGTTGTCGCGCAGCGACATAGCTGATCGCGGCCATCACGGCCACCACGATGATGCACAGCGTGACCGTGACCGCCGTGGCATAGCTTGGTATGGCGTTCATGGGGTTCTGGTCCTGTTCTCGGCATGGATCTCATGCGACCAGCGAGGTGGCACCCGGCGTGACGCTGCGGATCGACGCGGCGATGCGTTCCGCCACGCCGCAACCGGCGCCAGAGTCAAGGTCCATGATCACTGCTCTGTCGTGAGACCCGAGTGAGTTTCTTGATGCAACTAACCGTAGGGGGGTAAGTCCTGTCAAGCAACCCAATCGGTAAACTTGCAGAGGAGAGGTGGATGAGGTGTTACTGCGGACCTATGACGACCAGGTGTGCTCCATAGCCCGCGCCCTGGAGGTGGTGGGAGAGCGCTGGAGTCTGCTCATCGTCCGGGACGCCTTGCTCGGACTGAGCCGATTCGAGCAGTTCCAAGACAGCCTCGGTATCGCCCGGAACGTGCTAGCCAACCGGCTCGCCCGGCTGGTCAGGGCCGGAGTATTCGAGCGAGTGCGCTACCAACAACACCCCGAGCGCTTTGACTACCGGCTCACCCCGATGGGCCGTCAACTGTTCGTCCCGGTGCTAGCCCTCATGCAATGGGGTGACGAGCACCTGGCCGAGTCGCTGGGCCCCCCGCGGGCCGCGCAGCATACGGTATGCGGGGGTGATCTGCGTGCCGGACTGACCTGCCAGCAGTGCCAACTCCCCGTCCCTGCCCACCAGGTGAAAGTCGTGCCTGGACCGGGCCATGACCCGTCCGAATGACAGGACACCAACACGGACGCCGCACCGAGAATCGTCTAGGGATTTAATGAGGTGCGCCGCCACGGCAAGCGGACGCGACCGAGCACGGCCCGCCAGGGCCGCGCGCAGTGTCGCGGGTCCAACCCATTAAAGGCGTATTCGGCAACGCCCGGACGGGGGTCTACCCGATCCCGCTCGGTAGAGAGGGCCCTCTACCCCGGTAGAGGGCCCGGGTAACGGGTCGTGACCTGCATGGTAGCGGCGGGTAGACCCCCTGGTCGGTGCTCACTTCCCACCCCTTCTACGACATTCTCAGGCGGGGGTGCGCGGCGCTGTCAACGGTGCCGGAGCGGGGTCCGGGGTTAAGCGGCCGCGTTCGCGACGAACGTTCCGGCTGGTTCGCGGTCACAGAAAGTCAAGGGACCCAATCAGGGAGGCGGTGAGGGAGGCAGGGAGTTCTCCCTGTCTGGGTCCCTGCCGTGCCTCCCCGCCCTGAACTGCGCAGACACCGGCCAGGGAGGCAACTCCCGCCTTGCGACGGCTCCGCAGACCCCCGGATTTCCCGGGGAGACGACGGCCCGGATGGCCTCCCTCCCCTTGTTCACCCACTCTACTGATCACCCTGGGTTACTGTACGGGGTTGAGGGCAGCGGGCACGACATTACCGCTGCACTCGACACTGACCCCGGAATCCCGCCGTTACCCTGTGGGGTTCCAGAAGTCGGCCACCTACGCTGAGCAGCAGCTTCACGCCGCCCGTTCATACTCGTTGATCAAACCACCCAGAATCAGTCTACGCTTGATCCGTTTATGGCTGAGGTCAGCCATGGGGTGGGTCGGGTGGGGCGGGCGAAGTTCGCGGGCACGGTGGGGTCGTCGGCCGTTGTAGTGCCGAACGTACTGCGCGAGTACCACATGCAGGTGCCGCTGGCTGAAGATCAACATGCGGTCGGTGAGTTCGGCTTTGAGGGTGCGCACGAACCGTTCGGCGAAACAGTTCGCCCGTGGGCAACGCGGAGGAATCTTGACCACGCGGATGCCCACATCGGCGAGGACAGCGTCGAACGATGTGGCGAACTGACCGGCTCGATCTCGGATGAGGAACCGGAACTGGGTGACGCGATCGCCAAGATCCATCACCAGGTTTCGGACCTGCTGGGTGGTCCACCTGCCGTCCGGGTTCGTGGTCGTACCCAGTAGGTGCACGGACCGGTTGCCGACCTCCAGGACGAAGAACACGTAGATCCGCTGGAGCGTCACCGCGCAGTCCACGTGGAAGAAGTTACAGGCCAACATCGTCGACGCCTGCGTGCGCAGAAACTGCCGCCAGGTCGTGTCGGTGCACCGGACCGGCACCGGAGGTATCCGCAACCGCTGCAGGACGCGGCGGATCGTCGATGCCCCCACGCGGTGACCGAGTTTGAGCAACTCGCCCTGGATTCTCTGGTATCCCCAGCGGTGGTTTTCCCGGGCCAGGCGTTCAATCAACGCGGCCATAGCGTCCTGGAGGGGCGGACGGCCGAGGCGGTGTGGATACGTCCATTTCGTGGCGACCAGGCGACGATGCCAGCGCAGGATCGTGCCCGGCGTGACCAGGCGATGCTTCCGCAGCATCTGCGGCAGCCTCCGGACGAGCGCGGCGAAGATCGCTCGGTCCGCCCAGTCCAAGTAGGGCTTGGGGTTGGCTTTCCGCAGCACGGCAACTTCGTGACGCAGCACCAGGAGTTCGATGTGCTTGGACGCCGACGAGCGGCCGAGCAACAACAACAGGTTCACAAGTTGGAGGAAGATCAAGTAGAGCAGGCGCAAGGACACGGCTCATGATCATGCCCTCGCGGCCGAGCGCACCGATCACACAGGCCAGAAATACAGGCCGACTTCTGGAACCCCACAGGGTCGCTCAGCAGACGCGCAACTTTCTGATGGACCTTGGCGACCGCGCGGCTCAGTTCACGTTCTTGATCCGGGATCGCGACAGCAAGTTCACCAGTGTGTTCGATGCCGTGTTCTCCAGCGAGAGTATGCGCATCCTGCGCACGCCGGTGCGGGCGCCCCGGGCGAACGCGATCGCCGAACGCTGGATTGGAACTGTCCGCCGCGAGCTGCTGGACCGGGTGCTGATCATCAATCGCCGCCATCTCGAGACTGTGCTGGCCAAGTACGTGGCGCATTTCAACGACCATCGCCCCCACCGAACACTGAACCAAGCAGCACCACTCAGGCCACTCCCACCCCCGCGTCGTCACCACAGCTTCGCCTCCGACGTCACGATCGGCTCGCTGGGCTGATCCACGAATATGCCCAGGCCGCATGAGTTGGATGACCGGTTCGGCACCCACAGGTTATTTGCGTACTGCTCGGTGACGTGGCACGCGGCGGGGATCAGCTCATCGAGCATTCGCGAGTAGGCCGGTGCCCGGTCGGTGGTTACCTCAGTCGGGCGGGGGCCGTGTTCGAGGGCGTGGATGAAGAACCGGCGGGTGGCCGCCAGATCCCGCTGCTGGGAGGCCAGCACGTCGATGACCTGACCGTACTGATCAATCGCGCGATATAGATACACCCACCGCCCGGCGACCTCCACATAGGTCTCGTCGACGAACCAGCGATCACCGGTGGTGTGCCGGCAGGGGCGTGCCGCATCGACCAGCAGTGGGGTGAACCGCTGCACCCATCGATAGATCGTGACATGATCGACATCGATACCGCGCTCGGCCAGCAGCTCCTCGACATCGCGGTAGGACAGGGCATACCGGAGGTACCAGCGCACCGCCACCATGATCACATCGGGTGGGAAGTGGAACCCAGCGAAGCTGGACCTCGGTACTGGCACTCGACGACAGCGACGACGCATCGACCCAGCCTGCCGCTCGCGGTGATCCGCCGACGCAACTGTGAGTATCGGCGTGTGCCGCCCCAGGGCCCTGGTTTGAGTGTGAAGATCGCCGGCGTGCCATCCCAGATCATGGTCTGACCCGCGA
>JALZHU010000082.1 GCA_030860695.1 Actinomycetota bacterium
CCACAGCATGCTGTGGTTGGCCGCAGCGGCCGCGCTGGCCGTCAAGAAAGGTGCCACCCGGCGCGCCGGGGTGCGCGGCGTCCTGGCCATCGCTGCGACGAGCTTCACCGCCAACGCCGTGCTCAAGCCGCTGTTGCCGCGACGCCGCCCGCCTGCCCGGGAACTGCGTGCGTATCAGGCGTTGCCCAACCCACCGACTTCGTCGTCGTTTCCATCCGGGCACGCCGCGTCCGCGGCGGCATTCACCACCGCTGTCGCGTTGGAGTGCCCGAAGGCAGGCTTGGCCATCGCCTCGCTGGCCGCCGCCGTGGCTTACTCCCGGGTCCACATCGGCGTGCACTGGACGTCCGATGTGGTGGTAGGCGCGGCGGTCGGCTCCAGCATCGCGCTGAGCACCCAGCGCTGGTCGCCGGTGCGTACGACCGATGAGGCCCGGGCGCGACCACACGACGACGCGCCGGTGCTGCCGGCCGGCACCGGCCTGGTGCTGGTGGCGAACCAGCGATCCGGCGACCCTGAGCGCGACCCGGCCATCGAGGTAGCCGGGGCGCTACCTGCCGCCACTGTGCTGCGGGCCGTCGAAGGAATGAATCTCCATGACCAGCTCGAGGCCGCGCTCGAGGATGGGCACGTTCGCGGCAACGCCTCGGCGCGGGCCGTCGGTGTCGCCGGCGGCGACGGGACGGTGGCGGCCGCAGCGGCCGTCGCGGGTCGGCACGGCTTACCGCTGGTCGTGGTGCCGACCGGCACTCTCAACCACTTCGCCCGCGACGTCGGAGTATATGACCTGCAGGAGGCCGTCGACGCCGTCCAGGCCGGCGAAGCGGTCGCGGTCGACCTCGGTGTGGTGGAGATCCACGGCGGCGGCCGTGCGCCACACACGCGGTACTTCCTCAACACCGCGAGCCTCGGCGGCTACTCCGACCTGGTGCGGCTGCGGGAGAAATGGGAAGGCAAGTGGGGGAAGTGGCCGGCGTTCGCGGCTGCGCTTGTCACCTCGTTGCGACACGCCCAGCCACTGCGGGTGAAGCTGGACGGTAAGGAGCAGAAGTTGTGGATCCTGTTCGTGGGCAACGGGCCGTACCACCCGCGCGGCATGGTGCCGGCCTGGCGGCCGCGGCTGGACTCCGGGCTGCTCGACATCCGCTACCTACGCGCGGATCGGCGGTTCTCCCGGGCCCGCGCGATCATCGCGCTCCTGCTGGGGGGCCTGCGACACACCCGGACCTACATGCAGCGGGAGGCACCGTCGCTGGACGTGGAGCTGATCGGTGATCACGCCTGCCTGGCGACCGACGGCGAGGTCATGGACGAGGCCGGTCGGTTCACCTTCCGGATCGCCGAGCGCCCGATCGCGGTGTATCGGCGCGCTGAGGAGAACTGGCGTGACCGCCCACGACCACATCTTCCTTGGTAGGCCGCGCCGGGCTGGGTGGACAGCACGTTTCGACTACCTTCGCACGTGATCGCCCAGACGGGAATGCCCGCGACAACCAGCGACACGCCAATTGGGATCTATTGCGGAATCTGCGGTCAACGCTAGACAGCCGGATACTGTCCGAGGATGGATCCGGTGCGCAACCCGTTCGCCCCCGGCGCTGGCCAGCGACCACCCGAGCTAGCAGGGCGAGACCGCGAGCTGGCCGCCTTTGAGGTCGTGCTGGAGCGGGTAGCCCGCGGCCGCCCGGAGCGCTCCCTGGTACTGACCGGCTTGCGCGGGGTGGGCAAGACGGTGCTGCTTGGCGAGCTCCGCTCGATGGCGATGCGCTGCGGGTGGGGTGCCGGCAAGGTCGAGGCCCGGCCGGATGGCGGGCTGCGCCGCCCGCTGTCGGCCGCGCTGCACCGCGCGGTGCGTGATCTTGCGTTGCGCCACCGCGCCCCGGACCGGGTCGAGGAGGTACTCGGGGTACTCAAGGCCTTCGCCCTGCGCGCCACGCCCAAGGACGCCAAGCTTCGGGACCGCTGGCAGCCGGGCATCGACGCGCCAGCCGTCGCGGGCCGGGCCGACTCTGGCGATATCGAAATCGACCTGGTGGAACTATTCACCGAGGTCGCCGAGCTGGCCGCCGACGTCGGGACCGGGGTGGCGCTGCTGATCGATGAGATGCAGGACGTGGCACCCGATGACGTCTCTGCGCTGTGTGCCGCATGTCACGAGTTGTCCCAGTCCGGGGCGCCACTGGTGGTGGTCGGTGCCGGATTGCCGCACCTGCCAGCGGTGCTGAGCGCGTCGAAATCCTACTCCGAGCGCCTGTTCCGCTATGTCCGGATTGATCGGCTGGACCGCGCCGACGCAGACCGCGCCGTGGTCGCGCCGATCAGTCGAGAGAACGCCGCGATCACCCAGGACGCGCTGGACAGGCTGTTCGAGACTTCCGGCGGCTACCCCTATTTCGTGCAGGCCTATGGCAAGGCCACGTGGGACGCCGCCCCTGCGTCGCCAATCGGGATCATCGACGTCCAAGTGGCCGCTCCCGAGGCCGAGAGCGAATTGGCGGTCGGGTTCTTCGGGTCCCGGTTCGAGCGGGCGACCCCGGCCGAGCGGGAGTACCTACAGTCGATGGCCGAGCTCACTGGCGGCCGGGATGAGCCGGTCGGCACCACCCAGGTGGCCGACCAGCTCGGTCGCCGGGCCTCGTCGCTGTCCCCAGCTCGGGACAGCCTGCTCAAGAAGGGTCTTGTCTACTCTGGTGAACGCGGGCAGATCGCGTTCACTGTCCCGCATTTCGGGCGCTTTCTGCTTGGCAGGCTGGCCGGCTGAAGCCGCCTTGACCCCAAACGAGTGAATCGCCGGCGGGTCGGCAGGGGCCTGTAACGGTGCTGTGGCGTTGTGCGATGACACTGATAGCCCCGTGATGCTGTTGGACCCCCGACCCGGCAGCCTCACGGGGCTTTCCATGTATGGACCTCTCGCGGAAAGCGCCGTGGCGCGGGCCCTACCGAGCAGCGTTGGCGCGGGCATTACCCTCGTCCCGTGCTCGAAAGCAAGCTCGAGATCCAAATGCTCCACGACCGCGTGATGGTGCGTCTCGTGGGCGAGGAGGGCGAGCGCCGGAGCAGCGGTGGAATCCTCATCCCAGCGACGGCGCAGGTGGTCAAGCGGTTGTCCTGGGGCGAGGTGTACGGCGTCGGAAACCACGTCCGCACCGTCCAGGTGGGTGACCGGGTGTTGTTTAACCCTGATGACCAGTTCGAGGTCGAGGTGCGCGGGTGCGCGTACCTGGTGGTGCGGGAACGGGACCTGCAGGCCGTTGCCAGCGAGCGCGCCGAGCACGGAACAGGCCTTTACTTGTGACGTCAACGCTCGAAGAGCCACCGCCGTTGCCGCAGCATGACCAAGCGCGTGGTGCGGACCCGGACAAGTGTGGTCCAGCACTACGCCGCACGGTGATCGTCGCGGCTGCGGTGTTCGTATTACTGGCGCTGATCTATGGCATCGACCTCGCAACGTCATCTGACGACGTCCCCCGCGGCGTCACTGTCGCGGGCGTGCCAGTCGGCGGGATGGCGCGGTCTGCGGCCGAGGAGCGGCTCCGTACACAGCTTGAACCACGGTTAAACCGTTCGATTGCGCTGCGGGCGGGTGACGTGGAGGTCACCCTTGAGCCCAGGCAAGCCGGTCTCACCCTGAACTGGCCCGCCACCCTCAACCAAGCGGGCAAGCAGCCACTTAACCCGTGGACCCGCCTGGCTTCGCTGTGGCGGATCCGGGAGCTGGGGGTGGTCACCGCAGGTGACCGGGCCACTCTCACCGTCGCGCTACAGGGATTGCGCTCCCAAACTGATCGGGAGCCGGTCGAGGGAACCATCCGCTTCGCTGGCGCCCGGCCGATCCTGGTGGAACCACGACCCGGTCAGCGCCTGGACGTCCCCGCTACCACTGAACTCATACTTGCAGCCTGGATACGCGGCGGCACGGTGCAGGCCCCGGTGACGACGCAGCCGGTGAGCACTACTGCCGACGGGATCCGGGAGGCGCTGCGCGACACCGTCGAACCTGCAGTATCGGCCCCGGTCAGGGTCACCGGCGACGGCCATGACGCTGTGCTCCAGCCGGAAGTGATCGCCGCGGCGCTGCGGTTCACCCCGGACGGCCGGGGTGGTCTGACCACCACGATTGACAATCCCACGGTGATCGCCGCGCTGAACCCGCAGCTCGCCTCGACCCAGCGACCAGGCAAGAACGCCGAGATCCTGATCCAGGGCGGCAGGCCGGTGGTGCTGCCCTCAGTCGACGGCCGCGGCATCGACTGGGCCGCCAGCCTGCTGCCGCTGCTCGAAGTGCTGCGCAACTCCGGACCCGACCGCATCCTGGCGGCCAGCTACGTCACGCTGCCCCCAACCCTGAGCACTGAGGAGGCTCACGCGCTCGGGATCACCACCCAGATCAGCACATTCACCACCGGCGGATTCGCCCCCGACTCCGGGCAGAACATCCGCCGCGTCGCAGAGCAGGTCAACGGTGCGATCGTGCGGCCGGGAGAGACCTTCAGCCTCAACAGGTACACCGGCCGGCGCAATGCCGCCAACGGATACGTGGAGGCCGGCATCATCGAGGACGGCCGTCCCAGCCGGGGCATCGGCGGCGGCGTATCCCAGTTCGCCACCACGATCTACAACGCCGCATACTTCGCCGGCATGACCGATGTCGAGCACAAGGAGCACAGCTACTACATCAGCCGCTACCCTGCGGCCCGGGAGGCCACCGTGTTCGAGGGCGCCATCGACGTCAAGTTCCGCGCCGACTCACCCACCGGCGTCCTCATCCAGACGGCGTGGACACCCTCGTCGATCACGGTGACGTTCTGGGGAACCAAGCATGTCGATGTTGAATCGATCACCGGGCCGCGCACCAACTTCACCGACCCGAAAACCGAGACCGTTCACGGCCAGCCGTGCACCAACACGCCCGGATCGCGCGGTTTCACCGTGACCGACACCCGGGTGATCCGCGACGCCAACACTCGCGCGGAGATCAGCCGCCACACCCGCACGGTCGTCTACGACCCAATCCCCCACATCATCTGCACCTGACGTACCGCATCCGGCGGGCTCAGCGGGCTATCGACGCCCCGATAACCCCACTGAGCCAGCTGAATGCGATCAGAAGGCTGCTTCGGGAACGTCCATCAGGGCGTTGTCGGTCGCTTCGACGATGGTGCGGCGGGCGGTGAGCTCGGGCAGCACATTGCGGGTGAAGAATGAGGCCGCCGCGACCTTGCCCTGGTAGAAGGCCTGATCCTTCGCGGTCACCTCGCCGGCCAGAGCAGTCAGGGCTACCTCGGCTTGGCGCAACAGCAGCCAGCCGACCAGGACATCGCCGGTGCTCATCAGCAGGCGTACCGTCTGCTGGCCGACCTTGTAGATGTTGCGCGGGTCCTGCTGGGCTGAGGTCAGGAAGCCGATCATGGCGCCGAGCATCGCTTGCAGGTCACCCAGTGCGGTGGCCAACAACGCCCGTTCCTCTTTCAGCTGGTCGTTGCCGCGGCCGTCCAAGTACGCCTGGATCTCGTTGCTCAGGTGCCCGATCGCTTGACCACCATCCCGGACGACCTTGCGGAAGAAGAAGTCCTGGGACTGGATGGCCGTGGTGCCCTCATACAGACTGTCGATCTTCGCGTCACGAATATACTGCTCAATGGGGTAGTCCTGCAGGAAGCCCGACCCGCCCAGGGTCTGCAGCGATAGTGTGAGCATCTCATAGGCCCGCTCCGAGCCGACACCCTTGACGACGGGCAGCAGCAGATCATTGACCCTCGCGGCCAGTTCGGCGTCCTCGCCACCGATCTCCACCGTGTCCTGATAGCTCGCGGTGTAGAGGTACAGCGCGCGCAGGCCCTCGGCGTAGGCCTTCTGCAGCATCAGCATCCGGCGCACGTCAGGGTGGCGAGTGATCGTCACCCGCGGTGCGCTCTTGTCGCGCATCTGCGTGAGGTCGGCGCCCTGCACACGCTGCTTGGCGTACTCCAGCGCGTGGAGATAGCCGCTGGACAGCGTCGCGATCGCCTTGGTGCCCACCATCATCCGGGCATACTCGATCACCTGGAACATCTGCGCGATGCCGTTGTGCACGTCACCGAGCAGCCAGCCGACCGCAGGCGTCCCATGTGCACCAAAGGTGAGCTCACAGGTGGTGGAGACCTTGATACCCATCTTGTGCTCGACGCCTGTCACGAACGCGCCATTACGAGCGCCAAGCTCACCAGTGTCGGTGTCGAAGTGGTACTTGGGCACTAGGAACAGTGACAGGCCCTTGGTCCCTGGGACCGGGGTGATTCCGGGGCCTTCGGGCCTTGCGAGTACCAGGTGCACGATGTTCTCGGTCAGATCATGCTCGGCCGAGGTGATGAAGCGCTTGACGCCCTCGATGTGCCATGAGCCATCGGGCTGTTGGATCGCTTTGGTCCGTCCGGCGCCCACGTCTGAGCCCGCGTCGGGCTCGGTGAGCACCATGGTCGCACTCCAACCTCTGTCGATCATGAACTGAGCCCAGCGCTGCTGCTCGGCGGTGCCGTTGTTGTGCACCACATAGGCCATGCTTGGGCCGCTCATATACATGAACACCGCAGGGTTGGCGCCCAGCATCAGCTCCGACGCGGCCCAGCGCAGTGTGGCCGGCGCACCGTAGCCGCCCAGCTCGGAGGGGAGATCCAGCCGGTACCACTCGCCGTCCCAGAGTGCCTGGTATGACTTCTTGAACGCTGCGGGAAGCTCGACGGTATGCGTGTCGGGGTCGAACGTCGGCGGCGTGCGGTCGGACTCCGCGAAGGACTCCGAAAGCGGCCCGCGGGCCAGTCGGTCGAGCTCGGCGAGCAGGTAGTGCGCGGTGTCGGGGTCCATCTCGGCGTACGGACCGACGCCCATGCGCTCCTGCACACGGAGCACCTCGAAGAGGGTGAATTCCAGATCGCGAACATTGCTCTTGTAGTGACCCATGCCCTCGCTCCGCCCACTCGTGACTGGCCCTACTCATCGGTAACGTAGCTTATTACCTGCCGGTAACTCGGGCAAGTCGGGCGTTCCCCGCGGGAAACACCGGCCACGTAACCTTTCTCACATTTCAAGACGTATGGCAGTGCTAGATCAAGAAGTCGCCCAAAGACGCGGGCTCCGTCGACTAGTTCACTCCTCGCTGGGAACCCCTCAGTTGTGATGCTCAGCACGAGAGAAGAGTCGCGATGACACTACCGATCCGACGAGGCCGCTACGGTGCTCGTCGCTGGGACCCGTTGCCGGGTTTCCCGGTTTGATGACTTGTTCGACCACATGAACCGTTTGCTGACCAGTGCTTTTCCCGATGTGGCCCGGATCAGCGTCAACTCCTGGTCACCACCGGTGGACATCCAGGAAACCGACGACGAGTACCTGGTCGAGGCGGACCTGCCCGGGGTGCGTCCCGACGACGTCACCGTCGATTTGCAGGGTAGAGAGCTGCGCATCGGTGGGGAGTACGGCGCGGCTGAGCAAGGCGAGAGCGAAGCGCAGCGGACCCGCCGCAGGGGCCACTTCGACTACCGGCTGACGCTGCCCGGCGAGGTGACCCGCGAGTCCTGCACAGCCGACCTCGAGCACGGTGTCCTGCGATTGCGGCTGCCTAAGGCGTCCTCGGGCATCCGTCAGCGCATCCCGGTGCAAGTAGGCCGATCAGGTGACTCTGCGCGAGCGCTGGAGACCGGCACCGAAGAGGCCGACGCCAAGACCACCAGTAAGTAGAAGACGCCAAGACCGCCAGTAAGGAGAAACAGCAAACTAGCGTGGCCGGCTGGCCTTGGCCGAGGGCGCGCCGACCGGCTATCGGTTTAGGTCGCGGGCTTGACGACTTTCGTAGAGTTCCCAGGCGCGTCGGCGCGCCTCGTTGGCCCGACGCTGGGCGTCCTCGCGCACCATCTGCTCTTGCTCCGGCGTGGCGTGGCCCTCGGCCACCGCCACCTCCGCGGCGATCCAGCGTTCAATTTCTTCGTCGTGGTGGTCGTCCCCGGAGTTCGGATCAGCGCGATGCCGGAGCTGGTAGTAGGGATTGTCCGCTCCCAAGCCGCCACTGAAGCGACCGTAGGCGCCGAGGAACAGTAGCAGCATCCCGGCGATGAAGCTGAAGATCACATTCGACATCCGGAACGCCAGTAGGTTGAGCGCCGTGTCCAGCACGGCGAGGTTGACCAGACCGGAGATGAGGAACAGCACCCCTATGACGACCGTGACCGTCGACGAGCTTCGACCACCGCGCAACGCAGCGCCAATGAGGACCCCGCCGACGACGAGGGAGATCGCCGACAGCAGGCCGTTGGAGGCCAGCCCCAGCACGACCTTCCCCTGCACCGCGAGGAACTCCAGCCGGTTGGCAACACCGAGCACTCCGAAAACGCACAAGCCGACACCGAGCACCGCTGCTCCTATGCGGTGCACGAGGTCTAGCCGGCGCCCCGGCGGGGTGCTCGACACCTTCCCCACGGTACTGCCTACCCGTTACCCCTATTTAGTGAAAGAGCGGCACCTCCCTGCCTCAGGGGCTTGAACACCGAGATCGTGGTGACGGCGCTGAGAACCAGCACCGCGCATACCGAGATCGACGATTTCCAGGGACGCGGGGTATGCCCGCGGTCAGAAGGGATTGTTGAAACCTGGCCGGGAGGAGTTGTCGATTTCCACAGGAGGAACATCGCGCGCAGTGGTGTTGTCTTTCGCGCTGCAGCCAGTGGAGCCGTGGATGATCAATATCCCGCGCTTGAGGTTCGGACCAAAGAGCTTGTTCTTCCGTACGTCGACATTAGGCCAGCGACGCAGGCTCACCGCCTGATCACCGTTCGTCGCGCAGGTATTGCCGGTGAAGGTGATCGACCGAGAGCCGGCGGGAGCGTCAATGTTTCCGGTCTCCTCACCGGTGGCAATTAGACAATTCTCCTCGACGTTCTGACAGGCATTTCCCAAGATCACGACGTCGAAGGTGGGCGAGTGGCCGGTGTCGAACGTCTGAAAGCAGTCGGGGTGTGAAAAAGTCGGCGAACCGCTAGCGGAGATGTCCCGAATCGTGTTGCTGATAATCCGGTGACCGTTGCCGAAAAAACGCATGCCATCGGCGTCGCCATCATCAGCTGGCACCGTTGCGCTCACCAGGTTTTCGCGTACGGTGATCCGTTGCCCGCTGATGGAGATGCCGGCCGTGGCGGTATGTGTCACGGTGTTGGATTCGATTGTGGAATCGGTGCATGAAGCGCAGACGATCCCACCCCGAAAGGTATCACGAACCGTGTTCTTCTGCGCAATGATGCCGGTTCCCGCGAGTAGCAACTCGCCGCCACCAACGATCGTGAAGCCCTGGATAACGACGTGGTCGGCGAGGACGTGGAGCTGATGAACGGGGGTGCGCCCATCTGAGACCAGGCTGATCGGTGCGTCGGCGGTACCGGATCTGGCCAGCGTCAGGTCCACATCAGCGAGGTCACCACCGAAAAAACACAGCGTGTCTCCAGGGGCAGCGGCGGCCAGCGCAGCGCCTGCATCATCGACACGGCTGATCGTGCGGCTGCAGGGGTGCCCGGCGGAGGCGGCACCAGCGGTGAATAACCCCACACCGAGTACTGCGATAGACCACACCGACATCGTGCGGGCCATCCTTGTCACGAGCACTGCTCCCTTGTTCCACGCTCAGACGTGCATCACGAAGAGGGTAACGCTCAGTCAACACAACTTACGCTGTGCACACGAGGGACACGCGGCAAGATAGCCCCGATAGGCACACGGCACGGAGGAGGCGAGGAATGGGCGAACGCTCCGTGGCGTGTGCTGGGGTTGATGTGGGAGGTACGTTCACCGATGTTGTGGTGCACGCCGCCGGTCACCGGCCCCGGGCGGTGAAGGTACCGACCACCCCCGACAACCAGGCGGTGGGTGTGCAGCGAGGTGTCACGCAGGCGTGGCCTGGCGCGGCGCTACGACTCCTGCCGCACGGCACCACCACGGCCACCAATGCCGTGCTGGAACGCAAGATCGCTCGGACGGTCCTAGTGACCACCGACGGGTTTGCCGGTGTGCTGCAAATCGCCCGGCAGGACCGGCCCGCCCTTTACGACTTGACCATCACCCGTCCCGAGCCGCTCGTGCCACATGATCGAGTAGTGACCGTCGTCGAGCGCACAAGTCCAGCAGGTGAGGTAGTCGTCGCGCTCACTGACGAGGAGATCGACCGGGTGGTGCGGCAAGTCGAGCGCCTTGAACCGGAGTCGGTAGCGGTGAGTTTGCTGTTCAGCTACGCCAGCGATGAGCACGAGCGGCGCCTGGCCGACGCGTTGGTAAGGCTGGACGTGCCGATCACCCGATCCAGCGCGCTGCTTCCGGAGTTTCGCGAGTTTGAGCGGGCCTCGACGTGCGTGCTCAACGCTGCCGTTGAGCCGGTGATGCGCCGCTACCTGTCCAACCTGACGGCTCGGCTCCCTGGACCGACGATCACTGTGATGACCTCAGGCGGCGGGACCGCTGGCATCGACTTCGCGGCTACCGCCCCGGTGCACACGTTGCTGTCCGGGCCTGCGGCGGGGGTGGTTGCCGCGGGTGCCGTAGCGCGGTGCGCCGGCTTCAAACACGCAATCGCCTTCGACATGGGCGGCACATCCACCGACGTGTGCCTGATCAGGAACGGTCAGCCGGAGGTGTCAACGTCCGCGCAGATCGCTGGGCTGCCGTTTCGTACCCCGGCGGTCGGGATCCACACGGTGGGCGCGGGCGGCGGATCGATCGCCTGGGTCGACACTGGTGCTGCCCTGCGGGTCGGTCCGCGGTCGGCGGGTGCCGATCCGGGTCCAGCCTGCTACGGGCTGGGCGGCACCGAGCCGACGGTCACCGATGCGCACTGCGTGCTGGGCCACCTCGATCCGGACCGGGAACTCGGTGGGGGGCTGCGCCTGGACCTCGACGCGGCCGAGCGCACCATCTCCGCGCTACCGGAGTCTGCCGGCGGGGCGCCGGGGATTCTCGCGGTGGTGCGGGCCACGATGGCTCGCGCTCTGCGCAAGGTCAGCGCCGAGCGCGGCGTTGATCCGGCGGGGTTAGCGCTGGTCGTCTACGGTGGCGCCGGCCCTCTGCACGCGACCGCGCTGGCCCGTGAGCTAGGTTGCCGCGCCGTGGTGGTGCCGCCCGCGCCTGGGGTGCTCAGTGCGCTGGGCCTGCTGCTCGCGCCGGCCCGCTATGAGGCATCCCGGACGGTGATGGCGCAAGCCGACGACGATCTCACCGACGCCTGGCAGGCGCTGGAGGCGCAGGCCGGCGAGGAGCTGAAGCGTCAGGGGGTGGCAGGCAAGATCACGGTGTCCCGGGTCGCCGATGCTCGCTACGCCGGCCAGTCCCATGAACTGCGCATCGCCGTCGAGGCTGGGACGGACCTGGCTGCGCTGCTGCACCGCGCGCACCGGGAGGCCTACGGGTACGCCATCCCTGACGAGCCCGTCACGATCGTCACGTTGCGGGTGGTGGCGCAGGGTGAGCCGATCCTGTCCCAGCCACCGGGCGACTGGGACCAGGGAGACCCCGCTCCGGAGCGGTCTCGCGAGATCGGCGTTGCGGACCTGCGGCTGAGCCGGCAATCCGGTAGCCGCCTGAAGGCGCGGGTGGTCTCCCGAGCAGCGTTGGTGTCCGGCGACGAGGTCAGCGGCCCAGCGTTGATCGAGCAGTCGGACACCACCACGTTGCTCGCTGCTGACGAGGTCGCCGTGGTCGACGACGCTGGCAACCTGGTGGTGCACTTGCATGGCTGAGCTGTCCGGTGGCAATTTATCCGGGGTTGAGCTGGAGGTGTTCCGGCACGCGCTGGCCGGTGTTGCCGAGGAGATGGGCATCGCACTGCGGCGTGCGGCGTACTCCCCGAACATCAAGGAACGAGCCGACTGCTCGGCAGCGGTGTTTGACCCGGACGGGCACATGGTCGCGCAGGCCGAACACATCCCGGTGCACCTAGGTGCCATGCCGGCCAGCGTCAGGGCAGTGCTCGACGCTTACGGACAGCTGGGGCCCGATCAGCAGGTCTGCGTCAATGACCCCTACATGGGTGGAACTCACCTGCCGGACCTCACGATCGTCTCTGCGGTCTTCGCTGGCCCCGACGAAGCTAGCTCGAACGAGTTGCTCGGTTATGTGGCCAACCGCGCACACCACGCCGACGTCGGCGGAGCAGCACCGGGGTCGATGCCAGCGACCGCCACCGAGATCGCGATGGAGGGAATCCGGATCCCACCCATCCTCATCGCCGACGCCCAGGGGGAACGCAACGACGTCGTGCGGCTGATCGCCGCGAACTCGCGGACACCCGATGAACGCCGGGGTGACTTGAGGGCGCAGTTTGCGGCCAACCATGTCGGTGCCATCCGGCTGCGGGAGCTCGCCAGCCGGCTGGGGCCGCCGCGGCTGCGCGAGGCCATGGCGGCGGTGTGCGATTACTCCGACCGGAGGGTCCGGGCAGCTGTGCGGCAGATCCCGGACGGGTGCTACCGTCACTGCGACGTCCTGGAGATCGGTGCTGGGGTGACGATCCGTGCTGCGGTCACCGTTGCGGGCGACGAGGTGACCATCGACTTCGATGGCAGCGACCCCCAAGTTCCGGTGAACTGCAATGCGGTATTCGCGGTGACGTTGTCCTCGGCGATGTTCGTGTTCCGGATGCTGACCGACCCGCACGCGCCACCCAATGCCGGCTGCTACCGATCGCTGCACGTGCGCGCACCGGAAGGCTCTATCGTGCATGCGACGTTTCCCGCGCCGACTGCCGCCGGGAACGTCGAGACCAGCCAGCGGATTGTCGACGTGCTGCTCGGCGCGTTCGCCCAGGCGATTCCCGATCGGGTGCCGGCAGCAAGCCAAGGCACGATGAACAACCTGCTCATTGGCGCCGGTGGCGATCACCCGTTCAGCTACTACGAGACGCTGGGTGGCGGCGAGGGCGGCACTCCCAGCCGTCCCGGCATGTCCGGAGTGCACACCGGGATGACCAATACCCAAAACACCCCCGCCGAGGCCGTCGAGCTGGGCTACCCCCTGCGGGTATGGCGCTACGAGCTGCGGCCATCCTCAGGCGGCGCCGGCCGGCATCCCGGCGGCGACGGTCTGATCCGCGAGGTCGAGGTGCTAGCCGACTGCACGCTGACCGTGCAGTCCGAACGCCGGGAACACCCCCCGTGGGGGCTGCGCGGAGGGCACCCCGGTGCGGTAGGCCGCAACGTCCTGCGCCGGGCTGACGGGACCGAGATGGACCTGCCCAGCAAGGGCACCTGGCCGCTGCGCCGCGGCGACCGGATCCGCATCGAAACCCCTGGTGGCGGCGGCTGGGGTGCTCCGTAGTCGCGGGGTAGGCTGTGAAGTCTCGTAGCGGATGGCAGGCAAAGTCATGACTGAGCGGATTGCTCGGCTTGGTCTGTGCATTGAGACAGATTCACCAAGCCGACCTGAAGAACTGGCTAAGCTGGCTGCTCAACTGCGTAAACAGCTACTGGAGCTGGATATCGAGCGCGCTGATCCTGCGACCGCGGGTCCCGCGCCGCCCGGTACCCGCTCAGGTGAGCTTCTCATGGCCGGCGCACTGATCGTCGTGCTGACCCAGTCTTCGGACCTGTTCACGGCGCTCGTCGAGCGGGTGCAGTCCTGGATCTCTCTCGATCGCCAGCGCAGCGTGAAGCTGGAGATTGACGGCGATGTTCTGGAGATCAACGGGATCGCCCGGAAAGACCAGCGTGAGTTGATCCAGCATTGGATCAACCGTCACACCGACCGGTGACCTCGCCCGATGAGCGGCACGAGGGACGCGCTGCTAGTCGGCTGCTCTGGCTACGAGAACCCAAGGTTTCAGCAGCTACCGGCCCGGCAGAATATCGACGCGTTAGCAAGTGTGCTCACCGCCCCTGAGATTGGTGGTTTCCGGGCAGCCAAGTTACTTAACCAGCCATCGAGGAGGGTCGGCGAGCACATTGAGGGCTTCTTTGCCAACCGCAGGCCCGATGATCTCTTGCTGCTCTACTTCTCATGCCACGGGATCCTGGATCCGGCAGGGCAGCTGTATTTCGCTACGTTTGCAGACCGGAGACGCTGACCGCGACGGTGACGGCCAGGTATCGGTCTATGAGTTGTACCAATACGTGCATGCTCAGGTCCGTGAGAACAGACCCGAGCAAACGCCCACGTGGTCGGCGGATAGGATGTGCGGCCAATCCTATCTGGCGAAGAATCCCCACGCGCCATTGCTGCTGCCGGACGACCTCGATCAAGCCTTAAGAAGGAGACTGTTTGGATGCGAAGGGGGGCAATCGACGGTTTGCAGCGCCTGTTGGCCGGCGATCACCCAGGAGGGCAGAAGCGCACGGCGAGACAAGCCCTGGACCGCCTGCGCGAAGCCGATCCCGACCCCGACGTTCGAGAGGCTGCCAAAGAGGCGTTAGGCAGGGTTACCCCACAACCTGCCGTTACGGGTCCACGACGCTCAAGAGCCCACCGGTTGGTTAAGGTCGGTCTGGCGCTCGCGGTGCCCACGGTGGTGTTGGGTGCTGCGATACCTCTGGTACCTAACTTATTTGACGATCAGCCCGTCAAGCCCACCACGTGTTCGCCGATCGCCAAAGCTGCCGACGGCGTGCTCTCGCTCGGGACGTTACTCCCGAAGACCGGGCAATTCATTTACTCGGGTCCAGCGATGGACGCTGGCGTGCACCTGGCGATTAAGGACATCAACGACGCCGGCGGCATCCCTAACATCGGCGTGAAGCTCGATGACGCCAATCAAAGAGACGAAGGTAACCCCTCCGCTGACACCGCCAGCCAGTCGACTGATGCGCTGCTGTCCGGCGGCGTAGATGCAATCATCGGACCCGGGACGTCGTCAGTAGCCCTCAAAGTGATCGACAAGGTCACGTGCGCAGGCGTGATCATGTTTGCGCCCTCGAACACGTCGCCGTTGTACACCACGTATCCCGACCGTGGGCTCTACTTCCGCACCGTGCCATCAACCGAGATTGAGGGATCCGTGCTCGGTAAGCTCGTAGTCGCTGACGGCAACTCGACGGCGGTGGTGATGTCGCGCGACGACGTATATGGCAACCATCTACGGGAGAAGATCGGAAAAACGATTCAGGAATCCGGAGGTCAAGTACTCGACTCCTTTCATTTTAACCCGAACGCATTCGACCATAACGAGGATGTCCGGCGTATCAAGACTAAGAACCCAAACGCGATCGTCTTGATTGGCTTCACGGAGAGCGCCCAAATTCTCGTTAACATGATCGAGGAGGGCCTTGGTCCGGGAAGCAAAAAGGTTTACGTCCCTACTATAAGGAACACCTTGGCTGGTCAGGTCAGTCCGCGGGATGACTTGGCTGGCCTGAAGGGGACGTTCCCACACACCGGGGACGAGGCGTTTGTGAAGCAGCTGACGGAGGCCAATCCTGCACTACGAGATCTGATCTACGCCGCGCAGGCCTACGACGCAGTGGTGATCACCGCTCTTGCGGCGGCTGTGGCCGGCACAGATGAGCCCGCTGCCATCGCGAAGGAGATCAATGGAGTTACGAAACTTGGCGAGAAGTGCACAAGCTTTGCCACCTGTATGACGCTCGTGAAAGATGGCAAGGACATCGACTATGATGGACCGTCCGGGCCGTTAGAGTTCGCCGATCCCGGTGAGCCTCCCTCGGCTACGTACGTTATTAGCGAGATTCAAGCCGACGGCACCGTAAAACCCCTCAGGAGCGAGAGAGTCGGCTTTTGACGGCGAATATGGCGGTAAGGAGGGGGTAGCCTCGTGCCGCGCAGCGCTATCGGCCCGGGTCAATGGATGTCACCTCGGGGTGGCTGGTAGCCGGCCGCTGGGAGCCGAAGGGAGTAAGCGCACCTCGCCGTGCACTCGGCAGTGACGACGACGGAATCCGAACACCGCGCCCGGACGCCGACACGACCGGCACCGGCCCCGCCGATCCACCGGATGGTCCATCAATAGCATGTACAGCGCCGCACTGGCCCGGCGCAACACCGAGTCGATCCCGTCGACGGCGCCACACCCAGCCTGCACCTTCTCCACCAAAACCCCACGCAACTTCTGACACAGCAGCGCGTAACTGGTCTGATAAACGCTCGACCCCTTGCCGGAGGTGGACATCACATCACCACCGCCTGCCGGGCTGCGGCGGCGCTGATGGCTCTACCTTCCCTCGCTGGGAGGGACGCTCTACTCATGCGCGAAGAACGTAGGGACCTGAATCACACTCGACAGGTACGGTTCGTACCAGTGGTCGGGCCAGCGAGATCCTTGCGCTAGACATCGAAAACCTGGATACCTGCGCCCGTCGCGCCTCGGGTGGGGAGGAGAACCTGGTATGCGACCGGACATGAGCTTCGGCGCCCGGCTGCGCTACCGCCGCGAACGCGTCGGCAAGACTCGCGCCGTCCTCGGCGGGTTAGTCGGGCGCAGTGAGGAGTGGGTCAAGGCCGTCGAGACTGATCGGCTGCTCATCCCGAGATTGCCCATGTTGCTGCGTTTGGCCGATGTGCTCGGCATCACCAATTAGCTCAACTGACCGGTGACCAATCCATCCCCGTCGCCTCGATCAGCAAGGCCTCCCACGACGCATCTGGTGACGTGGCCACTGCCATGATGAACGCCAGTCGCACCCCGGCAGCTGAGCAGCCGTCGCTGCCTGCGTTGACCGCCCGGGTGGACCAGGCGTGGACGTTGTGGCATCGCTCGGACGCGCACCGCACCGCGGTGGCCACCGTTTTGCCCGGTCTGCTTACAGACGCCCACGCCGCCACCCGCGCTCTGACCGGCGAACCCCGCCGGACTGCGCTAGTCGAGCAGGCTCGCGTCTACCATCTAGCCCAGCTGTTCTTCGCCTTCCAGCCCGCCGAAGAACTCGTGTGGTTGGCCGCCGACCGCGCCATGACCGCCGCCACCGACGCCGACGACCCCGCCGCGATCGCCGCCGCGGCCTGGTACTACGCCCACGTCTACCGCAGCTCTGCGCAACTCGACGCGGCTGAGGACGTCCTCGCCGCAGCGGTCAGCCTGCTCGAGCCCGACGCCGGTGACGAGCACCTGGCTCGGTGGGGCCAACTGCAGCTTGGCCTGGCGTTGATCCACGCCAAGGCTGGCCGCGCCGGCCAAGCCTGGCGGCACCTCGACCTCGCGGGCGATGCCGCCGACCGGCACGGCGGCACTCACCTGTGGCTAATGTTCGGCCGGGTGGCCGTGGACGCCTATACCGTGACCATCGACACCGACCTATTCCGGCTTGGCGAAGCCACCCGCCGCGTCGAGAGCTACGACCCGGCCGCGCTGCCCTCCCGGACCCGCCGCGCGGTCTACCTCATCGACGCCGCCCGCGCCCATAGCCTCCGCAAGAACAACCTTGCCGTCATCCACCTTCTCGGCAACGCCCTACGCGAGGCCCCCGAAACCGTCCGATACAACACCTTCGCCCGCGCCACCGCGCTGGAACTGGCCGAACACGGCGGCGCTGCCCGCGCCGACGCACGCCAACTCGCCGCCGCTATCGGCCTGGCCAGCTGAGGACGGTGGAAGCCCGCCCAGCGTGCTGCGCAGGTCATCCAGGCAGCTCGACATCGCCGTCACGGGCTCGCACATTGCTACGGTCACAACCCGATCCTCGCGGGCACCCCTGACAAAATCCGACGCCAGATCGAACGCGACTGGGCCATGCGGCGAACGGTCCACAACGGCCGAGGAGCGGTTGGACACGCCGTCGCGACCACGTCTCCTTCACACGCGTTCCGTACTTGGCCGCGTCGCGGTGAAGCAGAACTGGGTGCAGGCGAAGAAGAACTCACCCCGCTCGTCGAGCTGGCGCTGCTCGGTCACCCAGGCAGCGACATCGTCCCCGGTGAGCCCGCACCGCCCGGCGACGAACTGCGCGACGAACTGCAAGATCGTTTCTGCGAAGCTTTCCGGGTCGAGCCGGGTGGTCGCGAAGATATGACCCGCTATCTGGACGTCGTCGAAGCCGGCCGAGCGGAGCTGGGCGGCCAACGTCCGCGGTAGGGAAGGGTGGATCAGGTGTTCGTCCCAGGCCTGCAACACCCGCGCCATCCGAGCGGGATCCCAGGAGTGCCAGGACACCGTGCTCCAATCGATGTCCCAAACCAGCACCCGCCCACCAGGGCGCAGTGCGCGATACAACTCGGCCAGCGCCGCCCTCACGTTGGGGACGTACTCGAGAACCTGTACCGATAAGGCGCGGTCGAAGCTGGCGGCGTCCACTGGCAGGGATGTCGCCTCCGCCTCGCGCAAGGTGACGTTGCGGTAGGCCGCGCACCGATGTGCTGCAGCTGCCAGCATTTGGGGGCTGCGGTCCACCCCGACAACTGATCCTGCAGGGCCCACCTGTTCGAGCAGCTCGGCAACGAAGAACCCGGGTCCACAGCCAACGTCGAGGATGCGGTCGCCGGGCTTCGCATCGAGCGCCTGGTAGACCAATTCGCGGCGGCGAACGATATCGCGGGTGTGGTAGCGGGTCTCGATTTGCTCGGCCATGGCCTCGTCGAAGGTCAGCTGGCCATCGGGCTGGGGTGTCGTCATGCTCCCTCCTCCCTTGGGCAGCCCCAGATTTCCCTCTGCGGTGGTGCGGTCATGCTCTGGCGTGTGATGCTGGGGGCTGCGTTCTATATCGGGTGGGAGAACGTGGGATGTCCTTCGCCGGTGTGGCCCCTTTCCTCTTGGCATGAACGACGTTGTGTGTTGCCCAACATGCGACCTGCCGGCAATCGTTGAAGACAGGTTCCATCTCCAGAGCACTGACGGGCCCATCGAGCACGTGCGCATTTCCTGTATCGGCGGGCACAGCTGGCTGGTTCTGGCTGACCGAGTAAGGCACGTTGCGATCCGCGATTGCTCTTGACGTCGTGGTTGCTCCGGACGGGTCGTTTGGCCACACCGTCAAGATCACGGCAGCGCGGTCAGAGCAGGTCCCGCTGGGCGCCGCGGGCTCCACGCCGCGCAGCGCTGCGCTGCCAGTGGATCATCGCCAAACCGCTCAGGCCGAGTAACCCGCCAGTCAGGCAAGCCCACATCCACACTGGAGGTCCGCCGGCGACCAGCAGGATCACCGCCGCGGCGAACCACGCGACGGTGCCGACACCGACCACCGGCCGTGGATCGGCAAGGCTGCGCGGCAGCGGAGGCGCTACGGGTGGCACGTTGTGCAGGCTAGCGCGTGCCCATGAATGACTCGCCGGCCTAATCGTGTATGTTTTCCCGCGCTCCTGGGCCTGGCCCCCCGACCCCGGCCCAGGAGCGCCGGAGCCGCGGTGGCGGAGCGGCGGTGGCGCGGATCGCTAGCTAAGCTAACGATATGGCCGTGACCGAGCACACTCGGCAGACAGACCAGTCGGCGCTTGCCAGCCGGCTCCGGCTCGCCGTGGTCCGGCTCAACCGGCGGTTACGGGCTCAGCGCGACAGCGAGGCGGTGATTACCCTCACCCATTTATCTGCGCTGGCCACGTTGCACCGGCACGGTTCGATGTGCCCTGGGGAGCTGGCGGCCCGCGAGCGGGTGCAGCCGCCGTCGATGACTCGGGTCATTGCCGCCCTGACTGAGCGCGGCTTCGTCGATCGCAGCCCGCACCCGACCGACGGCCGGCAGACCGTGGTGGCGTTGACCGCGGCCGGCCGCGCATACGTCGATGCGGAGGTCAGTGTCCGGGAGCGCTGGCTGGACGCTCGGTTGGCTGAGCTCTCAGCCGACGAGCGCGACGTGCTGTGCCGCGCCGCGGAACTCATCGACCGGATGGCGAGCAGCTGAGGCGCCTGCTGGCCGGCCAGACGAGCCTGCGCCATGCGCAGAGTGACGGCGCCACAGTTGACAGCATGAAAAGGTTAGCCTAACTTAAGCGGGGCCGGCTTCGTGGTGGGAGTCCTGGCAACGCAGTTGGAACACGTCGGGCCC
>JALZHU010000360.1 GCA_030860695.1 Actinomycetota bacterium
CTGGGGTGAGGGCTCGTAAGCTGGCCCCGCGCATCGGGCACGCCCCTGGCCTGCCCGCAAAGCTCGATGTGAGCCCTCACGAGGGTCCCAGGTCAAGCCGTGTCGCGATGACCACTAGAGACCACCCAGACATGGACTTCACCGAAGTCATACTGCAACTAATCAATCCGCCTGGCCAGCTCATCACTGGCGGCCAAGGTGACCGCCCGAGAGTTCTGACGCACGGTGACACCACACGAGCTGCCCTCGGGCAACTCTTGCACCGTGAGCTGGGCCAACCGGTCAAGAAAATTGTGCAGGGTGCCGCTTTCCAGCAGCAACGCCTGCAACTCCAACAGCGACGAATGATCACAAGGCCGCGGCGACGGCAATGACATGGCAAACCGGCAATCCGTGGGTATCTCGTGCCCAACGGCTACCGCAGATGCCACGTCCGACCGGCGTGCGCGAAAAACCCCTCGGCAACACATCGACCCTACCGCCCTCCGGGCTCGAAGGCACTGTTTCCAGGTGCAAGACCGTCGCTGACCCCATCCCCGCAGTTCACCGGTCGCTCGGCCATCAAGGCCTTGCCCAGGGCTTCCAGCCGCGCTGCATCAATAAACACACTGCAATCCGCATACAAGGCATGCCCTCGCCGGGCGGGCAGATCTCCGGGATAGCCGTCACCAGCACAGGCGCGGCTGGCCCAGTGAGGGTAGGGTGTGGCGTCCCGTCGACCTCCCTCCAGGGCTACCACACGAGTCCCAGCGTGCAAATCATCGGTAACCCGCCGCCACGGGAAGGAGCCTATCGGGATGCAGGAGGAGGGGCAGACCGATTCTCCGAGACCGACGCTACAGTGCTTAGTCTTGGGATAAAAGGGATGCAGCGCACCACTGTGGTCCGGTAAGACCGAGGAATGCAAGCCACCCCTGTGCCCCAGCAACGGCATCGAGATCGCCGATGTCCATTGGTCACCAGCGACCGATCCCTAATGGTCTCATCTTTGGTCCCATCCGCCTACGTTCGCTACGTTCATTGGTATTTCGGATCAATGTGTCAATGCTGGCCACGGACGTGAACGGTATTTGGCGAACTATTATCCAGACTTCTGGAAATCGGAAGGTCGGCGGTTCGTTCCATCAATCAGTACGAGAAATTTAGTTGTCATAATCAAGGACCGATGTTATTGGTCTTTCAATAACAGCAGCGATCTGTCGATGACATTGTGCTCGTGGAGGAGAGACGCGATCTTGGGGATGTCTTTCCTGCAACGGCGCGCAGCGTGCCACACGATTCGAGAGGTGACGGATCGAACACGTCACTATGGCCACCCGACGCCGACAGGGCCGATACTGGATGGTTCTGGCTACTAAGGCGCTCGTGCAGCCGCCGATTGATCAGTGACGGTGGTCGAGACGGGGCAGTTGAGCGTTACGGTCGGGTGGGGGGTGTGACCACATGCGGGCACTGGCGCACGGCGCTTGGCCACATCGACGCGGGGGCATGCTGCGTCGGTTCGACTGGCTCGCCGTCCTAGTGGTTGGGGTGGTGCTCTTCGAGCTGGTTCGACGCACGTTAATCGAAACCCAGAACCCGAACTTCATCCCATCTCTAATCCTGCTCGGCGCCGCAGTCATGCCCGCGACCTTCCTGACCTTTGTGGCCGGCCGCCGGTTGCCCGCCGACGTCCCCGGGATACCACTGGCGGTGACCGCGCTGCTGGGCGGGGTGATCGGCACGGTGGTGGCTGGCATCCTCGAATACGACACTCTGCAGCGCCTGAATGCCGTCCCGATGCTCGCGGTCGCGGTCATCGAGGAGGCCGCCAAGCTCATCATCCCGGCCGCGCTGCTGTTCTCGTTTTACAGGCTAAAGCCGGCCAACGGGCTCCTCATCGGGGTGGCCTCCGGCGCGGGGTTCGCTGCGCTGGAGACCATGGGCTACGCCGTGGTGGCCTTGGTCGAAAGCCGCGGCCAGCTTGCCGCCGTCGACGGCACGCTGCTGCTGCGCGGGCTGTTCAGCCCAGCTGGACACATGGCCTGGACCGGACTGACCGCCGCCGCACTGTGGCACACCGCCGCACGAGGGTGGTCGGGCCGGGCCGTCGGTGGGCTGGTCGGCACCTACGTCCTGGCCGTCGTCCTGCACACACTTTGGGACAGCCTTGACAACCTCATCGCCTACGTTGTCCTCGCTGCCATCGCACTTGGCCTGCTCGGCGCGATCACCCACCACCTCGCCCGCGGCGGGCCGGGCGGTTCCTCCACGGGAGGCAGCGCAGCTGCTGGTCCTCACGACAGGTAGCGGTTGACCCTACCCCTCTGCGACGCTCAGACGCGGAGAACATGATCGTCATAGCAGCTCAGTGTGGTTGCCTGGGTGCTAGCACCAGAGGTCTCCGCGCCGTTCACTGACGACAGGCGCCGCATCCTCGGGCTCCTGCTGGTGATCGCCACCGCGATTCAGTTCAGGAACGGTCAGCGCGGATTGTGGATTTGGCCGCAGCTCGACGAATGCACCTGGGCAGGATTACCCGGTGAGCCAACCCAGCGCGCGGCGCACCGAGCAGCTGTTCAAAGCCGCCCTGTTGGCCAAGGGCGTCGACGGCACCGTAGAGCTGATCGGGCTGTGGCGCTGCTGGCAGTGTCGGGCAACCGTGCAGCGGCTGGTGGCTGACGTGCTCAGCCACGACCTGCTCGGCCGCCGAACGGCTCGCTGACCCGGCACTTCGTCGCGAACACCGCCGAGTTCGCGTTTGGGCACCGCACGTTCGCGGTGGTCTACTTTGGCCTGCATGGGGTGGTGAAGCTCGCGCTGGTCGGCGCGCTGCTGCGGAGGTGGCTGCCAATCGCGGTGGTGGTGCTCGGCGCGCCGACGGTGGCGGCAAGAGACGATCAGCAACCCCACACAGCCAGCGCCGCACCCACTGCTGCACCCGGCCTGTCCGGGACCACCCGCTGGGCGTTCTGCACCGCGGCTCCCGTCAGCTGCGGTGCCTTCGCGATCGCCTGAGCACGCACCTGCCGAGCCTTTTGGGCGACCTGCGCCGTGAGCTGCTGCGCCTTCTCACCTGGCCCACCCGCCTGGTGGCGGTCTGAACGTCAGCGCTTGCGCGGCGCTGCCTTGGTGGCCATGCGGTCAAGCTGTCGCCACAGGTCATTGCGCACCTCGGCAACGGCTCGGTCGATGTCCACCTCGGTGGAGGTCGCCACGAGCTTCGGCATCCCACTGATCCAGCACTCAAGCACGGTGCGCTGCGACTTGGTGTCGCGCTCCTTCACCGACAGTTCCAGCTCCACCTGGTCCGGTGGCCACCGGGCAAGCCGATGCTCAAGCCGACCGAACAGCGCATCACGAAGCTTTTCGTCCTCCTCGGGGCGGAACTGCGGGAGCAAACGCAAGCGATCTCCGTAGCCTGTCACGAGCCTCCTTTGATCATCACTGGGGTCGATTACTTATCCTGCTGGCGCCTAGCACCCGGTGGGACCGGCCCAGATCCACAAGATCGCCATCCTGGTAGGTCGGGCGTTGCCCGTCCAGGGCGAACCCGAGCGACGAGCCATTCCCGACCACGCCCGCGTCCCCCGGACCACCACCCGAACTTGGACATCAAATCCTGGAAGCAAGCAGGCCTCCTGCTACCACCGGCCTGATCCGTGGCATACATCCTGTGGCCAAGTGAACAGCGTGCACACCCGCCCAAAATCCGCGCTCAAGAATCCCACCAGCGACACCAGTCAGCAGGCACACCGGCTCCTACCACGCCTCACCATGGTCGTCACCTGTTCCGGGCAAGGAAAAACCGCAGCACCACCAACGCGAGCAAACTCAGCATGACCGCAGCAGCCGGCGCCGGCCGTTGCCGCACAGCCTTTGCGAGTTGCTCGACCCGCCCAGACACCGGCGAAGGTAGCTTTGCCAATGCCACATTGGCCGCACTTCTCGCCTGCAGCGTCGCCTCCTCGGCCTTGCCCTGCACCGCTTCGCCGCCCTTGTGCAGATGCTGCTTCACCCCTTCCACCTTGGCTTGCACGGCTTCCTTGGTGGCGTGCAGCTTATTCGCGACAGGTGCGGCCAGGCCCACCTTCGAGGTGGTCAGCGCGGGTGATGAGGTAGCCATCGATGTGTCCTTCCGTCCAAGCGGGCCTCCAGGTGGGACACCGCATCGCCCTTAACAACTCGGCACGCTCAGTTACCCAGCCACAGCGCAGAGTAAACAAGTAGGCGAGCCATTCGGTAAACGGTGCCTGCCGGCGAGGTTAAATACGTGCCAAACGCTTGACGCCCAGCCCGATCCCCCCTATGGAGCGGCCAGGACACCAGCACCGCACCGTCGATGTGAGCGAGGACGGCGCCCGAGGGGGTGGGGGAGGCGACCAGGCGCCGTCCTCGTGGGGACCTATCGGTGTCCGACGGGTCCACCCGCACAACTTCGTCCACCATCCCGACGACGTCGGGAAGCGCACAGAGACTACCCACTGCACCCACCCCTAACCATTCCGCAAGCTAGCGCGTCGACCCCGCAACCAGCGACCTCCCGTACCACCCTCCAGACGTCTCACAGCACAAGCCACGGGCACTGACTAACTTCCCGCCCCTCATCAGACTGAACCGCCCCGGGTTTCGTACCCCTTTCTGATCTTGGGAAGGATGGCGCGATGCCAGGCAGGAGCTACGACAGGGAGACCCGGGCGAAGGCTGTCCGGCTGGTCCGTGATCACGTGGGTGA
>JALZHU010000083.1:0-7629 GCA_030860695.1 Actinomycetota bacterium
CTGCTTACCCGCATAGGCTTCACTCACACGGGCCTCCTCGAATCGCTGATGTGAGCACCCCGAGCCTGCCTCGGGACGTCACGGGAGCGGAGGCCCCGCTCCTACATCGCATCAAGTTCACCGCGGTGGACCCGGTGAACAGGCCGATCTTCAGTTGCGGGCAGGGCCGTCCGGCGAGGGCCGCGAGGAAACCAGGGAGGCTTGCTCCCCGTCCGGCGTAGTAGATCGCGGCGGGTTGTTTGATGCAGATGTTGGACATCATCTGCACGAAAGTATTGCCTACCGCAGGAAGTGAGGAGTCGTAGCGTTCAGGCTCAAGCAACGTGCCCGCCGGGGGCGCACTTCGGCGGCGGCCGCGGTTTGCGAGCTAGCGTGTTCGGAAGCCGTGTACGCCTTGTTTCGAAGGCCGACTGTCGGCAACGCTGGTGATTAATGCCCGCCACCGGCGCCGGTGTGTCGCTGCCCGCGGCACTGCAATGACGGCTACAGTTCGAACGGGTGTTCGTTCATTGCAAGGAGGTGTCTGTGCGGGTGCTGGGTGTGGACCCCGGACTCACCCGCTGTGGTCTCGGCGTGGTCGACGGTGGTTCCGGGCGGGCAGTCAGCTGCGTGGCAGTCGATGTCGTGCAGACCACGCCGGAGGCGGACCTCGGCGCACGGCTGATCGCGGTGGCCGATGTCGTGGAGCATTGGGCGACCGAGCACCGTCCGGACGTCGTCGCGGTGGAGCGGGTGTTTAGCCAGCACAACGTCCGCACCGCAATGGGCACCGCACAAGTTGGCGGAGTCGTGGCGCTGATCGCGGCCCGACAGGGATTAACGATCGCCTTCCATACCCCCAGTGAGGTCAAAGCTGCGGTCACCGGCTCTGGCCGAGCGGGTAAGGAGCAAGTCACTACTATGATCGCCCGACTGCTCGCGCTGCCAGCCAAGCCGCGCCCGGCAGATGCAGCCGACGCGCTAGCGCTGGCGATCTGTCACTTGTGGCGGGCCCCGATGACGCAACGGCTTGCGCAGGCGCAGGCCCGCTCGGCGCAGCTTGCCCGAGCCCACCGGGCGAGGCTGGCTGCCGCGGCTCGCCAGGCAGGAGGGATGCGGTGATCTCCTCGGTACGCGGACAGGTGGCCTCTGTGGAGTTGGACCATGCCGTGGTTGAGGTTGGCGGCGTCGGGTTAGCGGTGCACGCCGTTCCCGCCACCCTGGCCACCTTGCGGCGCGGTGAACAAGCCCGGCTTGCCACGTCACTGGTGGTGCGTGAGGACTCCCTGACGTTGTACGGCTTCGCCGACGCCGCGGCCCGGGAATTGTTCGTCCTGCTGCAGACCGTTCCCGGAGTGGGACCACGGCTCGCGCTGGCGATGCTCGCCGTTCTCGAGCCGGACACCCTGCGCAGGGCGCTCGCCGACGGCGACATCACTGTGCTCACCCGCGTGCCCGGCATCGGGCGCAAGGGCGCCGATCGGCTGGTTGTGGAGCTGCGGGACAAGGTCGGTGGGCTCGCGCCCGCTGCGTCGGGGATGACTCCCCGCGGCGGTGGCGCGGTACGCACCCAGGTGGCAGAGGCACTGGTCGGACTCGGGTTCGCGGTTCGGCAAGCGGAGCAGGCCGTGGATGCTGTGCTGGCTGACGCCGACCCCGATTCCTTCAACAACTCGGAAGTGCTGCGCAGGGCCCTGACCCGGCTGGGACGCAATCAGTGACCAGCCAGCGACCGCTTTCGGCCGTGGTGGATCCAGCGGACGTCGAGATGGAAGCCACCCTGCGGCCCCGCCGGCTGCCGGAGTTCATCGGGCAGGCCCGGGTGCGCGAGCAACTGGAACTGGTACTGGAGGGCGCCCGGCGTCGCGGCGCCGCACCAGACCACGTGCTGCTGTCTGGCCCCCCGGGGTTGGGTAAGACGAGTCTCGCGATGATCATTGCTGCGGAGCTGGGCAGCGCTATCAGGGTGACCTCGGGCCCGGCGTTGGAACGCGCTGGAGACCTCGCCGCGATGCTGTCCAACCTCGTCGAGGGTGACGTGCTGTTCATCGACGAGATCCACCGGGTGGCTCGGCCCGCCGAGGAGATGCTCTACCTCGCGATGGAGGACTTCCGGGTCGACGTGGTGGTCGGCAAGGGGCCCGGGGCCACCTCGATCCCGCTGGAAATCGCCCCGTTCACTCTAGTGGGGGCCACTACCCGGTCCGGTGCGCTGACAAGCCCACTGCGTGACCGGTTCGGGTTCACCGCACATATGGAGTTCTACGAGCCGCACGAGCTTGAGCTAGTGCTGCACCGCTCGGCTGGCATCCTCGGTGTGGACCTGCGCGCCGATGGCGCCACCGAGATCGCCGCCCGTTCCCGCGGCACGCCCCGGATCGCCAACCGGCTACTGCGCCGGGTACGCGATTACGCCGAGGTCCGAGCCGACGGTGCGATCACTCGGGAGGTGGCCCAGGCCGGCTTGGCCGTCTATGACGTCGACGAGCTGGGTTTGGACCGGCTGGACCGCGCGGTACTCACCGTGCTGGTGCGCACCTTCGGGGGTGGACCGGTCGGTGTGTCCACCATGGCTGTTGCGGTGGGAGAGGAGCCGGCCACTGTCGAGGAGGTGTGCGAGCCTTTCCTGGTCCGCGCCGGCATGCTTGCTCGCACCCCGCGCGGCCGGGTGGCTACTGCAGCCGCGTGGCGGCACCTGCAGCTGGAGCCGCCCGTTGACGCTCCCGGAGATCCCGCACCGACGCTGTTTGACACGTGAGACCTGCTTGCAGGGTCGAACCATCGACACGTGAGAGCTGCGCCTCTATCAACGCCGGAAAATCGGCTTACAGCGCGACCTGGCACACTCGGTACAGGAACGCTGATGGTGATCGGAGAACCATGGACCCCTTGTTCCTGTTCCTGCTGCTGATGTTCGCGGCGCTCGTGCTGCCGATGATCCTCGGTGCTCGCCGGCAGAGACGGGCGATGGCCGAGGCGCAGCAGCTGCAGAACTCGCTGACGAACGGAGATCGGGTGATGACCACGTCGGGCCTGCAGGGCACGGTCGTGAGCAGCGCCGACGACACCACGATCGACCTCGAGATCGCCCCAGGAGTGCGCACTACCTGGCTGCGCGCGGCGATCCGGGAAAAGATCACTAGTGACGTCAATGAGCCACCCCCGACCAGCACGCCGGTCGTGTCCTCCACCGACGACAGCACCCGGACCGACAACTCCTAACTGACCTGATGCGGGAGCGGTACGCTCCGCACCCGGTCTCACCGCTCGCGCTGATCGGGGCGCTGGCACAGTGGAGACTGCGGCCGGTCGCCGGCGCTGGCGTCCGGTGTAGCGAGTTGTGAACGAGGAGAACCGCGGACCGTGGCACCACCGGCCGGGCGCTTCCGCCCCTGGCGTAACCTTGCGATCTTCGCTGGGATCGTTGCTGTCTTGTACTCGCTGGTCTTCTTTACCGGTGGTGGGGATCCAACCCCGAAGCTAGGCATCGATCTGCAAGGCGGCACCCGGGTGACCCTCACCGCCCGGACCATCGACGGTGGACCACCCTCACGGGAGTCCCTCGACCAAGCCCGGCAGATCATCGAGCAACGAGTCAACGGCATCGGAGTGAGCGGGGCGGAGGTCGTTCTGGATGGGAACAACCTGATCATCACGGTGCCGGGGGAAGACGGCGACCAGGCTCGTACCCTCGGCCAGACCGCCAAGTTGTACTTCCGACCGGTGATCTCCGTGCTACCAGCCGGGCCGCCTGGACCGGCTCCAGGGGGTCAGGCTCCTGGCGGCCAGGCTCCAGGTGGTGGCGAGCCGGTCCCATCCCCAGCCGCCAGCCAACCGCCTGCACCGGGGGGTGCACCGGCACCGGTTCAACCGCAGCAGCTGCAGCCGCCGCCGGACGAACCGACGGCACCGCCGGTGCCACCTTCAGCGCCCGCGGCCCCGACCACCAGCGCACCTCCGCCGGTCGGCAACGCACCAGCGGATTCGGCCGACCCAGAGATCGCCGAGCAGATCCGGCAGGCTCGAGATCGGCTGCAGAGCCAGGACCCGGCGGTGCAGCAGCAGGCGCTGGCCGCGCTGGACTGTGCGGCCCCCAACCCCTTGCGCGGCAACGATGACCCGAACCTGCCGCTGATCACCTGCGACCAGGACCGCACTGCTAAGTACCTGCTGGGGCCGGCGTTCTTGTCCGGCGAGCAGATCGCCAACGCGTCGTCGGGTCTGAACCCCGATGGCACGGGATACGAAGTACGCCTGAACTTCGACCGCCAAGGCGAGGACATCTGGGCGCAGTACACCGCGAACCACGTTGGCGAGCAGGCGGCATTTACGCTGGACAGCGAGGTGGTGTCGGCTCCGCAGATCAGGGGCGCGATCCCGCCTGGCCAGCAGACCAGCATCACCGGCAGTTTCACCCGGGCCGAGGCCCAGAATCTCGCCAATGTGCTCAAGTACGGTTCGCTGCCGCTGTCTTTCCAGTCCTCGGAATCCGAGACAGTCTCGGCCACTCTGGGTCTGGCCTCATTGCGCGCCGGACTGCTCGCCGGGGTAATCGGGCTGGCCGTGGTGTTCATCTACTGCTTGTTCTACTACCGGGCGCTCGGAGTGCTGACGATCTTGTCCCTGGCGCTGTCCGGGCTGATCGTCTACGCCGTCCTGGTGCTGCTCGGGCGATGGATCGGATTCACCCTGGACCTGGCCGGCGTCGCTGGTTTCATCGTCGCGATCGGCATCACCGCGGACTCCTTCGTGATCTACTTCGAGCGCCTCAAGGACGAGATTCGGGAAGGCCGCACCTTCCGCTCCGCGGTGCCCCGGGCCTGGGCCCGGGCTCGCCGCACCATCCTGTCGGCCGACGCGGTGAGCTTCCTGGCTGCCGCAGTTCTCTACGTTCTGGCGGTGGGGCAGGTGAAAGGTTTCGCCTTCACCCTCGGCATGTCGACGGTGCTGGACCTGGTGGTGGTCTTCCTGGTAACGCACCCACTGGTGGCGATGGCCTCACACTCCCGGCTGCTGTCTCGGCCGAGCCTGTCTGGGCTCGGGGCCGCGCAGCGGGCCGGTGCCGAAAGCCGCTCGGAGCTGGCGACCGCAGGGAAGGAGGCCTGAGGTGGCCAGCACGCTCAAGCGTCTCTACAGCGGGACCGGTGCGTTCGACATCGTCGGGCGGCGGCGGATCTGGTACGTCATGTCCGGCCTTCTCATCGTCGTCTGTCTTGCCTCCATCTTGCTGCGCGGATTCAACCTCGGCATCGACTTCGAGGGCGGCACCCGGGTACAGCTCCCGGCGCAGGGAGCGGGGGGACCGATCACCACCGAGCAGGTTGACCAGGTCTTCACTGACACGATGGGCAAGCCGCCGCAGTCGGTGCAGACAGTCGGTACCGGTTCCGCAGCGAGCATCCTGATCCGCTCTGAGGCGCTCGACGCCCAGCAGTCGTTCGCCCTGAAGGAGGCACTGTTTGAGCAGCTGCGCCCGCTCGGCGAGGACGGGCAGCCCAGCGAACAGGCAATCAGCGACAGCGCGGTGAGCGCAACGTGGGGCGGTGAGATCAGCCGGCAAGCGTTGATCGCCCTGCTGGTGTTCCTCGCCCTGGTGAGCGTGTTTCTTGCGGTGTATTTCGAGCCCCGCATGGCACTGGCAGCACTGATAGCACTGGTGCACGACGTGCTGGTGACCGCGGGCGTCTACTCGCTGGTCGGGTTTGAGGTGACGCCGGCGTCGGTCATCGGTCTGCTCACCATTCTCGGTTTCTCGCTGTACGACACTGTTGTCGTGTTCGACAAGGTCCAGGAAAACACCCGCGGACTGCTCGGACTGACCCGACGAACCTATGCCGAGGCCGCCAACCTCGCGGTCAACCAGACTCTGATGCGTTCGATCAACACCTCCTTGATCGCGGTGCTCCCCGTGCTCGGCCTGCTGGTGATCGGGGTCGGCTTGCTGGGTGTCGGCACGCTCAAGGACCTCGCTTTAGTCCAGATGGTTGGCATTGTGGCTGGGGTGATTTCCTCAATCTTCCTGGCGACGCCCTTGATGGTTGACCTCACCATGCGCAGGCCGGCCTACCGGCAGCAAGCAGAGCGGGTGGCCCAGCGCCGGGAGAAGCTGGCCCGCAAGACCACCGCGATCTCCGAGCACGAGGGTGAGACACCCCGACAGAGTCCCCGCGACGACTCCACAACGCCAGCCCAGGATGCACTGGCTGGCACCGGCGTTCCCACCAAAGCCGGCAAAACCACGCCCGCAGGGCGGCGACGCGGGTACCCCACAGGCAAGAGCGGCAGACCATCCGGCAAGGCTGGCAGGTCCTCGGGTCGCTAAACGGCGACTACCCGGCTCAACTACGCTCAGTATTGCTGGCTGCATAGCGTGACATCCTGGTCAACGAGCCGCCATCGTCCTTTACTCTCCATCACCTATGTGGTGCGTAGTCGCCCCGGCTTCTTGCCTTCAGACCTGTTTAGTAGAACGCTCTGTAGTCAGACGCCGGATGTCGCTCCGGGGAGTGAGGGGATGCGGGCGACACTGTGAGGGCGACCAGGGAGGATCGGGGATGGCGGGGTGGTCCGTTCCGGGTGTGGTGCATCTTCGGGAGGTGCGTGAAGACCCGGTGGGCCGGCGAGTTGTTGCCCGCCACCGCATCACCCGCAAATCCCTCGCGATCACTTACCTATCTCCCGAATTGCGAGCCGACACCGAGTTCGGCACCCGGTTCGCGCGTGAGTTTGCGCGACTGGCGCGGGTCCGGGAGGCCCGAGTTGCCCGCGTCCACCGGTACCTTGAGTGCAACCATGGTGCTGCCGTCATCAGCGATCATGTCAATGGAACCCAGCTGTGTGTTCTGCTCCTGGAGCACGGTGCCGTCGGCACCGAGGCCGCGTTGGTGGTGCTCAAGGACTCACTGCGCGCGCTAGCCGCCTGTCACGAGGCAGGTCTGGCGCACGGCGACATCAAGCCGGAGAACGTGATCCTTACCCCTGCTGGGCAGATCCGGGTCGTTGACTTCGGGCTCTGGACATCCGAGGGTCGGCGGTTGCTCACTCGGTCGACGCCTTTCTACCTGGCCCCCGAACAGTGGAGCGGTCATCCGGCTACCCCAGCCGGGGACGTGTATGCCGCCACGGTCACGTTCTTCGAGTGCCTGGCTGGGGCACCGCCGTTCTACGCCAATGGCGTCGCTGAACTCGCGGCCAAGCACGACCTCAGCGCTGCCCCGGTCGACGTGGTCCCCGAGCCGGTTCGGGAACTGGTGCTGCGCGGCCTTGCCAAGGACCCGCGCAGGCGGCCCGGGGCGAGGAGCCTGCTCGCTCATGTCGAGGACGTGGCAGCCCGCGCTGTGGGTCCTGACTGGGAATCGCACGGGCGACGCGAGCTAGCTACATTCTTGACCAGTCACTCGGCTTTGCCTGACATCTTTGTGCCTGCTCGCCGAAGTAGCGGCGCTGGCTGGCAACGCCGCAAGCCAGTCCGGCTGGCTGCTGTTATGGGTGGCGCGCTGGCGTTGACCGCAGGCTTGTCCAGCCCACCATTAGCGGTCATCTTGCCTAGTAGCAGCCTCTTCGGTAGCTCAGGCGGGAGACCGCCCGTGCTGGCATTCCCTGAGCCCGATCACGGCACGGTGCCAGTACGTGCCGTGACCAACGGTCCGC
>JALZHU010000083.1:7639-19704 GCA_030860695.1 Actinomycetota bacterium
ACCGCGCCCCTAGGCCTGCTGCAAAGGCTGGGACCGCCGGGCCGGTCGCCAGGGCGCGGCCGCCAGCACCTTCAATCGCTGCGCCGAAGGTTCAGACTGCGCCACATGAGCACTCCGCTACCGGAACGCTCCGTCAGGGCTCGGCGCATCCGAATGGCGCTACCCGAAACCGATCTACGCCGGACCAACCCGCACCCGGCCGGTCCAGCTCTGCACCCGGTGCGACCGGGACGATATTAGACCCATCCGAGGCGCCTAAGTCGATCCCAGTGTCGTTGCCGATCCCGGTTGAGGTTCCGGTGCCGGTTGAGGTTTCGGTGCCGGTTGAGGTTCCTGACACGATGTCGATCCGAGACAAGATCAAGCCTCATGAGGCCCACCTTCGGAAGAACGCCCAAATCCAAGCTGATTCGCAGATGTGGGCGAAGGAGGTGCGGGCCGGATGGCAGGACACTGACGCGGAAAGGGTTGAGCAGCCGACGTACCCTTCTCGATGGAACGCCGAAGACTCTGGGAATGCCCAAAATTCTTGGAGCGCTAGGGACGCCGAGGATTCTTGGGACATTGAGGACCCATAAAATCCGCGGGGTGGGCTTCAGATCGAACGCGGACGACCTGGCAGCGCTGCTTGCGCCGCTGATCCGGGAAGTCCCGGACTTCCCACGGCCCGGTGTGCTCTTTCAAGACCTTGCACCAGTATTCGCCGATGCGACTGCTTTCCGAGCGGTAGTGGACGCGTTGATCGCTCCCGCGCAACAGGTCGACGTGGTGGTCGGTGTGGAGGCCCGCGGGTTCCTGCTTGGCGCCGCAGCGGCCTACGCCCTGGGCGCGGGTGTGGTCGGAGTTCGCAAACCCGGCAAACTACCGGTGGTATCCGATCGCGAGGGCTACGCCCTGGAGTACGGTGTCGCCTCGCTGGAATTGGCGCATGGCGTCCTGCGGCCCGGGCAGCGGGCCCTAGTGGTCGACGACGTGCTGGCCACTGGCGGTACGGCGGCTGCGGCCTGCGTGCTGGTAGAGCGGGCCGGGGCCACGGTCAGCGGTATCGCGGTGCTGCTGGAGATCGCTTCACTGCACGGTCGCGATCGGCTGGTTGGCCGCTTGCTGCACGCCCTGTTGACCGTCTGACCCCCCTTCGGCACCAGGTTGATCTCGAGCTCTCAGCCTCCCGAACTCGACAGCAGCACTGTTCGGCCTGCCCTGGACAGCACTGCTGTCTAGTTCGGGAACAGTGGGGCTGAGCGGATCCTTCGGCATTCGGCAGGAGAATGCGGCGGTACGCTGAAGATCTGATTGTCACAATATGGCGGGAGGGTGCGGTGTGAGCCAGGACCTGCAGCGTGCTGATGCGCCGCTGGTCAGCCCGGACGCAGCCACGGTCCCTCAGCGGCTGCCGTCGGCGACCCGGCGGGTCCGGGCGCGGCTTGCGCGGCGGATCACCTCGCAGCGGCCCGGTCCGGTCCGGCAGGTGCTCGAGCCACTCGCCGCCGTGCACCGCCAGCTGCATCCCAAGGCCGACCTCGCTTTGCTGCAGAGCGCCTATGACATCGCTGAGGAAAAACACTCCCACCAGAAGCGTAAGTCCGGTGACCCGTACATCACCCATCCATTGGCGGTCTCGACGATCCTCGCCGAATTGGGGATGGACACCACCACGCTAGTAGCCGCGCTACTCCACGACACCGTGGAGGACACTGACTACTCACTGGCTCGCCTCACCGAGGACTTTGGTGTGGTGGTTGCACACCTCGTCGACGGCGTCACCAAGCTCGACAAGGTCAAGCTCGGCGCCGCCGCCGAAGCTGAGACGATTCGCAAAATGGTCATAGCGATGGCCCGTGACCCCCGGGTGTTGGTGATCAAATTGGCGGATCGGCTGCACAATATGCGCACCATGCGATTCCTGCCGCCGGAGCAGCAGGCCCGCAAGGCCAAGGAGACCCTCGAGGTTTTCGCCCCGCTGGCACACCGGTTGGGCATGGCCACCATCAAGTGGGAGCTCGAAGATCTTTCCTTCGCGATCCTGCACCCGAAAAAATACGACGAAATCGTGCGGTTGGTGGCCAACCGGGCCCCGTCGCGCGACACTTACCTGCGCACCGTGATTGACGAGCTGTCCGCACAGCTGGCCGGTGCGCGCATTACTGCCACCGTTGAGGGCAGGCCCAAGCACTATTACTCGATTTATCAGAAGATGATTGTGCGTGGCCGCGATTTTGACGACATTCACGACCTGGTGGGGGCACGGATTCTGGTTGAGGACGTACGCGATTGTTACGCCGCGATCGGCGTCGTGCACTCAGTGTGGCAGCCGATGCCCGGTCGATTCAAGGACTACGTCGCGCAACCCCGGTTCGGGGTTTACCAATCGCTGCATACCACGGTGATCGGGCCGGATGGCAAACCGTTGGAAGTGCAGATCCGTACCCGCGAGATGCACCGAACCGCGGAGTACGGCATCGCCGCGCACTGGCGGTACAAGGAGACCCGCGGTACCCACAACGGAGCCGTGGACGTCGACGAGATGGCCTGGATGCGTCAGTTACTGGACTGGCAGCGGGAGGCCGCCGATCCCAGTGAGTTTCTCGAGTCCCTGCGCTATGACCTGGCCACTCGGGAGATCTTCGTCTTTACCCCCAAGGGCGACGTCATCACGCTGCCCGCGGGCTCCACCCCGGTCGACTTTGCCTACGCGGTGCACACCGAGGTTGGCAACCGCTGCATTGGCGCCCGGGTCAACGGCCAGCTCGTCGCTCTGGAGCGGCAGCTGGAGAACGGCGAGGTCGTCGAGATTTTCACCTCGAAGGCTGAAGACGCCGGTCCTAGCCGAGACTGGCTGTCCTTCGTCGCCTCACCCCGGGCCCGGGCCAAGATCAGGCAATGGTTCGCCAAGGAACGTCGCGAGGAGGCCATCGAGACCGGCAAGAATGCCATCGCCAAGGAACTGCGCCGGGTTGGGCTTCCGGTGCAGCGGCTAGTCTCCGCCGAGTCGATGGTCGCGGTGTCCCGAGAGCTGCGTTATGCCGACGTCACTGCCCTGTACGCCGCGGTCGGTGAGCATCACGCCTCGCCCCGTCATGTGGTGCAGCGCCTGGTTGCGCTGCTCGGCGGCGAGGAGGGCGCCGAGGAGGTGCTGGCCGAGCGGGCCACCCCGTCCACTGTCCAGCGCCGTCGACCGACCGGAGACTCCGGCGTGCGGGTGCGTGGCGTCGGGGAGGTACACAGCAAGCTCGCCCGGTGCTGCACACCGGTACCGGGCGACGAGATCCTCGGGTTTGTCACTCGAGGTGGCGGGGTCACTGTGCACCGTACTGACTGCACCAACGCCGACTCGCTGCGGGCGCAGCCCGAGCGGCTGGTCGACGTGGAGTGGGCGCCGTCGGCGTCGTCGGTGTTCCTGGTCGGGATCCAGGTCGAGGCGCTAGACCGGCACCGCCTGCTGTCTGATGTCACCAAAGTGCTCGCTGACGAGCGGGTGAACATTCTGTCCGCCTCGGTGACCACCACCCGGGACCGGGTGGCGGTAAGCCGCTTCTCCTTTGAGATGGGCGATCCAAAACACCTCGGGCATGTGCTGCGCGCGGTGCGCAATATCGAGGGCGTCTACGACGTCTATCGTGTCACCTCGTCAAACTGATACCCCTCGGCGTGTCAAGTCGCCGCGACATCGATCGAGGTGATCGTGATCGGCTGATTGGGCTTGCCGCCACCGGGGGATGGCTCCAGTGACCCATCGTCGCCAGCCTTGGCTATCTGGCCGAGGACCTTGAGGCCGTCTGGAGAGATCGTGGCAAAGACAGTGTAGTTGGCCGGCAGCTGGGTCTGGCCGTAGATCAAGAAGAACTGGCTGCCGCCACTATTGGGTTGGCCGGTATTAGCCATCGCGACGTACCCGCGCTCGTAAGTCAACTCCGGGAACACCTCGTCCGGGATGGTGTAGCCTGGTCCGCCCGAGCCCGATCCGGTCGGGTCACCGCATTGCAGGACATGCAATGTGGGGTTGGTGACCAGCCGGTGGCATGGGCTGTTGGAGTAGAAGCCCTGCTGAGCCAGACTGATGAAGCTGTTCACCGTGCACGGGGCCAGCGCTCGGTGCAGGGTGAGGCCGATTGCGCCGGCCGAGGTCTGCATGGTCGCCTGCACCGTGCCTCTGGCGGAGGTGAGGCCGGCCAGCGGCGGTCTCACCGGCCTGGCGGGGGTCTGCTGGGTGGCAGGGTACTGGCAGTCGACTGAGGCCGGCAGTGGCGTCGGCCGGACCGGCGGGGCGGCCAGCTTGTTATCGGGGTCAGGGGTGGCGGGAGTGTCCGTCCTGGCCGGGGTAGCCGGCGGGGCCGGATTCGCGGTGATGTCGGTACCCTGGCCACGGCCGCTCAGCGTCACGATCAGTACCACGATGCCGATGACCAGCACCACCGCAGCCGCGCCACCAGCCACTGCGTACCTGCGGCGTGCCTTGGCCCGCTCTGCCCGGCGGGCGAGCTGGCGATCCAGTTTGCGCTTCGCGGCCTCGCGACGCTGCTCGTTCGTAGGCACCTGGACTCCTGTGGCTGTCGCAACGATCGCCGCGCAGTCTAGGTGGGCTATAACTGAGTCGGATGCCACCCTCCCGACGTGCGCAGCCTAGGCTGGAGATGTGCTCGTCGAAGGTTTTACCGCAGGTTCTTTCCAGGCGAACTGCTTCGTGCTCGCCGCCGAGGCTGGTGGCCCGTGCGTGGTGGTCGACCCGGGAGAGGGTTCGGAGCAGCCACTAGACGAGTTGCTGCGCCAGCACCGGCTCAACCCGGTGGCGGTGTTACTCACCCATGGGCATTTCGATCACATTTTCGCGGTGACCCCGGTATGCGACGGCAATGACATCCCGGCCTGGATCCATCCCGAGGACCGGGTGTTGTTGTCTGACCCGTTGCGTGCGCTGTCTGCCGATGCGCGGCAGTTTTTCGGTGGCCGGGTCCAGCTGCGCGAGCCACGAGAAGTGCGCGCGTTGGCCGACGGGACGTCCTTGGAGCTAGCCGGGCTCACCTTTGCCGTCGACCACACCCCGGGCCACACTCGGGGCTCGGTGACGTTCCGGTCAGTGACCGGCGACGGGGGAGGCCTGCTGGTCTCTGGCGACACCCTGTTCGCCGGCTCGATTGGCCGAACCGACCTACCCGGCGGTGACCACGGGCAGATGCTTGCTTCGCTTCGGGACAAGATCCTCGTGTTGGACGACGAGACCGTCGTACTTCCCGGCCACGGCCCGACCACCACCATCGGCCGGGAACGGGCCAGCAACCCGTTCCTGCACGGCCTCGCTGCGCCCGGTAAAGCCAGAGGGCTGTAAGTCCCAGCCGTAGACTTTATGCGCCTGCTGCGCAGATCGGCGATCAGTGACAAGCCTTGCCGTGCCGCTAGCCCCCAGGACGTGCCATGAGTGACAAGGAAGTCCACGCCGCTCAGGCAGTCTACAGCCCGTTCGTGTTGCGCGTGTATGACTTTGTGGTGCTCGATGTCTCATGCAGCCTGATCTGGCGCTGTCCGAAGCGGTGGATGCGCGAGCTGTATGACCAGCACCTGGGCGCCGCGCATGTCGATGTCGGCGTCGGCACGGGATACTTTCTCGACAAGGCGCGGTGGCCCGTCGAGCGGCCACGGGTCGCGCTGGTCGATCTCAATTCGAACTCGTTGCGGTACACCGCCGAACGGATTAAGCGATTCAATGTCAGTACGCACCAGGCCAACGTGCTCGAACCCTTGCCGTTGCCCGCTGGCGAGTTCGATTCCGGTGCGGCGAATTTCTTACTACACTGTGTGCCCGGCGACCTCGTGGCCAAAGCCGTTGTGCTGGATCATCTCGCTGCGTGCGTCGTGCCGGGTGGAAAGGTCTTTGGTAGTACGATTCTCAGCGAGGGCGCGCAGAAGTCGATGCTCGCCACAGGTCTGATGGCCATTTATAATGCGCGCGGTATTTTCCATAACGAGCGGGACAGCCTCGAAGCGTTGAAAGATCAGCTGGACAAGCGATTCGAAGCCTATGACCTCGCCGTCAGGGGCTCTGTCGCGTTGTTCGTCGCCACTGTGCCGGACCGCTGCCTACATCGCCGGTCCTGCCATGACCGGGATACCGTCGCGGCTCAACACAGGGAGACATTGGGCTACTCGATCAACGAAACCCGCCGGTCCGCAAGGCCGGACTGGACGACGCCATGCCATATCGATAACTTTGGCGGTATGGCATCAAGAAGACGAACAACCAAGAAGATCACTGTCACCCTGCCTATCGAGGACGTCGAGGCTGTGGAGCGCCTGGCCGAGTCTGGCCAAGTCGAGTCCGTCAGCCGGTACGTCACCGAGGCCGTGGCATTCCGCCGTGCCCGTGAGGACGGGCTGGCCGTGCTTGAGCGCCGGTTCGGCAAGCCACCGGAGTACGCCCTGGAATGGGCTCGCAGTCTCGTCGCGCGCCGCCTCGGCTCGCAAGGCCCCGCCGCGTGAGCCAGGCCTTCGGTGGCTGGGTGCTCGACCACCACGCCATCACCGCCTGGGCCCGGGTCGAGCCCTATGCTCAGTCACTGGTCTGGTCCGCGATGGAGGTGGGTATGGCCGTGGCCGTCCCGGTCGCGGCACTCCCCCTGGCCTATGCCGCCACCCGCGAGTCCGACCACGAGGTCCTGCGGGCGCTGCTGGACCTTCCGGTGACGCTGCATGACCCACTCACCGAGGCCGACGCGCCAGAATTGGGCGGCATCCTCGCCAATGCCGCCGACCCTGGCGCGCTGGCCTCTGACGCACTGGCCTTGGCCTGCGTCGCGCATTCCGCCCGTCGCCGGGGCTGGCCTGTTCTCACTGGGAGCGCCGCCGCGCTGCGAGCCCTGGACCCAGACCTGGGCATGGACGAGCTGCCATGACTAGCCGCTTCGTTCCCCGCAAGATGGCTTCGGCTGTATCTCAACCGAACCTGGTGCCGTCGGAGGGCTGCAGCCGGTGCAGGGCCGTGGCAAAGCGAACTCCCTATGCGGCGGGCTGGATGTTGTCGCGCCGGGCGACGACCGCTGCGATCGCGGTGGTGATCGGGACAGCGGCGACGAGCCCGATGCTGCCCACCAGGGTGCGCACCACCTCCTGGGCGACGTTTTGCGCGGTGATCAGCGTGCTGAAGCTCTGCCCGGACAGCGAGAAGGCCAACAGCACCGGCAGCGCGGCACCGGTGTAGGCCAGCGCCAGGGTGTTCACCGCCGAAGAGATGTGGTCCCGGCCGATCCGTAATGCGGCGGTATAGAGCGCCCGGACCCCAAGTTCGGGATTCGCCCGGTGCAGCTCCCACACCGAACTGGTTTGGGTGACCGTGACATCGTCGAGCACGCCCAAAGCACCGATCACCATCCCGGCCAGCAGCAGCCCCCGGGCGTCGATCCCCTGGCCAAGGATTCCGATGAGATTGGCAGTGTCGTCGTCCAGCCCGGTCAGCTTGGTGGCCGCGGAGAAAGCGGTACCCAGCACGCCGATCAGCGCGAGGCTCAGTACAGTGCCCAGCACTGCGCTGGACGTCTGCGCCGAGACCCCGTGGGTAAGATACAGCACGCCAAACATGATCACGCTGGCGGCCACCACGCCGACGATGACCGGATTCCCGCCGGTCAGGATCGCCGGGAACAGGTAGAGCACCAGCACCAGGAAGCTGAAGCCCAGGGCGACCAGCGACGCGAGGCCTCTCCACCGGCCGAGCAACAGCACCGCGGCGGCAAACAGCGCGGCCAGCCACAGCATCGGGGTGCCCCGCTGGAAATCCTGGATCTGGTAGGAGGCTGCGTCGGAGGGATTCCCGCCCGTATACGCCAGGACAACGTGGTCACCGACGGCGAACCGCGGCGTGCTCGGTTCATCGGGTAGCACCTGCTGGATCGTCACACCCGGTGCGTCGCCGTCGGTGAGCAGCACGTTGAGCGAGATGCACCTGTTGGCTTGATCGCCAGCCACACCTGCGCCAATGCCGGCACCGTCGATGGTGCAGGGGGCAGAGGTCGCTTCGAGCACCTTGCCCTGTACCGGCCGCTTCCCGAACCCGATGTCGACACCGCTGCGGGGCTGGTCACCCGGCCAGGTCAGCCACAGTCCGATCAGGGTGGCTAGCGCGACCGGCACGAGGACTGCCGCCAGCAGAATCTGGACGCGGCGAGAGGACGGTGGTGCCGGTCCGTGTCCGTGCCCGTGGCCCAGTCTCTTGGGCGGTTCAGCAGCGCCCCGGTAGCGGTGCTTGCCGCCCCTGTGGCCAGTTGTGCTCATCGACTGGGTGTGCCTCTCTGCTCCGTGCGCCCCTGTTCCTAGCGGATCGAACGCCCGTTCGATAGGGTGGCCCGATGCGATGGGACAACCTGACGCTGTCCGATGAGTCCGCCCAAGACACGCTGTTCGGGGTGGGTGACGTCATCACGCGCACCTTTGACACCCCGGAGTTCCGCGGGATGACCTTCTATGAGGTGCGAGCCCGCTCGATCCTCAACAAGGTACCCAGCGGCTCCCGGATGCCGTTCGAGTGGACAGTCAACCCGTACCGAGGCTGCGGTCATGCGTGTGTTTATTGCTTCGCTCGGCGGACGCACGAGTACCTCGATCTTGACGTCGGGATCGACTTCAACTCGAAAATCGTGGTGAAAGTCAATGCGCCGGAACTGTTGCGCAAGGAGCTCACCTTCTCGCGTTGGGCGGGGAATCATATCGCGATGGGCACCAATGTCGACCCCTACCAGCGGGCCGAGGGACGCTACGGCTTGATGTCCGGCATTCTCGAGGCCTTGCGCGACGCGCGGAACCCATTCTCGATCCTCACCAAGGGCACCCTGGTGCTGGGTGATCTCGACCTACTCCGCGAGGCTGCGGAGGTCACCGACGTCTCGGTGAACGTCTCTGTGGGATTCGTCGACGAGGCGCTGTGGCGGCAGGTCGAACCCGGCACCCCGGCGCCGCGCGCCCGGCTTAGCGTGTGCCGCACGCTCACTGACGCGGGCATCGGCTGCGGGGTGCTGATGGCGCCGATCCTGCCGTATCTCACCGACTCGCCCAGCCAGCTTGAGGCGACGGTGTGCGCGATTGCGGCGGCCGGTGCCCGCAGCGTCACCCCACTGGTGCTCCACCTGCGCCCCGGTGCGCGGGAGTGGTACCTCTCCTGGTTGGCGCGCGAACACCCTCAGCTGGTGCCTCGCTATCACGAGCTGTATGGGCGTGGCGCGTACGCGCCTAAGGCATACCAGCGCGGCATTTCCTCCCGGGTTGTTGAGCTGGCTCGCCGCTACGGCATCGGTGCCGCGCCACCGGGCGAGACCCGCCAACGACCCGTCCGGCGCACTGCGGCGTCGGCAAGTGCCTCGGGCTCGCGGGCCGAGCAGCTCGCTCTGCTGTGACGGAGGTGGGCAGAGCAGGTTGCCCGGTGTAGCGATCACGGGCATGATTGTCATCGACCTGGGGATTCCCCGAGGTGACGCAGATGGTGGTCCGGCCGCCAGTTACGGGTGTTGGCGGTCACTACGCTGCAGGTGGCCGCTACCGGAACAACACAGCACCACCGCGTCAAGAGCGACACCGCGGAGGCCTGAGCGACGTTCGTGAGAGTGTTTCTCCGACCGGAGCGTCGCGCGAATTTAAAGACGAAGGCCCGTATGTCCTCGCTCGAGTAAGGCCGAGACTCGGTCAATGGGGAAGCCAGGCGGCTCCATCCTCCAGATGCATGATTAGCTCTGGTAGTTGCGTCTCGTTGAACACGACATGCAGCGTCCCCTTTGATGCGTTCTCCATTCGCAGGGACGCGGTCGGGCCATGGAGTGCCACGGTCACCGTGGTTGCCCCATTCTGCGGGTGCCGCACGCGGACGATCCCTGCCGCGTCGCCAGTAAGGGCATCAAGCAGAAAACGGGCAGCGGAGTGGTCGAGCGGAACCTCGAACCAGCTTGTCGTGTCCGGCCGGAGGATCAGTTGGTCCCCGACGAGCTCAATTTGGGTGGTGCACCGTCCAACTCCCGGAATGTGTGCCGTCAACACCCGATACAAGCGGAAGCCGCCGTCGTGGGATGACACCGGTCGCTCACACCGTGGGCGCAGAAAGTTCGGCGATCATCTCGTCGAGTGCGGCGCGCAAGCTGATGGCCTGCTCCCGGTTGAACCGTGTCGACTCCGCGGCAGGCGCCGCCATGACGATGACGCCCAGTGAGGGCACCGCCCACAACCCGACGGATTGCGTCCTGTAGTGTGCATCCTGGCAGGTGATCCGGCGAGCCAGGCGTGGGCGGCGCGCCTGCGGCAAGGGCCTAGCCATGGAACTGCTCCCCTAGTCCGTAATACGTGAGCAGAGGCCCTGCAGTTGTGCAGAGCAATCGACGTGGTCGTGGCGCTGCGCGCTGCGATGAGCGAGCCGTCACCGCTGGCTGCATGCGACAGTTTGTCTCCGTTGACGGCGCCGACTCCGGCCGCTTCTTCCGGGCAAACGTGGTCATCCGCACCCCCTCGGCCACTAAGCGCTCACCATCTACACCGGCACTGATCAGCGACCGCACAGTGTCAACGCTGATCTGCTCTGTCATGTCTCTGGCGTGGACAAGCGCACCGACCGGTCTGGGATGCTTTGCTTGCGTCGTCATTGCCCGTTCCTATGCAGCCGTCTGAGGTGCGGGATCGGCTAGGGGCCCGCATGGAGCCGCGGTTGTCCAACCCGCTGGTAGTAGCCTTCGGCAACCGGGTTGCTAAGGGAAGTAGCTCAGGGTCTACAAGCGTCTACAGGTGGGACGGGATGACTGATCTCGGTGCGGCACTGCGAGCGGCCCGCGAAGCTGCGGGGGTCAGCTTGGCGGCGATGGCTGCCCGAACGCATTACAGCAAACCATTGCTCGGTCTGCTGGAAACGGGAAAGAGAACTATCAAACCGGAACACGTCGAGGCGTACAGTCGGGTGCTTAATATTCCTACCGAGATCCTGCAAGGGCCATCAGGTGATCCTCTGCGCGTTGCCCACGAGTGGCTAGTGAGCGACTCGCCCACTGTGGTGCAGTTGCGTGCTGGTCGGCAGGTCGGAGCGATGCTAGCAGATGAACTCGAAATCCGAGTGGTCGAGCTGCGTCACCTAGATGACATGGTCGGCGGAGGGGACCTTTCCCTGTTGTGAGTAAAGAATTATCAGAGGTACGAAAGGTTGTCCAATCCGCTAGCTATGCCGAAAAGGTTGGGCGGCGACTGTTGTCTGTTTTGGGAGAGCTTGCCCAGCTTGCTGGATGGGTGGCTAGTGATGCAGGATATTACGCTGAGGCGCAGCGTTTCTATCTCGATGGGGTGTCCGCTGCGCAGGGTGCGGATGACCGCCTGCTCGCGGCTCAACTCCTGTCTTCGTTGAGTTATCAGATGGCTAACGTGGGAAAAGCACAGGATGCGGTTTTGCTGGCACGATCTGCCGTCAAGGGCGCCAAGGATGCCTCACCGGTCGTCCGGACCTTGTTGCTGGAACGGCTGGCTTGGGCAAGTGCCAGAAGTCGAGATTACTCGTGCACACGACGTGCCTTGGACGAGGTGGACGACGCGTACGAAGATCGGTCGGCGGGGATTGTCGAGCCAGAATGGGTTTACTGGCTTGACAGAGGAGAGATTGATGTGATGGCTGGCCGATGCCTGATCGAACTTGGCAGTCCGGATATAGCGGTCCCGTTGCTGGATCGCGCCATTGATTCGTACGATTCGAACCATGCTAGAGAAGCGGCATTATATCTGTCGTGGCTGGCCGAAGCATGCGCAAGGGTGGGCACTGTTGATGCTGCGCGCGAGACGCTCGCTCAGGCTCGTAGAACCGCCTGGGGGATAAACTCTGCGAGACTTGATCTACGCGTTAACCAAGTAGCAAGCCTGCTTCCTCGTGAGAGTTAGCCACGAATCGCAGCCCCGAAGACAAGCGCTTGCGCGCTGCTAACATCCGCGGGAGAACATTCAAGTAGACCGTTTCCGATCTTGTAGACAGTCGGTCATAGGCCGCCGCTGAGACCAAGCGGAGGCAGAAATCTTGGCGACACGCCGAGGCTTCACCCAGGAATACCGGGATCAGGCCGTTAGTCTCGTGC
>JALZHU010000361.1 GCA_030860695.1 Actinomycetota bacterium
TTTTGGTGTGGTTGTGGATTTCCAACATCGCCATCCTGCTGGGCGCGGAACTTGACGCCGAACTGACCAGGGGCCAACGCATCGAAGCCGGCCAGCCAGCCGAACAGGAACCGTTCCTGCCGCCCCGCGACACCCGTGCCATGAAAGAGCAAGATATCCCGCCTACCACGCACGGCTGATCAGCACGGCTGCGAAGTATGTGGGCGGAAGCGAAGGGAAGAAATGATCATGCCCGAGGATGCTGGTGGACCACCGGCGCCACACGAGGACCGTCCGGTCGGGCAGTTGGTCAGTGACGCGACCGAACAAATCACCCGGCTGGTGCGTAATGAGATGCGCCTAGCCGCCGCGGAACTGCAGCAAAAGGGCAAGCGCCTGGGCGTCGGTGCCGGCCTGTTCGGTGCCGCTGGTGTGCTGGCACTCTACGGCGGCGCAGTGCTGATCGCCACCCTGATTCTGGGATTGGCCACCGTTGTCCCGCCATGGCTGGCGGCGTTGATCATCGGGGTGGTGGTGCTGGGAGTGGCGGGTGTGCTCGCCCTGGTCGGAAAGAAGCAAGCTCAACGTGCGGGCCCGCTGGTACCCGAACAGGCTGCGACCAGCGTCAAAACCGACATCGAGACCATCAAGAAAGGGATACACCGATGACTGCCTCGTCACCCGAGGACGAGATACGCCAAGACATCGAACGTACCCGAGAACAACTCGGCCAGACCGTGGAAGCCTTGGCACACAAAGTCGACGTACCTGCGCGCGTCAAGGACAAGATGCACGACACCAAGCAAACCGTTCAAGCCAAGGCCGAACAGGCCACGCAGCAACTACAAGAGAGCACCCCAGCACTCCACGCCAAGGCAGGCGAGATGGCGTCGCAGGCCGAGCGCCTGATTCACCAGGCACTACAAAAGCTCCCGCCACCAGTGGCCGAACGCATCGAGCCGCTCATCGCCACCGCCAGGCAACATCTGCTGGAGAGCAGCCCAGCACTTCAAGCCAAGGCAGGCGAGATGGCGTCGCAGGCCGAGCGCCTGATTCACCAGGCACTAGAGAAGCTTCCACCGCCGGTGGCGGAGCGCATCGAGCCGCTGATAGCCACGGCGAGGCAACGACCGCTGCCGGCTGCGGCCGTTGCGGTGGCAGTGTTGTTGGTGCTGCGACGCTTGCTCCGCCGAAAAAGATAAGGACCATGCTCAAGACGTTGTATAGGCATAGGGCCTGCTGATCAGCCTCGCTCACCGGATCGGTGCGCGGGGCCATTTTGAACCGTGTCGGGTCCGAGCTGGGGTGTCGGCGTTGGTGGTGACCGACCGCTCCGGCGTCACCGGCGGGTCGACGTGCGGGCGGTGCCGATCGGTGTCAACATCGACAGGCGGGCGGATCTTTGACGGCACAGGTAGCGGTGAGCCGACGTCACCCGCCGCGTTAGGCGCATGTATGACAGATCAGCCGCAGCCGGCAAGTGCCCTGTACTACACCACGCCGTCGGGTCGGCTAAGGAGGCCACCATGCTCGCCATCGTCGCTGCCGTCCTGTTCCTCATCGCCCTGATCTTCGAGCTGGCCAGCGTCGCGCTCGGTCCGTTGGATGCGCTTTTCTTCATTACGGCCGGGCTGCTGTGCCTCGCGCTGCAGTTCGCTGGGGTCGGCCGCAGCCGCATCTAAGACGCAGCGGTCCACCAGCTGACTCCCGCCCCGAGCCAAGCCCGCTACTCACCAAGACCCGGCGACGCTCATTGAAGTACTCACCGCGGTATCTGCCCACACCGACCCCTAAATACTGCAACGACACGCCGGTGCACCATTACAGTACATAGGGGGTATCCATTTAACCGGAGTAGCCGAGCCCATGCGCTACCAGGACATCACCGCCAGCGGCGTCCCCGGGCAACGCCACCTGCGGCGCCGCGGACGCGCGGGTGCCCTTCGAGCCAGGGGTGCCCACCAACGGACCGCACTGAAGAAGGGCCGACCAGGCATCCTCCGGTTAAATGGATAGCCCAGACAGTACAAATCCCGGGAAAAACCGGGCGACCTCGATGTTGTCGGCGGCGGCGCGTAGTCGTAGCAGGCGTCGGGTGGCCTCACCAACGGCAATGCCCCACAGCGTGCCGGCGATCACGTCGCTGGGCCAGTGCGCCCTGGTACGGAGCCGGGAATGGGCCACTGCCACCGCTATCGGTGCCATCACCAACCCGGCGGCGGGGTTTTCCCGGGCTATCGCAGTGGTGAACGCTGCCGCCGTGGCCGCGTGAGATGAGGGAAACGACGACGACGTCGGCTTCTGTATCAGCGCCTGGTACGCAGGTAGGTGATCAGCCGCAGGACGCCGTCTCGGTAACCACCATCCGATCAGATGGGAGCTGGCGCTGGCCACCCTTACCGCGACGACACCGTCTCTGGCGGCACGCCGGGCCCGACCCCGACGAGCGGCCAGCACAGCGGCCATGCCCACCCACAACAGCCCACCGCGCGCGACCGTCGTCAACACCGTCACCTCAGGGGCAGGGGGTCAGGGGGCAGCGCCGTGCTAGGCGCCATCGCGTCGGCTTCCCAGCGGTTCATGCGCTGTGCCGCTCGGCCGAGCCATTTCCGCATGACAGGCCACAGTAGTGACACCATCCCCACCGCCCAGCGCGCGCCGGGCAGACAGCGACATGGGGCCGCCCCCGAAGGGTCATCCAGCGCAAGAACCTCGAGCAACGCTTGACACGGAGCCCGTCGCTGATCGAGGGTCGCCTCAGCGGACACGAGGGCGAGAGCTGCTCGTTTCGCTTATCGGTTCTTAGTCCTGCCGGATCTGGACGGCTGGAGACGAACCCAACCCCACCGGGGTGTACGTCCATTTTCAGGCGGGGCCTTCGTGCTATCCCGTCGTCGACAGTGAGATGGGATGTGGGCGGCACCGCTCGCTAGGGGTGTGACCCTCCGTCGACTGACGTGATGTTGCTGTCCTGGCCAGGATCGGTCGACCTTGGCGCGAGCGGTGTCGTCTGCGTGTGCGGCCGGGCGGCGTGACCTGATAGGAGCCTGTGCCAGAGGCACCCATCACTGTCTTGTCCGTTGCGCCTGACCGCAACGCGCTGACCCATCCGGTGCGAGCGGAAGAGGTACAGCGATGTCCAGCATGACCGGTGAAACCAGTGTTGTCTTCGGTGGTGTCGATACCCATAGCCAGACCCATCATGTCGCGGTGATCGATCATCTGGGCCGGGAGGTGGCTGACCGCGAGTTCCCGGCGACCGCAGCAGGCTATGAGGCCCTAGCTGTGTGGCTGCGGGGGTTCGGTGAACTGGCCCGCGTGGGGGTGGAGGGCACCAGCTCCTACGGTGCCGGCCTGGCCCGGCATCTGCGTCAGGCGGGCGTGTCGGTGCTGGAGGTGGACCGCCCGGACCGGCGGGCCCGCCGCGCGCACGGCAAGTCCGACCCGATCGACGCCTATGCCGCAGCCAGAGCCGCATTGACCGCCACCCGTATCGCGGTCCCCAAGACCGGCGACGGGATCGTGGAAGCGATCCGGACGTTGCGAGTGGCCCGCCGAGGCGCGGTCAAGGCCCGCACCCAGACCACCAATCAACTCAAATCGCTGCTGGTCACGGCGCCGCCCGAGGTGCGTGAACGCCTGCAGGACCTCAAGACCCCGGCTCTGGTGCAGGCCTGCGCGCGGCTGCGGACAAGCGGCCCGCTGTCGAATCCAGTCCAGGCGGTGAAGGTGGCGTTGCGTCGGCTGGCCCGCCGCCACCAGCAGCTGACCACCGAGATCACCGACGCCGACGCCGAGCTGCACGGCCTCGTCGCCACCGCCGCACCGGGGATGACCGATCTGCTCGGTGTCGGAGTCGAGGTGGTGGGGGCAGCTGTTGACTACAGTCGGGGACAATCCGCAGCGGATGCGTTCCGAGGCCGCGTTCGCCCATCTGTGCGGGGTGGCGCCGATCCCGGCCAGCAGCGGCAAGACCCGCCGGCACCGGCTCAACCGTGGCGGCGATCGCGCCGCGAATAACGCCCTCTACACCGTCGTGCTGACCCGGCTGCGCTTGGACGAACGGACCCGCCGCTATGTGGCCCGACGCACCACTGAGGGCCTGAGCCGGCGGGAGATCATCCGCCGCCTGCAACGCTACGTCGCCCGCGAGCTCTACCAGGCCCTGGGTCAGTCTGCCCCTGTCCTCGTCGTCCTGGCCGCCTCATGGACTGGAGCGGGCGGGTCAACCCTGAAACGCCGAAGGCGCGCGCAGCGGGGTTGATGCGCCCGCTCCAGTCTTTGACCCTCGGAGCCAGACGAGAACACCACCACCCCTTGACACAGACATAGGAGCTTCCTGGCGCCAGCCCTACCGCGCCGTGTCAAGGGGGCGCTTGTCCGGCTGGTCGGGGGATGCCTCGCGGTCTCGCCCCCTTGACACGGGAGTGGTAGCCCTTGGGTAGGTCGACGGGATAGCACGAAGGCCGCACTTGCGTCCGCAGCGGTTGCTCCGGTCGGGCGGGCGATCCCGGAGACCTGCTGGGGTGCGGGGCGGCGAGCATCCGCGGTCTGTCTCGGCTGGGGACTCGTGTCCGGTGGCGTCCTTCGGCTTCTTCTGGGTCATTTCGACGCTTGCGGCGGCGCACCCTCACTTGGGGTTGGCCGGCCGACCGGGCCGCGACCGAGCACGGCCCGCAGGGCCGCGCGCAGTGTCGTGG
>JALZHU010000084.1 GCA_030860695.1 Actinomycetota bacterium
GGCCAGGGCCGCGTCCACCTCCACACTCACGACGTTGTCGGCGCCAAGCCGGTGGGCCAGTAACGCCGCGTTGTACCCGGTGCCGGTGCCAATCTCCAACACCCGCATTCCTGGCTCGGCGTCCAGCGCGGCGAGCATCTCGGCCACCACCGCCGGCATCGACGCCGAGGACGTGACCTCAAACCCGCACCCGCCATCACCGGCCGGATGACCGTCGTCGACCTGCGTGGTGACCGCTGCGTTGGCATAAGCCAACTCCAGCCAGCCGTACGCGTCGTCGCGGTGGCGCAGCGGCACCAGGTCGCAGTCGCTGTCGGTGTCCCGGTCGTGGCGCCACACCAGCTCCGGGATGAACTCATGGCGGGACACCTCGGTAAACGCGACCCGCCACCGCTCGTCCAGCTCACCCCGCTCAGCCAGACCATCCACCATGCGCTGACGCAGCGCCTCGGGATCGGCCACTACTTCCCCCGTGCCGCTGCGACAACGCCTTCGCAATCATCGCGAACGGCGACAGCCAGCGCACGGGAGCGTTCCGCACGCCCGAGCGTGGATGGGCCATTAGGACGGGCCGGGCTCACCGTCAGCGTCGGCGCGTACGCTCGGCGCCTATGAGCACGTCCGCCGTGGATCGGGTGCTCGCCACGGCGGGTGTCCGGTTCGCCTACCTGTTCGGCTCCCGCGCGACCGGCCGGCACCGCCCGACCAGCGACGCCGATATCGCGATCATGCCCGGACAATCGCTGGACCTGCTTGCGGAGGCGGGCCTGGCTGACCAGTTGGCGCAGGCGCTGCAGGTGCCCGCAGTCGATCTTGTCGATTTGCGGCGGGCGCCGCTGGGGCTGCGTGGACGGGTGCTCGAGGAGGGCCGGCTGCTGTACAGCGCGGACGAGCCTGGTCGGGTCGCCTTCGAGGTCCGCACTCGGAGTGAGTACTTCGACTTCCTTCCCACTCAGCGGGCACATCGCGATCGTTTCCTGCGCCGGGTGGCGGCGGAGGGGCTTAATGGTTGACCTCGACCGGATCCACCAGCGCTTGGAGCTGCTTGCCGGCTACCTGCGCGAGCTGCGGCGCCTGCGTGACCTGCCCGTCGCCGAGTACCTGCGGCACGAGGTGTACGCCGGCCGTTACCTCGTCCAGGTCGCGGCGCAGACCTGCATCGATCTGGCCAACCACCTCATCGCCTCCGAGGGGTGGCGGGCCCCGCGCGACTTCGGCGACAGCTTCACTGTCCTGCATGAGCAGGGCGTCATCGACGACGCGCTAGCGGGGCGGCTCCGTGATCTCGCCGGATTGCGGAATCGGCTGGTGTACGTCTATGACGTGATCGGCGATGCCAGCGTGCATGAGGCGCTTGCTGCCGGACTGCCTGACCTGGACGCGTTCGCCGCCGCATCGGCCCGGCTGGTGAGCTGATGGCTCCTCCGGAGAATTCCGGGCTGCGCTGCTGATCCTTCTAAATGGCGGCGTTCCGGTAGAAAGTTCCTCCTGAGGGACGCCGTTGGTACGGTGACTGCAGGCGACCGGCCACGAGGTGGTGGCGATACATCGCTGCGCGCAGGGCCGCCAAGTGTTGCTCGCCGCCAGCGTCGCACCGATCCGGGTCGACGTGCTGGACCGGGTCGCGCTGCTCGACGCGGTGGCCGGGCGCCGGTGCGATGCGGTTATCTCGCAGTGACGGGGCTTCTCGTGGGGCACTAGATCTACCACGTGGCCAGTATGACGATGTTACCTTTCCCGTATGACAGCTGAACGAATTACCGTGAGCCTGCCCCCTGACGTGTTAGCCGGGGCCCGGGATGCGGTCAACGCTGGCGCGGCTGACAATCTGTCAGCGTTTGTCGCCGACGCCCTGCGGATTCGTCTCAGCCGCACACACGCGCTCGCCGAGCTGGCCCGCGTACTCGGCGGCCCACCACCGCTGGAGGCCCGCGCAGCTGTCCGCCAAGCCTGGGGGCTGCCCGCCCCCACTGACAACGCGTGATCGGCGGACGAGTCCTCGATGCCTCCGCCCTGGTCGCATTCGCAGATGGCACCTTCATCTACGCCGCCGCTGCAGTCTGGACCGCAGTCGAAGAGTCCATCGTGCTGATCGTGCCGTCGACTGCGGTCGCGGCAGCGTGGTCCGAGCTTGCAGAGGAACACCACCCCGTGCTCGATGTCCTGCTCGACCTACCGGTCACGGTCATTGACAACCTTGATAAGTCGCGCGCCCGAGCTGTCGGCCAGCTCGGAGGCCACCAGGCCGACGCACACGCCATCGTCTGTGCTCAAGAACGCGGTTGGTCGCTGCTCACCGGCGACCCAGCCCGCTATGCCCGATACGAACAGACCGGCGTCGATCTCGAACCCGTGATCTAGGGGTGCATGGCTATGCATGTGAAGGTGTCACTGCCGATCGACCAGGTGCTGCTGGCCAGCGGCCTGCTGTCGCCCAGGGGCAACGTGGTTGTCATTAATACAAATACCGCCGTTTGGCTGGGAGAGTGGTGATTGCTCGTGGACCCCATCGACCCCGAGCTACTTGATCGCGACGACATGCGTGCCGCCCTGGCCGCCCGTGACATCGGCGGGGTTTACCGGCTGCTGTGGCAAGCCGGAGTGACTCAACGTCAGATCGCGCAGCTGACCGGTCAGTCACAGTCCGAGGTGTGCGAGATCCTCAAGGGCCGTCAGGTGCGGGATGTGTGGGTGCTCGAACGCATTGCCGACGGGCTCGGAGTACCTCGAGCGTGGATGGGTCTCAGCTACGGTGAGGAGGAGCCGGATTCACCATCGGCCCAGGAGGATGTGGACGAGGACATGAAACGCCGTGCCCTGATCGCCACTACCTCGGGTGCGGTCCTCGGCCAAGTGCTCAAGGGTCTGGGTGAGCCAATTGAGCTGGCTCTGCCGACCGGCCCGGGGCTGCCGTCGCGGCTGGGCATGTCCCATGTGCACACGGTGCAGGCGGTCACTGAGCGGTTGCGCAATGTGGCGCGTTCCTATGGCGGGCAGGCTGACCTGTTCGGCGCTGCGGTGCGGCTCTACACGCGGTGGATGGGTGTGCCCGCGGCGGATGCGGTCAAGGCACGGTTGGCCGCTGCGCTGGCGGAACTGCACACCGAAGCGGGCTGGGCCTGTTATGACTCCGGGCTGGACGGCACGGGTTACTTCACCCGCGCCCTGCGGCTGGGCGATCAAGCCGGAGACGCCTATGGGATCGCCAACGCCGCCTGGCACGCCGGGGCGACGCTAGTCCGCAACGGCCATCCCAATGATGCGCTCAAGGCATTCCAGCTCGGACAGCTGCAGCTTGGCGGGTTCGCGTCCGGCAAGTCCACACCGGCCACCGTGCGCGCCGACGACCCGCGGGTTCCGACCCTCACCGCACGGCTAAACCTGAATTCCGCGACCGCCTATGCTCTCCTTGACAGTCCGGATCAGGCCAAACGTTGCCTCGCCGCGGCACACGAGGGGTGGACGCCCCGAGATGCGTTCGAGCGCGCGGGCATGGATCGTGCGACCGCGGGGATTCAACTCGATCTGGGCCGGCTTGACACTGCCGAGCAGTTCGCCGCCAGCGCGGTGCGCACCTACGGCGAGGGCCACCGCCGGGGCCGCACACTGGCCGAACTCCTCCTCGCCGAGGTGCACGTGCGAGCAGGGGAACCCCAGGGGCTCACCGTGGCCCGCCATGCCATCGCCGAAGTGAATACCCTGCAGTCCGTCGCTGTGCGACGGGAACGGCTGGTGCCGCTGGCGGCCGCGTTGGAAGCCTGGCCCAGCAGCGATACGCGAGAGCTAGCCCGGACGGCCCGAAAAGTCGCCACGATACGAATTTAATAGCTTCTCATTTCATCATCCTGCGGCAGATGATCAATGAGTATCCCTGTAGGTCCACCACACCGCACTACCCGACACGGCCATTCCCCAACCACGCGGTAGGCCACAACCCCTATCGATCACCGCATAACCGCAGGCAAGCACGAACACCTGGCTAGTCAGGCGGCTTCACCTTTCCGCGCACCTCCGCCAAGGTATGGAATGCAACCGAGAGAATTTCGGCGTCCGGAAACACCATCCCCAACACATCGGTCTCATCCAGCACACCACCGTCGAAGACGAACACCACCCCCTCGGGGCGGGAATCCTGCGGCCGCACATAGTCCACCACCAACAGGCGACCCAGCGGCTGGTCCCATTCCAGTTCCTCAGCCAGTTCACGGGTCGCGGTTGCCCAGGGCGACTCATTGGCCTCGACCGCACCGCCCGGGATCTCCCAATTCGGCTTGTAGGACGGCTCAACCAGCAGCACCCGCCCGTGGACATCACGGAACAGCACACCAGCGGCCATGCGCTTGCGGCTTAACCCGGCCACATACTGCTCCACCGGTAAAACCCTGCTGGTTGTCGACGTGGTCGACTTTGACGCGTTCACCGCGGCAACCTAGCCATCCCACCAACGCCCGCAGCCAGCGGTCCCGGATCCCCATCTCAGCTCGCCATCTGGCGGGCTACTGGCTCTACCAATCCGAGCTGCTCGACAAGTGCACCCGGTGCTCGGTTGTGACCAGGGACAACCGCTCTTTCGCCTAGCTGGGCGTCAACGAAGCAGTGCGAGAAACTCGGCGGGCGTGATACCGGCTTGCCGCAGGATTGAGCCGAGTGTGCCGCGCTTGATGGTGCCGTGTTGGGGGGATGACCACGGCCCTGCCATCCGGATGCCGGTAGACGGCGTGGCTGTCTTTCGTGCGCACGTAGACGAAGCCTAGCGACTCGAGAACATGGGTGATCTTGCGGATCGGTAGGTCAGAGAGCGCAGGGCTCACGCCGCGCCTGGGACTTGAAACGAGGTGACGAGGGGAGTGGCGGTCACCTGCTGTTGCGGGTCATCGACCTCTTCGAGGTAGAGCGCGACAGCCTCGGCGAGGTTGCCCAAGGCTTCCTCGATCGTGCGGCCCTGGCTGGCGACGTCGACTTCAAGGCACTGTGCCACGTACCAGTCCTCTTCCTGGTGTACGGCGGCGGTCAGGTTCCGAGACGTACCCATAACCTTAGTGTGACACCCTGGATGCCGTTCCGTCCTCTTGCCACCGTGGAGGAGCTCACGCTCGCCGTACGCTCGGGGGGAGACGGTCGTCGGCGCTCCCAGAGACGGCCAAGCGGACCGCACGGCTGAACCTGAACTCCGACACCGTCGAGCAGTTCGCCGCCAGCGCGGGTGAGCACCTACGGCGAGGGCCACCGCCGGGCCGCACCCTACCCGAGCTTCTTCTCACCGAGGTGCACGTGCGGGCGGGAGAACCCCGGGGACTGACGCTGGCCCACCATGCCATCGACAAGGTGAGCACCCTGCAGTCCATTGCTGCGCACGGCAACAGCTGGTGCCGCTGGCCGCTGCGCTGAAAGCCCGGCCCGGCACCGACACGCAGGAGCTGGCCCAGTTGGCCCGACAAGTCAACGAGATCCGGATCAGACGGCCTTCACAGTGAAGATCAGTCCCTGACTGTGTTTTGCTGCTCAAGGTCATTTCCGCAGGCAGGCTCATTCTGGTATTCCATATGGGCCAGGTCACTGGGGTACGCGTCGTCCACTCGTATCCGGCAGTCTGGTTGTGTCTGTAGATTTCTGTGGGTGGGCCGGGCTGTCCGACCTGGGGTCGTCTGAGGGGTCGGACGTATCGTCCGTTGTCCACGAGGCATTGGGTGGGGGTGGTCGTGGCTCGCATTTTCATCAGCTATGCCACCCCGGACCGGGTGATTGCCGACGAGGTAGCGGGTTGGTTGCGAGCAGCTGGCCATGAGCCGTTTCTTTCTCACGACCTTCGCGATGGAGTCAACATCGGTGAGGACTGGGAGGAGCGCCTGTACCGCGAGCTGCGCCGGGTCGACGCGGTGATCGGGGTAGTGACGTCGTCTTTTGTGGCATCGAACTGGTGCTCGGCTGAGTTGGGGATCGCGGGCGCGCTGGGGTGTCAGCGTATGCCGTTGCGCGCCGAGGCCAACGTGGTGCACTCGCTGATGCCACGTCTGCAGTACGCGGACTACCAGGCCGATCCCCAGCAAGCCCGCGACCAACTGCTCCACGCGGTGCGACTGCTGGAAGACGGTGGAGGACGGTGGCGGGAAGGTGACAATCCCTTCCCGGGGTTGGAGCCGTTCACCGCAGCGCGCAGCCGGGTGTTTTTCGGTCGCACAGCAGAAGCCCGCGAAGTCGGCAATCGGCTGCGCGCCATGGGCGGCACCGGCGGGATGCTGGCCATTATCGGGCCTTCGGGCTGTGGGAAGTCGTCTTTGCTCAACGCCGCGGTGGCCCCGTTGCTCGAGGGGGATCCGGCATGGCTGGTGGTGCCGTCGCTGGTTCCCGGAAATGATCCAGTGCCCGAGCTGGCTCGGGCACTGGCGATCACGGCCAACCGTCTGGGGTTGGACTGCTCGGCCAGCGACGTCCGCAGCAAGCTCGACGCCGGCACCGATGGCCTCCGCCGCGTGGCCGACGACCTGCTGGGTACCGGCCCGGGTAGGCACCCTCGGCGGCTGGTGGTCACGCTCGATCAGGCTGAGGAGTTGTTCACCCGGGCGACCCCGGCCGCCCTGCAGCAATCGCGCTGCTGTTGCGTGGCGCGGTCGCCGGCCCGGTGCGCGTGGTCGCGGCGATGCGCTCGGAGTTCCTTGATGACTTGCGTGATCTCCCCGCACTGGCCGGCGTGCCGATCGAGGCCTATGTGTTGGCTCCGCTGGGCCGGGAGGCGCTGCGCGACGTCATCGAAGGGCCCGCCAAGGTAGCCAGGCTGCGCCTTGAGGACGGACTGGCAACTCAGCTGGTCGCCGACACCGACAGTGGAGATGCTCTGCCGCTGCTGGCTTTTGTCCTGCGGCAGCTGGCCGAGGGTCTGCCCGTCGGAGGCACGTTGGCGCTGTCCCACTATCACGACCTTGGCGGTGTCCAAGGTGCGTTGACCCGGCACGCCGACGCCGCGTTCACCGACGCTGTCCAGGTCAGTGGCCTGACCGAAGGTGAGGTGCTAGCCGGGCTCACTCGCCTGGTGACTGTCGATGAGACCGGCCGACGCGCTCGACGACGGGTCAAGATCACCGGGCTGTCCGAACCGCTGCGCGCCGCGCTACAGGTGTTCGTTGAGCGCCGGCTGCTGCTCAGCGACACCGACGACAACGGTCAGGTGTGGCTCACCGCGGCCCACGAGGCGCTGCTCACCGAGTGGAGACCCCTGGACACCGCCACCGCCGACATCACCGCCGCCCTGCGCACCGCCCGGGCAGTCGAGCAAGCCGCCGCAGAGTGGACCAGCGCGGGCCAACCCGAGCACTATCTCTGGGACGACAAGCGGCTCACCGCCACCCTCGCCACGCTGGGAATGGCCGGCGACGGCAGCCGCAACCCCGCTACGCCGTCCCTCGTCGAGCTCGATGACGAGGCTCGAGCGTTCCTCGACGCCACCGCCCGGCGCGTCCACGCTGCCAACGAGCGTGAACGGCGTCGCCGCACCCGCACCATCGCCGTGCTGTCGACCCTGCTGCTGCTCGTAACTGCCTCGTCGATAGTCGCCTTGCAACAACGCGGCACCGCGCAGCGAGAGCGCGACACCGCCATCTTCAACCAGATCACCGCGCAAGCCGACCGCCTGCGCAGCACCGACTTCTCCCTCGCGGCGCAACTTGACCTCACCGCCTACCGCATGCGACCGACTCCGGACCTCCACACGGTCCTTCTCACCGATGCCAACGGCACCTTGTCCACCTCCCTTACAGGCCACACCCACGACGTTCACGCGGTGGCGTTCAGTCCTGATGGGCGGACCCTGGCCACCGCCAGCCGCGACCGGACCGTGCGGTTGTGGAATGTGGCCGACCCGGCTCATCCCACGCCGCTGGGCGCACCCCTGACCGGCCACACCAACTACATCGAAGCGGTGGTGTTCAGTCCGGATGGGCGCACCTTGGCCAGCGGCAGTGGCGATCAGACGGTGCGGTTGTGGAATGTGGCCGACCCGGCTCATCCCACGCCGCTGGGCGCACCCCTGACCGGCCACACCGATTATGTCTACGCGGTGGCGTTCAGCCCTGATGGGCATACCCTGGCCAGCGGCAGTGGCGATCAGACGGTTGGGTTGTGGAATGTGGCCGACCCGGCTCATCCCACGCCGCTGGGCGCACCCCTGACCGGCCACACCGATTATGTCTACGCGGTGGCGTTCAGTCCGGATGGGCGCACCCTGGCCAGCGGCAGTGGCGATCAGACGGTTGGGTTGTGGAATGTGACTGACCCGGCTCACCCCACCCTGCTGGGCCCACGCCTGGGCGGCCACACCAACGCCGTCTTCCCGGTGGTGTTCAGCCCGGATGGGCATACCCTGGCCACCGGCAGCGCCGACCAGACCCTGCGGTTGTGGAACGTGACCGACCCGGCCCACCCCATGCCGCTGGGCGCACCCCTGACCGGCCACACCAACGTCGTCTACACGGTGGCGTTCAGTCCGGATGGGCGCACCCTGGCCAGCGGCAGCGGCGACCGGACCGCACGGTTGTGGAACATTCCTTCTGCGCGCATGACCGGCCACACCAAGCCCGTCTACGCGGTGATGTTCAGTCCGGATGGGCGCACCCTGGCCAGTGGCAGTGGCGACGGGACGGTGCGGTTGTGGAATGTGACTGACCCGGCTCACCCGATGCCGCTGGGCGCACCCCTGACCGGCCACACCGATTATGTCTACGCGGTGGCGTTCAGCCCGGATGGGCGCACCCTGGCCAGTGGCAGTGGCGACGGGACGGTGCGGTTGTGGAACGTGGGCGACCCGGCCCACCCCAAACCCCTGGATCAACCCTTGACCGACTACACCGACTCGATCGAAGCGGTGGTGTTCAGGCCAGATGGGCAAACCATGGCCACCGGCAGCCACGACCATACCGTTCGGCTGTGGGAGATGAACATCGACCAGGCAATCCAACGGATCTGCGCCACCACGGCGAACACCCTTACTCCAGCGAAGTGGGAGCAGTACGTTTCACCGGACCTGCCCTATCGCCCGCCCTGCCCCGGATGAGCACCGTCTTGCTAGCCGCGCATGCGGATGTGTCGCCCCCGATCGGTCCACTGCTGGCCAGCGACCCGCTCCCGCCCAGCGGCGACACACTATCTCCCGACACTGCCGGCTGGCTACAGTGATCGTCCGTGGATTCCATCGATCCCGCGCTCCTCGATCGTGACGACGTGCGCGCCGCCCTGGCCGCCCGTGACATCGGCGCGGTCTGTCGGTTGCTGTGGCAAGCCGGGGTGAGTCAGCGTCAGATCGCGCAGTTGACCGGTCAGTCGCAGTCTGAGGTGTGCGAGATCCTCAAGGGCCGTCAGGTGCGGGATGTGTGGGTGCTTGAACGTATCGCTGACGGGCTTGGGGCACCCCGAGCGTGGATGGGCCTCAGCTACGGTGAGGAGCCGGACTCACCGTCGGTCGAAAGGGATGTGGACGAGGATATGAAACGCCGGGCCCTCATCGCCGCCACTTCGGTGGCGGCCCTGGGCCAGGTGATCCAGGGTCTGGGTAAGCCGATCGAGCTGGCCCTGCCGACAGGCCAGGTGCTGCCGTCACGATTGGGCATGTCCCATGTGCATGCCGTGCGAGCGGTCACCGAGCGGCTGGTCAGTGTGACGCGCCACTACGGTGGACAGGCCGATCTGTTCGCTGCCGCCGCGAGGCTTTACACGCGGTGGATGGAGGTGCCAGCGACCGAGGCGATCGAGGCACGGCTGGCCGCCGCACTGGCCGACCTACACACCCAAGCGGGTCGGGCCTGCTACGACTCGGGTGTGGACGGGCGCGGCCATTTCACCCGTGCCCTGCGATTGGCTGATCAAGCCGGGGACGCCTACGGCATCGCCAACGCCGCCTGGGAGGCCGGGATGACGCTGGTTCGCAGCGGGCATCCCAACGATGCGCTCAAGTTATTCCAGCTCGGGCAGCTCCACCTCGGCGGATTCCGTAAGTCCACGCCGGCAACCCTGCGCACCAACGACCCCCGCCTACCGATCCTCACCGCGCGGCTGAGCCGGCAGTCCGCAACCGCCTACGCCTTGCTGGACAGGCCCAATCAGGCCACCCGGTGCCTCGCCGAGGCGTGCGACGGGTGGGCGCCCCGAGATGCGTTCGAGCGCGCGGGCGGGGATTTTGTGACCGCGGGGGTTCAGCTCGACTTGGGCCAGCTCGACACCGCCGAGCAGCTCGCCGCCAGCGCGGTGCGCACCTACGGCGCAAACCACCGCCGGGACCGCACACAGGCCCAGCTCCTGCTCGCCGAGGTGCACGTGCGAGCGGGGGAAGCCCACGGGCTGAGCCTGGCCCGTGATGCCATCGAGGAGGTGAGCACCCTGCAGTCCGTTGCCGCGCGACGGGCACGGCTGGTGCCGCTGGCCGCCGCGCTGGAAGCCCGGCCCGGCAGCGATACGCGAGAGCTGGCCCGGACGGCCCGAAAAGGCGCCGCGACCCGGATTTAACGGCGTGCGCATCCTGCCGGCACCGGCCGAGATCGCGTGCTACCTGAAGATTGAGCGGATAGATGTTTGGCCAAGGCGAGTGGCTTTGCGTTCCGGGGATCGCAGCCGCCGCTGGACGGGTCCGTCAGGAGGCAGGGTGGCCGATCTGTTGGATCAACGGCCTGCGCAGGTATCCTGGTAGCTGATACCGGGGGCGTATTGATCCCAGGTCGGTTCGTCGAGCGGTCCACCAGCTCGGAGGCAAGCTTCTCGAACCTCATCGCCACGGAATCCCTCAAGGCGGGGCAGATCCCACAACCGGACAGTTTGGTCGGTGCTGCTGGTGGCCAGGGTGCGCCCGTCGGGGGCGAACGCCACCCCAAGTACCCTGCCGGTGTGGCCGGTTAGGGGTGCGCCGAGCTGGCGGGGTTGGTCCCTATTACTGAGATCCCACAACCGGACGGTCCGGTCGGCGCTGCTGGTGGCCAGGGTGCGGCCGTCGGGGGCGAACGCCACCCTGTTCACCTCGTTGGTGTGGCCGGCCAGGGGTGCGCCGAGTTGGCGGGGGTGGTCCCGGTTACTGAGATCCCACAACCGGATGGTCCGGTCGGCGCTGCTGGTGGCCAGGGTGCGCCCGTCGGGGGCGAACGCCACCCCCCATACCGTGCCGGTGTGGCCGGTTAGGGGTGCGCCGAGCTGGCGGGGTTGGCCCAGGTTACTGAGATCCCACAACCGGATGGTCCGGTCGGCGCTGCTGGTGGCCAGGGTGCGGCCGTCGGGGGCGAACGCCACCCCAACGACCGTGTTGGTGTGGCCGGCCAGGGGTGCGCCGAGCTGGCGGGGTTGGCCCAGGTTACTGAGATCCCACAACCGGGCGGTCTGGTCGGTGCTGGCGGTGGCCAGGGTGCGCCCGTCGGGGGCGAACGCCACCCCAACTACCCGGCCGATGTGGCCGGTCAGGGGTGCCCCGAGCGGACGGACTTGATCCCCGTTACTGAGATTCCACAACCGGACGGTCTGGTCGAGGCTGGCGGTGGCCAGGGTGCGCCCGTCGGGGGCGAACGCCACCCCAACTACCCGGCCGATGTGGCCGGTCAGGGGCGCCCCGAGCGGACGGACTTGATCCCCGTTACTGAGATTCCACAACCGGACGGTCCGGTCGGCGCTGGCGGTGGCCAGGGTGCGCCCGTCGGGGGCGAACGCCACCCCAATGACCCGGCCGGTGTGGCCGGTCAGGGGTGCGCCGAGCTGGCGGGGTCGGTCCCGGTTACTCAGATCCCACAACCGAACGGTTTGGTCGTCGCTGGCGGTGGCCAGGGTGCGCCCGTCGGGGGCGAACGCCACCCCAACGACCGTGTTGGTGTGGCCGGTTAGGGGTGCGCCGAGTTGGCGGGGTTGGTCCCTGTTACTGAGATCCCACAACCGGGCGGTTTGGTCGTCGCTGCTGGTGGCCAGGGCGCGGCCGTCGGGGGCGAATGCCACCCCGACGACCTCGTTGGTGTGACCGGTCAGGGGTGCGCCGAGTTGGCGGGGTTGGCCCCGGTTACTCAGATCCCACAACCGGATAGTCCCGTCGGCGCTGCTGGTGGCCAGGGTGCGTCCGTCGGGGGCGAACGCCACCCCCCACACCGTGCCGGTGTGGCCGGTCAGGGGTGCGCCGAGTTGGCGCGGTTGGGCCCGGTTACTCAGATCCCACAACCGGGTGGTCCGGTCGTCGCTGCTGGTGGCCAGGGTGCGCCCGTCGGAAGCGAACGCCACACCAACGACCTCGTTGGTGTGACCGGTCAGGGGTGCGCCGAGTTGGCGCGGTTGGTCCCGATGCTAAGATCCCACAACCGGACGGTCCGGTCGTCGCTGGCGGTGGCCAGGGTGCGCCCGTCGGGGCGAACGCCACCCCGTACACCGCATTGGTGTGGCCGGTCAGGGGTGCGCCCAGTTGGCGCGGTTGGGCCCGGTTACTCAGATCCCACAACCGGGTGGTCCGGTCGGCGCTGCTGGTGGCCAGGGTGCGGCCATCGGGGGCGAATGCCACCCCAATGACCCTATTGGTGTGGCCGGTTAGGGGTGCGCCGAGTTGGCGGGGTTGGTCCCGATTGCTGAGATCCCACAACCGGACGGTCTGGTCGGCGCTGCTGGTGGCCAGGGTGCGGCCGTCGGGGGCGAACGCCACCCCGTTCACCGCGTTGGTGTGGCCGCTAATAGTCCTGAAGTGGGAGGTTGATTCGAGGGTCTGCAGGAGGCTGGCGTGGGCTTGCGGGTCGGCGTCGAACTGCTCGGCGGCGACACCGAGTTGAAGAGCACCCCGGGGATCCTGGTCGCGGATCCGCTCAGCCTGAGCCACCATGCCCCGGGCGATGGCAAGGCGTTGGGCCCCGCTGGCTTGTTGTTGTTGCCAGACTGCGATACCCGCGGCGATCAGCGCAAGCACGAGCAAGGTGGACAGCATGGTGATGGTGCGGGTGCGGCGACGCCGTTCGCGCTGCTTAAGGGTGTGGACACGCTGGGCGGTGACGTCGAGGAACGCTCGTGCCTGGTCGTCGAGCTCGACCATGGGCGGCGTAGTGGGGTTGTGATCGCTGTCGCCGGTCATCCCTAAGGTGGTTCGGGTGGCGGTGAGCCGCTTGTCGTCCCAGAGGTAATGCTCGGGTCGGCCCGCGCTGTTCCACTCTGCGGCCGCTTGCTCGACTGTCCGGGCGGCGCGCAGGGCGACGGTGATCTCGGCGGTGGCGGTGTCCAGTGGGCGCCACCCGGTGAGCAGGGCCTCGTGGGCCACGGTGAGCCACACCTGGCCCTCGTGATCGGTGTCGCTGAGCAGCAAGCGACGATTGATGAAGACCTGCAGTGCCACGCGCAGCGGCGGGGTGAGGCTGGTGAGTGTGATCCGTCGCCGGGCGCGTCGGCCGGTGTCATCGACGGTGACCAGGCGAGTGAGCCCCGCCACCACCTCCCGGTCGGTCAGGCCGCTCGCCCGTACCGCCTCGGCTAGCGCGGCATCAGCATGCCGGGCCAGCGCACCTTGGACGCCACCAAGGTCGCGATAGCGGGCCAGGGTCAGCGTGCCGCCAGCGGGCAGGCCGTCGGCTAGCTGGCGCAGGGTGAAAGCCAGCAGCGGCAAGGCCTCGCCGCTACCAGTGTCGGCGACCAGCGCAGCCGCCAATCCGTTCTCCAGGCGCAGCCTGGCCACCTTCGCCGGTTGTTCGATGACCTCGCGCAACATCTCCCGGTCCAGCGGAGCCAACACATAGGCCTCGATCGGCACGCCAGCCAGCGCGGGGAGATCGCGGAAGTCCTCGAGGAACTCCGACCGCATCACCGCAATCACCTGCACCGGTCCGGCGATGGCATCACTCAGCAGGTGTGCGAATCGCCGCCGGGCGTCCGGGGTTGTTCGGGTGAATAGCTCCTCGGCCTGGTCGATGGGCACCAGCAGCCGCTGGTGCGTGGCGGGGCCGGCCGCCAGCAGGTCATCCGCTACCCGGCGTAGGCCATCGGTACCACCCTCCAGCAGGCCACGGACGTCGCTGGCCGACCGGCCCAACCCCACACGGTTGGCCGTGACCGCCAGCACCCGGGCCAACTGGGGCAACGGATCGCTCCCCGGCACCAGCCTCGGCACCGTTAACCATGCCGGGTCGCTGTCCAGCAGCGGCCCCACCGCGGCGTTGAGCAGCGACGACTTCCCACAGCCAGACGGCCCGACCAGGGCCAGCATCCCACCGGTGCCACCCCTGGCCCGCAACCGGTTGCTCACTTCGCGAGCCTCGGCCGCGCGACCGAAAAACACCCGGCTGAACGCCGCGGTGAACGGCTCCAACCCCGGGAAGGGATTCTCACCTTCCCGCCACGTCCCTGCACCGTCCTCCAGCCGCCGCAGCGCCTGAAGCACTCGATCGCGGGCGTGCTCCGGGTCGTCCTGGTAGTCCACATACTGCAGGTCCTGCATCAGCGGGTGCACCACCCCGGCCTCAACGCGCAACGGCATCAGCCGGCACCCCAGCGCATCGGCGATCCCCACCTCAGCCGAGCACCAGTTCGACGCCACAAAGAACTTCGTCACGACCCCGATCACCGCGTCGACCTCACGCAGCTCGCGGTACAGGCGCTGCTTCCAGTCCTCGCCAACGCTGACCCCGTCGCGAAGGTCGTGGGCGAGAAACGGCTCGTGGCCCGCTGCCCGCAGCCAACTCATCAACTCGTCAGCAACCGGCCGGTCCGGCGTGGCATAACTAATAAAGACGCGAGCCACGATCACCCCTGCCCTGTGGCCTCACAGCCGACGATACGGGCAACCCCTCAGACGACACCAACCCGGCGGGCCTGGCCCCCCTGTCCGCGCGGCAGGCACGGTTGGCGCCGCTGGCCGCCGCGCTGGAAGCCCGGTCCGGCAGCGATACGCGGGAGCTGGCCCGGACGGCCCGGCAGGTCGCCGCAACACGGATCTAAGGGCCGCGCCGTACGCTGGTATTCGGGCAGTCTGGCTGTCTGTAAGTGTTCTGCGGGTGGCCGGGCCTGTCCGACCTGGGGTCGTCTGAGAGGTCGGACGTATCGTCCGCTGTCGACGAGGGCATGGGGCGGGGGGTGATCGTGGCTCGTATTTTCATTAGCTATGCCACCCCGGACCGGGCGATTGCCGACGAGGTGTCGGGTTGGCTGCGGGCAGCGGGCCATGAGCCATTTCTCGATCACGACCTGCACAACGGAATCAGCCTCGGCGAGGACTGGAAGCAGCGTCTGTACCGGGAGCTGCGCCGGGTCGACGCGGTGATCGGGGTCGTGACGAAGTCCTTTGTGGCGTCAAACTGGTGCTCGGCTGAGGTGGGGATCGCAGATTCGCAGGGATGCCGGCTCATGCCGTTGCGCGCTGAGGCTGGGGTGGTGCACCCGCTGATGCAGGACCTGCAGTATGTGGACTACCAGGCCGACGCCCAGCAAGCCCGTGACCGGGTGCTTCAGGCGGTGCGGCTGTTGGGTGACGGTGGCGGCGCCTGGCGGGAGGGCGACAATCCCTTCCCCGGGTTGGAGCCGTTCACCGTAGCGCTCAGCCAAGTGTTTTTCGGTCGCGCGGCAGAGGCCCGTGAGGTCGGCAACCGGCTGCGCGCCATGGGCGGCACCGGCGGGATGCTGGCCATCGTCGGACCATCTGGCTGTGGGAAGTCGTCTTTGCTCAACGCCGCGGTGGTGCCGCTGCTGGACAGTGATCCGGCATGGCTGACGGTGCCGACGCTGGTACCGGGCACCGATCCGCTGCCTGAGCTGGCTCGGGCGCTGGCGATCACGGCCAACCGTCTGGGCCTGGACTGGTCGACCAGCGACGTCCGCGACCGGCTCGACGCCGGCACCGATGGCCTGCGCCGCGTGGCCGACGACCTGCTGGCTGCCCGCCCGAGCCCGCACCCTCGACAGCTACTGGTCACGGTCGACCAAGCTGAGGAGTTGTTCACCCGGACAACCCCGGCCGCCCTGCAACGATTCGCCCAGCTGCTGCGCGATGCGGTCGCCGGTCCGGTGCGCGTGGTCGCGGCGATGCGTTCGGAGTTCCTCGATGACCTGCGTGACCTTCCCGCGCTGGCCGGCGTGCCGATCGAGGCCTATGTGTTGGCCCCGCTGGACCGGGAGGCGCTGCGCGAGGTCATCGAACAGCCCGCCAAGGTGGCCAGGCTGCGCCTGGAGAACGGATTGGCGGCTGCGCTGGTCGCCGACACCGACAGCGGCGAGGCCCTGCCACTGCTGGCTTTTGTCCTGCGGCAGCTGGCCGAGGGTCTGCCCGCCGGAGGCACGTTGAGTCTGTCGCGCTACCACGACCTCGGCGGTGTCCGCGGTGCGTTGGCTCGGCATGCCGACGCCGCGTTCAGCGAGGCTGTACGAGTCAGCGGCCTGACCGACCGCGAGGTGCTGGCCGGACTGACCCGCCTGGTCACCGTCGATGACACCGGCCGACGCGCCCGGCGACGGATCAGGCTCACCGGCCTGGCCGAGCCGCTGCGCGTTGCGCTGCAGGTCTTCATCGACCGCCGCCTGCTGCTCAGCGACACCTACGACCACGGCCAGGTGTGGGTCACCGTGGCGCATGAGGCCCTGCTCACCGGGTGGCGCCCCCTGGACACCGCCACCGCCGACATCACCGCCGCCCTGCGCACCGCTCGGGCGGTCGAGCAAGCAGCCGCCGAGTGGACCAGCGCGAACCGGCCCGAGCATTACCTCTGGGACGACAAGCGGCTCGCCGCCACCCTGGCCACGCTAGGGATGACCAGCGACGAAGGCCACCACAACCCCACTGCACCGCCCATCGTGGAGCTTGATGACGAGGCTCGGGCGTTTCTCGACGCCACCACCCGGCGCGTCCACGCTGCCAGGGAGCGTGAACGGCGTCGCCGCACCCGCGCCATCACCGTGTTGTCGACCCTGCTGCTGCTGGTGACCGCCGCGTCGATCGTCGCCTTCCAACAACGCGGCACCGCGCAGCGAGAGCGCGACACCGCCATCTTCAACCAGATCACCGCGCAAGCAGACCGACTCCGCAGCATCGACATCTCCCTCGCGGCGCAACTTCACCTCACCGCCTACCGCATGCGACCAACTCCGGACCTCCGCACCGCCCTGCTCACCCTCGCGAACACCGCCTTGTCTACCCCGCTGACCGGCCACACCGACTTCGTCACCGCGGTGGCGTTCAGCCCGGATGGGCGCACCCTGGCCAGCAGCAGCCGCGACCAGACAGTGCGGTTGTGGAACGTGGCCGACCCGGCCCACCCAACGTCGCTGGGTTCACCCCTGACCGGTCACACCAACTCTGTATACGCGGTGGCGTTCAGCCCGGATGGGCACACCTTCGCCAGCGGCAGCGTCGACGGAACCGTGCGGTTGTGGAATGTGACCGACCCGGCCCGTCCCACTCCGCTGGGCCAGCCCCTGACCGGCCACACCGACTCTGTCACCGCGGTGGTGTTCAGCCCGGATGGGCGCACCCTGGCCAGCGGCAGTGAAGACGGAACCGTGCGATTGTGGAACGTGACTGATCCGGCCGGCCCTATGTCGCTGGGTCCACCCCTGACCGACGACACCAACTGGATCGGCCAGGTGGCGTTCAGTCCAGATGGCCGCACCCTGGCCGCCAGTAGGGACGACCAGACCGTGCGGTTGTGGAACGTGACTGATCCGGCCCGTCCCACCCCGCTGGGTTCACCCCTGACCGGCCACACCAACTCGGTCAGCGGGGTGGCGTTCAGTCCGGATGGGCACACGCTGGCCACCGGCAGCGTCGACCACACCGCCCGACTGTGGAATATCCCCTCTGCACTCATCACCGGCCACACCAACTCCATCCACGGCGTGGTGTTCAGTCCGGATGGCCACACCCTGGCCACCAGCAGCGACGACCAGACCGTGCGGTTATGGAACGTGACTGATCCGGCCCGCCCCACGCCGCTGGGTCCATCCCTGACCGGCCACACCAGCATCGTCCGCGCGGTGGCGTTCAGTCCGGATGGGCGCACCCTGGCCACCGGCAGCGATGACCAGACGGTGCAGTTGTGGAATGTGACTGATCCGGCCCGTCCCACGTCGCTGGGTCCACCTCTGACCGGCCACACCAGCATCATCCGCGCGGTGGCGTTCAGTCCGGATGGGCGCACCCTGGCCACCGGCAGCGACGACCGGACCGCGCGGTTGTGGAACGTGACCGACCCGGCCTACCCCACGCCGCTGGGTCCACCCCTGGCTGGCCACACCGACTCCGTGTTCTCGGTGGCGTTCAGTCCGGATGGGCGCACTCTGGCTACTGGCAGCATCGACCAGACCGTGCGGTTGTGGAATGTGATCGACCCGGCCTACCCCACGCTGCTGGGTCCACCCCTGACCGGCCACACCAACTGGGTCGGCGAGGTGCTGTTCAGTCCGGACGGGCACACCTTGGCCAGCGGCAGCCGCGACCAGACGGTGCGATTGTGGAATGTGATCGACCCGGCCCATCCCACGCTGCTGGGTCCACCCCTGACCGGCCACACCAACTCCATATTCGCGGCGGCGTTCAGCCCGGATGGGCACACCTTCGCCAGCGGCAGCGCCGACCGAACGGTGCGGTTGTGGAATGTGACCGACCCGGCCCGCCCCACCCCGCTGGGTTCACCCCTGACCGGTCACACCAACTGGATCTCAGCGGTGGCATTCAGCCCGGATGGGCACACCCTGGCTACCGGCAGCTTCGACCAGACCGTGCGCTTGTGGGGCATGAACGTCGACCAAGCAATCCAGCGGATCTGCACCACCACCACAAACACCCTCACCCCCGCAAGATGGGAACAGTACGTATCACCGGACCTGCCCTATCGCCCACCCTGCCCGTGATTGCCTGCTACCCGCTACCGCCACTGACCAATTTTTGATCATGGGCTCGCCGGATAGACCGCGGCCGGCGCATCGGGATCAGCGCCTGGGCCTGAGGGGTATTGGGCGCACTGACGTACATACGGCGTGTCAGCTCCGACGTAGCGATCCCATTCTTGTTGTGACAGATTGCGGCCGACGATTTCGCAAGAGTGATCTACCCACGTCTCAGGTGTAGCCCACAAGCGGGCGGTGCGATCGTCGCTGGCGGTGGCCAGCAGCGTGCCGTCGGGGCTAAACGCCACGCCATAGACAGTGTCGGTGTGGCCGGTGAGGGGTTGGCCGAGGGGCTGGCGGCTAGCCACGTCCCACACCCGGGCGGTGCGATCCCCGCTGGCGGTGGCCAGCAGTCTGCCGTCGGGGTCGAACGCCACGCTCAGGACCGGATTGGTGTGGCTGGTGAGGGGTTGGCCGAGGGGCTGGCGGCTGGCCACGTCCCACACCCGGGCGGTGCGATCCCCGCTGGCGGTGGCCAGCAGCGTGCCGTCGGGACTGAACGCCACACTATTGACCGAGTCGGTGTGGCCGGTGAGGGGTTGGCTGAGGGGCTGGCGACTGGTCACATCCCATAACCGGACGCTGCGATCACGGCTGGCGGTGGCCAGCAGTCTGCCATCGGGGCTAAACGCCACGTCATAGACCGTGTTGGTGTGGCCGGTGAGGGGTTGGCCGAGGGGTTGGCGGCTGACGACGTCCCACAACCGGACGGTGTTATCGGCGCTGGTGGTGGCCAGTACTGTGCCGCCG
>JALZHU010000362.1 GCA_030860695.1 Actinomycetota bacterium
CATCAGCCTCCTCCGCCTGGCCGGCGCCACCAACATCGCCCATGCCCTACGACATCACGCATGGGACCCACTCAGACCCGTAGAACTACTCCTCACCAGCTAAGAGAGGACTTTGCCGGGACCCTGCCGCTACACCTTGCCAGGCTATTCGACCTGGAGCCGGTAGGAGCCCTCCACCGTGCGGCGGCCTCACACATCACCATTGCGCACTGACGAGCGCCGAAGGCGCTGATGGAAGATTGTCCGCCATACAATGAGTACGTCGAAACGCACTCACATCGGCATGAGCGGATGCTCGAAAGATCGCCAGTCAAGGGTGACGGTGATCAGCTAACGTGCACTCGCTGCACTGGAAGGACGTGGCCATGCCGCGTCAAGTCATTTCATCCGTGTCTTTCTTGAACACATAGGTTTGACGGGGATGCGCGTCAACCAAGTGACGTTTTCCCTCGTTCCTCGCTCGACGCTCTGACCAATGACCATCACTCCTCATCCCGCATTCACACTTCACCGTCCAGAGAATGTTTCTCCCTACACGGCGGCTATGCAAGTACAACCGAACAAAGCTCATCGAATACGCGCGGTCATAGGGTTCTGTTTGTTGCGGAGCCGAGGACCACGAGTCCGGGGCGCAGGAGTCTCCGTGGGACGCCGGTAGGAGGTCCGGCTGGAGTGCTTCCTTGACCGGTCCCCACCACGGGCAGTACGCGGTCGCGGTCGCTGGGCGGACGCCGCGTTGTGTCGGGCGATGCACACCTTCCGCGCTCTACTCGGCACGGAGTACGAGCGGTCACGGCCGCTTGCATCTCAACGAGGTAACTATACGACATCTTGCCCATCTTCCTTAATTGGAAAGAACAGGAAGCTTTCACGCAACTGAACAGAGGATACACAATGCGGCGAATCCTCGCTACGCATCGACCCAGCCCTCACTAACAGTGGCGACAGCACGTCTGGCTGTATGGTCGAGCTGAACGTGGCCGCTGCCCTATCAGCCGCCGGCCTGACTGAGCAGGAACGCGACGATGAAGCCCCCAGGATGTAACCAATCCGACTGTGCTGCCGGCGTGTTCGAAACCTTCGGGCATCATCGTGTCAGCCAGCATGGTGAGGATGGCTCCGGCGGCGAAAGCTTGAACAACGGCGATCGTTATCGAAGATGCGCCGCCGAACAGGCCATACCCGGCCGTGGCGGCCGCCGCGGACAGCAGCGCCACACCTGTCCACAGTCCGAGGATCCAGCGGCTGGAGTGTCCGGCCTTGCGCAGCCCGGTCGCCGCGGACAGGGACTCAGGCACGTTGGAGAGGAATACCGCGGCAACGACGGCTACGCCGACGCTGCCACCGCCTAGCAGTGACACGCCTATCACCACGACTCGGGGATCCCATCGAGCAGGGCGCGGAGCACAATTGCGCCCGCCGCTCCACCGGCCTGCTGCCCGCCCGAGCGCTTGCGGTGTTCGCCACCGCGGTGGTCCAGGATCCAGTCGCCGAGATAAAAGGTCAATGCGCCGGCGCCCAGCCCGATGACCACCACCAGCCCGCCGGAAGTTTGAACGCCTCGGCGGTGAGCTCGAAAGCCACCACGCTGATTAATACGCCTGAACCGAAGGCCATCACCAGCCCGATGACCCTGGGCGGAGTCCGCCACAGCAGGCCCAGCCCCGCGCCGACGAGTAACGCCAAGCCGCCGACGAATCCCCAGAACGCTGCGTCCAGCATGGCCAGCCCTTCCCGAGCTATCGCCAACTTATCTTCGCTATCCACAACCCTTTCCCTCGCACATCGGCGTGTCGCGATGACAAGTCCATGTCGCCTGTCCCAATGGGTGCTGCAGAGATGGCTCCTCGACACCGAATGGGCTGATCACATTCCGGAGGCTAGGTGGGCCATACAGGCGTAGGCGTTCGAGCACCGATCGTTTCAGCCGCGGCCTTGTGGCGGAGCCGACCCACGCCGCGTAGTGGCAAAGCGTCGTCGCCGTGGGGCAGGCGACCGGCGACGGGTCCGCAGGTCGACGCCAGTAGTCAGGAGTTTCGGTCCTCGAGTAGCGCCGGCGATCCTTGAGCTGCGTAGAGATGCCGAGCTCAGATCCCTTGCCACCGTGGCAGCTCACGCCGCACCGCGGCCGCGAACCGGTCCATACCCAAGCAGGGCAGCCGTCGTGGGTCACCGGCGCAGCGGTCCAGCACGACGGCCAGCGACGCACACCACGTTGTGGACCGCAACGGACTGCCCGCCTTGAGCACAGCCTGTGAGGTTCCAGAAGTCGACCGCCTATGGTGAGCAGCGGTTCACGCGGTCCGTTCGTACTCGTTGATCAAGCCAACCAGGACCGATCGCCGCTTGATGCGTTCGTGGCTGAGGTCTGCGGCGGGGTGGGTCGGGGTGGGTGAAGGTCGCGGGCGCGGTGGGGTCGTCGGCCGTTGTAGTGGCGAACATATTCCGTGAGTGCTGCATGCAGGTGGCGGTGGTTGACGATCAGCATGCGGTCGGTGAGTTCGGCTCGGAGGGTCGCGGATGGGCCGTTCGGTGAAGCATTCGCTCGTGGGCACCGCGGAGGAATCCGGACTACCTGGATGCCCATATCGGCCAAGACGGCGTTGAACGACGCGGTGAACTGGCTGGCGCGGTCTCGGACGAGGAACCGGAACTGGGTGATGCGATCGCCCAGGTCCATCACGAGGTTGCGGATCTGCTGGGTGGTCCATCGGCCATCAGGGTTGGTGGTGGTGCCCAGCAGGTGCACCGATCGGCTGGGCACCTCCAGGACGAAGAACACGTAGATCCGTTGGAATGTGATCGTGCAGTCCACGTGGAAGAAGTCGCACGCCAGCATGGTCGAGGCCTGGGGTGCGCAGGAACTGCCGCCAGGTGGTGTCGGTGTCGCGGATCGGTGCCGGAGGTATCCGCCGTCGCTGCAGGACGCGGCGGATCGTGGATGCTCCGACGCGGTGGCCGAGCTTGAGCAGCTCGCCCTGGATCCTCTGGTATCCCCAGCGGGGATTGTCCCGGGCCATGCGCTCGATCAACGAGGCCACCGTGTCATCGATGGGCGGGCGGCCGACGCGGTGTGGATATGTCCATTTCTGGGCGATCAGGCGGCGATGCCAGCGCAGGATCGTGCCCGGTGTGACTAAGCGATGTCGCCGCAGCATCGTGGGTAGGGCCCGGACGAGCGCGGCGAAGACCGCGACCTGCCCAATCCAGGCGAGGCTTCGGGTTGGTTCTGTGTAGCACGGCGACTTCGTGGCGCAACACCAGGAGCTCGATGTCCTTCGACGCCGACGAGCGGCCGAGCAACACCAGCAGGTTCAGCAGCCGCAGAAAGATCAGATAGAGCAGACGCAAAGACACGACTCGCGATCATGCCCTGCCCGGGCCGCGCACACCGACAGCACAGGTCAGCGGCGCAGGCCGACTTCTGGAACCCCACAGCCTCCGGATCGTGCAATCGCCATTTAGCCTCATCATAATCGACATACTGTCCGATGGTAATCAATCCAGTAGACGGATCGTAGCTTGATTCACCTGATGAGGAAGGGGCTCGTATACCTTCCTTAGAGCTTCGCGCCCTTTCTTTATCTGAACGCGCATTGCCTCGCTAGGATTCAGTCGTCACCTGAATGTTCCGCATAGATGCGAAGAAGCTTCTTATGGCTCTGCGTCCGCTTCCAAAAGTTAGTGGCTTGGCCTATATAGAGCACTTCCTGTCGAGCGATGTCTAGACGCGCGTGAGATAGTAGTGAAGCCAAAGCCCAGGCATCGCCATGAATGAGTTGATCGTCAATCAAAACAGAAAAGTAGGCACCGTTTGCATGTACCTCAAAATTTTTCGCCGACCCAGCAAGCTCGAGATCTGCGGCAAGATGGTGTGCTTGCCTGTCGCTGTGCACGGAATTCCGAGTAACCACTTCGAGTGTTATTATGTTGTCGTCAAGCCGGACTGACTCCGGAATTATTCGCACCGAGGGCCGACGGGCAATAATGTACCAGCGACAAGAATTCAGAGCTTTACCGTAGGTTTCGGGATCGGCAAACTTTCTCTGAAACACATGCCGAGCCCTTACTGAGTAACTTAGCGTTCCGGTCATGCAACGAGTGTACTCAAGACCATGCGAGACGTGCCTGCGCCGCGCTGTTTAGAGTACAATGCATGGGGTGATGACTCTGTGCGTAGTGGCTGCTAACTGTTTGGAGGGGTGATCTAGTACGGCCTACTGGTAGGGTTTAATTCAAACCCCACTCCCACCAACCGCTCATCCAACTCCCGCACCGCTGGTGTGTCTGACCACGGCTCCATCCGCCCACGCGCCGTCCGCACCTCTCTCGCCAACCGTGCAGACCGGATTTGAGCCGCCAGCACCGCCCCCTCACCAATAACTCGTGCAGCCTCTTCAATATCACCGGAGAGCAAACGAGCAGTACCCAAGCGAAGGGTACAGTATGCGAGCCCGTGGGTAAACGAATTGTCGAATAGCTGAAGTCCCTCGCTGGCCGTGGAAGCAGCTTCCTGAGGTTTCCCCAACCGCAGCAGGCAGTCGCTCTGCCTACTAGTGTAGTGTCTCATAATTGGGTTTTCACTTGCTGGAGAGCGACTCGTCCCCTGGCGACCTTGGCGAGGATTTGCTCGGCGGTGGCAGTCCAGATGAATGGTTTCGG
>JALZHU010000363.1 GCA_030860695.1 Actinomycetota bacterium
GAACTGAGCCGCGCGATCGCCGAGGTCCATCAGGAAGTTGCGCGCCTGCTGGGCAACCCAGGCGCCGCTGGGGTTCGCGGTGACTCCGAGCAGGTGGACGCGACGGGTCGCGGGCTCCACCACGAACAGCACGTACAACCGCTGGAGCAGCAGCGTGTCGACACAGAAGAAATCTGTGGCGAGAATGCCGCGGGCTTGCAGGCGCAGGAATTGCCGCCAGCTTTGCCCGGTGCGACGAGGGGCGGGATCGATGCCGGCTCGCTTCAGGATCGACCACACTGTACTTGCCGCAATCTGGTAGCCGAGCCCGGCGAGTTCGCCGTGGATCCGTCGGTAACCCCAGGAGGAGTTCTCGGCGGCCAGCCGCAGGACCAACCGGCGCAGCTCAGGTGCTGTGCGCCGGCCGCCGATGCGGTGGTGTCGGGGCTGGGTCCAGCGTCGCTTCACCAGGTCCTGGTGCCACCGCAAGATGGTGGCGGGGGTGACGATCCGATGCAGTCGGCAAGCTTGGGACAGTAACCGGTCAGTGCCGCGAACACCGCCCGGTCCGCCCAGGACAGTCGTGGTCTGCTCACCTGGCGGCGTAACACGGTGACCTCGTGCCGGAGCACGAGGATCTCCGCGTTTTTCGATTGTGAGCTGCGGGCCAGTAGTCCGAGCCAGGCCATGAGCTGCCGGAAGATCAGATACAGCAGTCGTATCGCCACGGCCGGCAATCATGCCTGACAGCCACTGTTCAGCGAGGCTGCAGGTCACCGCCGTGGATGGCCAGTTCGGCACCCACAACCTTCCGATGGCGCCGCTCGGCTTGAGATAGTTGACCCAGAAGCCAGTGAAGTGCTCGGCGAACGCAGCGAACCGAATGACGTCTTTGAGGGAGTCCAGGAATTGAGCGAACGACGTCTCAAAGGGATTTGAACGTCGCGACGTAGTTGAAGACTGTCTTGTTGCAAACGGTGTGCTGTCGCGGCCAGTGGAACGGCAAGGTTTTGGAGAGTGAGAGAAGGGTGGGTGCGGTTTCCAGTTCAAGAGGCTGGTGTTCGACGGTTAATTCACCGAGATGTCTGCCGAGGAACGTCGCAATGTTCTCCTGATGAGAAGGGTTGGCCAGAAACATGCGGATGGTGTCGGCATCGAGGTCGACGACTTCGCCAAAACAATTTTGCTTAAGGTACGCGTACGCGAGTGGGTAGAGGTCTGCGAATTCTCCCGTTAGGCCAGCGCTGGTTTGTGTTTTGTTGACGATTGAGGCGACCAATTCGCCGGACGAAGACGGAGGTAAGCGCTCGATCGTGACTTCTCCGTGGGTGGTCTCGAGGATTCCATGCTCGACCTTCAGTCGCAGTGCCCTGTAGCGGGCGACGTCCCCGATCATCCGCATCCTGCGCACACCAGTACGAGCACCTCGGGCAAACGCCATCGCCGAACGATGGGTCGGCACCGTACGCCGCGAGCTGCTGGACCGGATGCTAATCGTCAACCGCCGCCACCTCGAGCACGTGCTGATCGAGTACGTGACGCACTTCAACCACCATCGCCCCCACCGCGCACTCAACCAGGCGGCACCACTCAGAGCGCTCCCAGTACCCGCGTCACCGTCCACCTGCACCTCCGACGTCGTGATCGACTCGGTGGAATGATCCACGAATACGACCAGGTCGCATGACATGGATGACCTATTCGGCACCTACAGGCCGACCCCGCGGTGCGCCAGGCGCTGTCTGACCTGAGTAACACGATGCTCATCCAGCGCTGCGCGCAGCTTGAGGCCACCGCACCGCAGGACGTCACCAGCGCGGCGGTCTACACGCTGCACTTGCTGGCGCGGCGCGTGCTTGCGCTGACCGAAAAGATCCACGACCTGATCCAGCGGATCACCGACACAATCACCGCGCACTGCCCGACCCTGTTGACCCGCCGCGGCATCGGCCCCGACAACGCCGCAGCCCTGCTCATCGCCGCTGGCGACAATCCCGATCGGCTGCACAGCCAGGCATCCTTCGCCGCGCTGTGCAGCATCAACCCCCAGCAGGCATCCTCGGGCAAAACCACCCGCCACAGGCTCAACCGAGGTGGCAACCGACAAACCAATTCCGCGCTTTACCGCATCACCTTGTCCCGGCTGCGCTGGGACGCTCGCACCCGCGACTACCTCACCCGCCGCATCACCGAAGGCAAAACCCGCCGCGACGCCATCCACTGCCTCAAGCGATACATCGCCCGCGAGATCTACCAGATCATCACCGCCCCACCCGAAACACAGCCCTCAGCGCCTTGACATCCATAGGGGCATCAGGCCATACCGGAGGTACCAGCGCACCGCGAGCACGATCACCTCCCGTGGGAACCGGAAGCCAGTGAACGCCGATCGTGGCGGCAGGACCGGACGAACACGGCGGATGCGGCGCATGACCTTGAGCATGCCGAACGACGTCTTCCATCTATGCAACAGTCCCGAGGTCCTTAAACATCTGGGCACCACCCTTCAAGGTGCACGCCGCTATCGCCGTGATAAACATCCCCTATGGTCGGAGTGGATAGAAATGCCCAAAGAGATGAGCCGCAGTGGTTGGGAGCGCTACGCCCTGGAGGCTCTACGGTACGCCGACGAATGTTCGGATCAGTAGCAATCTGTAGCAAGCTGACTACTGCCTTCATTGGCTTCAGCGGAAGGACCAAGAACGCCCAGCTTGGAACGCACGTAGGCCATCAGAGAAGAGTTCAAGGTGAATCCTCTCACCCCGACAGCCCGGATTTCGCAGGTTACGGCCCCGGATCGCAGTGTGGGATCCGGGGCCTGTCAGCAGAGGGTGATCAGTGCGGCAGACCCTTGCCGTTATCCCGGTCCTTTCCCCTGCATTTGCCGTCGTCCGAGTTGTCTAGACCACCCAGGAGCCCGCCGAGGAGGCTGTCCTTCTTGTCTTCCTTGTCTTCCTTGTCTTCGCAGGGCTTCGAGCCGTCTTCGGGGGTCCCAATCTGAGTCGGCGGCACCGGGCTGCCCGCCGCGACGTCGGCCACGGCGACGCCCGAGACACCCAGCCCCATCGGCACAATCAGTGCGCCCGCGGCGATCAAACGATTGAGGATACGCATTCGACTTGCCCTCCACCTTCCGTGAGTTCATCGTGCTGACACTCCAGCGGCATCTGTCCGCCCAGTACGCTCGGTAGCGCCTTGTGTACGGAGAGTGAGTACCCCCGGCACCGGGATCCTAACCATCGCGGCGTGGTCCGCATTTTTCGGTGTTGGTTGTTCTCACGCCAGGTAAGGGGGATGGGTGTGCCGAGAAGCTCAAGGGCGCTGCGTTAGCCGTCGGTGGGGCCAGGAGCTGTTCGCGTTTGCGGGCTCGTTCGCCGCAGGCCGCCAGGCAGTCGCAGGGATAGTCCGGGGTGGCTGATCACGGCGAGGCCTTGTGGGGTCAAGCATGGTGGGTTGCAGGCCTTGTGGGTGCCGAACTGGTCGTCTACGTCATGCGACCTGGGCGTATTCGTGGATCAGTCCGCCGAGCAGATCGCGTCGTTGGAGGCGAAGCAGGGGTGGTGACGCAGGCGGTGGGAGTGGCCTGAGTGGTGCTGCTTGGTCCAGTGCGCGGTGGGGGCGGTGGTCGTTGAAGTGCGCTACGTACTCGGCCAGCACAGCCTCGAGGTGGCGGCGGTTGAGGATCAGCATCCGGTCCAGCAGCTCGCGGCGGATAGTTCCGATCCAGCGCTCGGCGATCGCGTTCGCTCGGGGTGCCCGCACGGGTGTGTGCAGGATGCGGATGGCTTCGCTGGCGAAGATGGCATCGAAAATGCCGGTGAATTTGCTGTCGCGGTCGCGGATCAGGTGAAAGCGCCGGGATAAACCGGCATGGAGGAGGAGATGGAAGAGCTCTACGTCGAAGGGTTAGCGATCCACGGCGGCCCCGAGTCATGCGTCGACGACCCGTGAGGGCGTGGCGAAGCGTTGATGGGGGTACGTGCAGGCCGGGCTATTGAGCCGCGAAATCGAGAGTTCGGGGTGCCCACGTTGTTGTTGAAACGGAAGGCAATATCACTGGTGGCGTTATCGCGAGGCGCTGGTGGATCCCGCGCGGTCTGAGAACCATGGCATGTACGGAACCTCCATGCGCGAGAACCGGGAGATCCCACGCTCGCCCGCTCAGCTGATCACTGGGGGGGCCGTTGGGGGAACACGACGTGGTAGGCCTGAGATGCACGAGCGTGGGAAGTCGGATCGCCCCGTAGTACCTGCGAACCTGCCGAACAAGGCTGCGGCTGCGCAGGTGGGCAAGGAAAGGGGGCGAGCCAAGGGGAACACGGCCGGCAAAACGCATCCTGGACACAGCGCCGGGCAAGGTGCGTCGAGTGCGCTGGGTGGTGTGCGTGAGGTGGCACGACGGGACAAGGGTGCGCGGTTTACCGCGGTGGTGCGCCACGTCACCGTCTCTCGATTGCGGGCGGCGTATTGGGCGATCAGCCCGAAGGCGGCGCCCGGGGTGGATGGGGTGGGGTGGATGGATTACGGGAGGAATCTGCCAGGCTCGTCTTGCCGATCTGCATGAGCGGGTGCAGTCGGGGCGGTATCGGGCAACCCCGAGCAGGCGGGCGTAGATCCCGAAGGCGGATGGGCGGCTGCGGCCGTTGGGGATCGCGTCGTTGGAAGACAAGATCGCTCAGCG
>JALZHU010000085.1 GCA_030860695.1 Actinomycetota bacterium
CCTTGGTACCCACCCATCCCAACACCAACCTGACACCTTTACCCCAACCCAATCACCCGCCGGTCCATACGAACACGGCGGCAATCCAGTGCGCCCTACCGCGCCAGGACGTGAATGTTTACTCTGTGGGGTGGCCGGTTGGGTCAAAGATCACGCAGCTCTCTTGAGCATTGTTCGCCTGAACTTGCCAACAGTCCGGAGGAAGTCCTTAGTGGTGCGATGCCCGCGCCCGTTCCAGTCCGCGACGATGGTGAACTGGCTGTCTCCCGCGAGCGTCCGGCGCTTGCCCTCCTGAAGCAGCTCGATCTCATCGTCGCGCTCCTGATAGGGGTCACAGACTTCCTTGCCAGTCGTTGGGTTGATTCCAATGACCCTGCCGTACCCATAAGTGCGCGGACCGCCTGCAGTTTTACCCTCACGTGCATCTTGCAGCTTCTTCCGCAACACACGCTCTTGAAACTCCTCAGCTTCACCCGCATCGTTAGCAGCCTGATAACGCGCCATGCGCCGGTTAGCTGCGACTTGCAGGTCGAGTGTTTGCCCACGCACATAGTAGTACTGCACACTGTACTTACGTGCGAGCTTGATCTGGTGCTCGGTTTCTTCCGGCTTACGGGTGAGGCGGCTGTCGTATATGCGAGCACAATCTTGACCGATCCCGAACTGGTCCGCCGGTTAGTGACGTTGGGCCTGCTGGAGCCGATCCGAGATGCCACCGGCCGGTTGTGGTTTGCTGCGCCGCAGCTGCGGGTCGCGGTCCGGATCCAGCGTCTGCGGGCTGGTCTGTCTTTGAACTACGCCGCGCTCGGGCTGGTCATGGACCTGCTTGACCGCATCGAAGTGCTCGAGGCCACGCTGCGGGCCACCGGTGGCCGCCCACCCCGAAACGCCACCCGTGGGCCGTCAACAACGGCCCGGTGCGAGGAGTAACCCGTTATGGACATGAACCGCTTGACTCAGAGGTCGCAGGAAGCGGTGCAGCAGGCCCAGAGTGTGGCGTTGCGCTACGGGCATACCGAGGTGGATGGGGAACATTTACTGCTGGCCTTACTCGGCCAGCCCGAGGGGTTGGTACCGCGGCGCGCTGGTTCATCGCCGCGCAGGGCTTCGACCCCGTCTACGGTGCCCGGCCGTTGCGTCGGTTCATGGCCCGTGAGTCGAGACCCGCATCGGCCGAGCCCTGCTCACCGATGCCATCCCGGATGGCGCCACCATCCGGGTCGAGCTCGCGGGCGACGAGATCGTCGTGACCCCACGACGATCCCCAGCCGGCGACTAGCATCGCGGCGTGACACCGATGGCGACGCGGACGGTCAAGTGCGAGAACTGTGGGCGGATGAATCGGGTGCCCGCGGCCGCGCGGGGCAAGCCCCGGTGCGGGAACTGCAAGGCGTTCCTGCCGTGGATCGCCGACGCCGGCGATGAGGACTTCACCGAGATCGCCGAGCACGCCACGGTCCCGGTCCTGGTGGACCTGTGGGCGGTTTGGTGCGGGCCGTGCCGGATGGTCAGCCCCGCGCTGGAGCAGCTGGCCCGGGAAAAGGCCGGTCAGCTCAAGCTGGTCAAGGTCGACATCGACCGCGCTCCGAAGTTGGCGCAGCGGTTCTCCGTGCAGGCGGTCCCGACCCTGATGGTGCTACACCGGGGTGAGGTGATCGCGCGCCAGCCTGGAGCCGCCCCGGTCAACGTACTGCGGCGCTGGCTGGACGACGCGATCGCCCGCATCCCCTCGGGCTCCCGAGCTGGAGGCAACTGATGTCGGGGTTGTCTGTTACTGCTCGGGCGGGACTACCGGTAGGGACGACATGTCGGCCAAGGGGTAGACGTCAAAGTGAGAGAAGTTGTAGACGGGCGCCTGCGCCAACAGTATCTCCAGCTCGTCGTTAGACTCTACGTTGAAGATCCACGCCCCACCGTGATAGCCCACTATGTGGTAGCGGCCGATCACCTTGCCGCTCTCCTCAAGGGGCTTGGCGTAGTCAGGCATCCGTAGCACCGTCTTCATCATCTCCGCCGATATCCTGGAGATCTCCATCTTCCACACCACCAGGAACTTCATCCCGACCTCCTCAAGCGTCACTGCTCGGCACAAAGTTAGGCCCGTCACGCCCGGCGCCTGAAGCCTGGATTGGCCCGGAGAACGAACGCGCCGGGAGTGCCGCGCGCCTGACCCGCAACCTCGCACGGGGAACCGTGAGGCGATCGGCGAGGGACTGGTAGCCCTAGCGCTGGGTGATACCTTCGTCACTCGGCGGAACATCAACGATCCCTAGATGCTGGCAATTTCAAGCGAAGCTACGAAAACCCGCCCGCGCGAGCCACCTCGGCTGCGGCGTCATAGTCGCGGGTCTCGATGACACTTGATCGTGCTAGCAGGTAGGAGCAGAAATGGCACGCGTCGGACTGATGACCTTCTCTGACGGACGCGACTTCGTCCACGCCGACATCAAGACGTTCACGCTGGATGTCGAACGCCGCATCGCCCAGGCGCTCGAACAGGCCGGACACGAGGTCATCCGCGCGGTAGAGCCGATCTGGACCAACACGCTGGCCACCACCGAGGCGCGGCGGGTCGCTGACGCACGGCCGGACCTGACCATCTTCAACTACCCGGTATGGGCGTTCCCGCACTTCTCGATGCTCGCCGCAGCAGCAACCCCGGGCCCGCTGCTGCTGTTCTCCAATATCGACCCCCAGTTCCCCGGCATGGTCGGCATGCTGGCGGCCGGTGGAGGCCTGGACCAGATCGGCCGCCGGCACACCCGGGTATGGGGTGACGTGGCGGATGCGGCCGTGCGGGACCGCGTCCTGGAGACAGTCCGGGCCGCCGCCGCCGTGGGCACGCTGTCCGGCACCACCTTCGGCCGGATCGGCGGCCGTCCGATGGGGATGTACACCGCGGCGGCGGCCACCGATCAGTGGATGAACACGTTCGGAGTGGACGTCGAGGAGATCGACCAGTGGGAGATCGTGCGGCGCTCGGAGGCCATCGGGCAGTCGCGGGTCACCGCCGGTCGGGAGTGGCTGGAGCGGCACGCGGCCGGGGTGCACTACGACGGCAAGCAGCTGACGCATGAGCTGCTCGAACGTCAGATCCGTTCGTACCACGCCGTCCGGGAGCTGATCGACGAGTGGAACCTCAACTTCTGCGGGATCAAGGGGCAGCCCGAGCTGACCACGCACTTCACCACGATGGACATCACCGAGGCGTTCCTCAACGACCCCTACGACTGGGAGGGTCCGAAGCAGCCGATCGTGTGCGCCACCGAATCAGACATGGACGGTGCGCTCACCATGCAATTGCTCAAGGGCCTGTCCGGCACCCCGGTGCTCTTCGCCGACGTGCGGCACTACCACGCCGACCGCGACATCTGGGACCTGTGCAACTCCGGGCAGCACGCCACCTGGTACGCCGCGCGCAGTGACGACCCGGCGGAGAACCTGCGCACGGTGCACTTCTACCCCGAGATCTTTTACTTCCCCGCCGGCGGCGCGTCGGTGTCGTTCTTCGCCGCTCCTGGGCGCGCCACCTTCGCCCGGCTGACCCGGATTGAGGGGCGCTACCGGATGCACGTGGCCCGCGGTGACTTTGAGTCCTACGACGACGCGACCAACGAGGCGCTGGCTCGGCAGTCGACATTCGAGTGGCCGCACGCCTTCGCCCGGTTGCAGGTCGAGGCCGGCGAGTTCCTGTCCAGCTTCGGGGCCAACCACATCCACGCGGTACCCGGCGAGCACGTCGCCGAACTGCGGGCGGTGTGCCGCATGCTCGACATCGAGTGGGCCGGGCTCGGCGAGGCTCGGTGAGCGGGCTGCTGCTCGGTGTCGACATCGGTACCGCTAGCTCCAAAGGCGTGCTGGTGCACGCCGACGGCACCATCGTAGCGACCGCGACCCGAGCCCACGAGGTGTCCATGCCCCGCCCCGGCTGGGTGGAGCACGACGCGCAGGCGGTGTGGTGGGCGGACTTCGCGGCGATCAGCAAGGAGCTGACAGCGACAGTGCGCAAGCCGGTCGCCGCGGTCGGCATCAGCGGTATCGGTCCGTGCCTGCTCCCGGTGGACAGCGAGGACCGGCCGCTGCGGCCGGCGATCCTTTACGGCGTGGACACCCGCGCCCGGGTCGAGATCGATGAACTGAACCAGGCCCTGGGCAAGGACACCATCCTGGACCGCTGCGGGTCGGTGCTCACTTCGCAAGCGGTCGGACCCAAGCTGGCGTGGCTGCGCGCTAACGAACCCCAAACCTGGGCAGCTACCCGCCGCGTCCTGATGGCCAGCAGCTTCGTGGTGCGCCGCCTCACCGGCAGCTATGTCCTGGACCATCACTCGGCAAGTCAGTGCACCCCGATGTATGACCCGGTCGAGCACCGCTGGATTGAGGAGTGGACCGAGCTCATCGCCCCCGGACTTGAGCTGCCGGAGCTGCGCTGGCCCACGGACGTGGTTGGAGAGGTGCAGCCCGGCGCCGCCGAGCAGACCGGCATCCCGGCGGGTACGCCGGTGGTGGCCGGCACGATCGACGCCTGGGCGGAGGCCACCAGCGTCGGTGTCACGGCGCCCGGCGACGTCATGCTGATGTACGGAACGACCATGTTCCTGGTCGAGGTGCTCGACCGTCCGCGCCGGAGCCCGGATCTGTGGGGCACCGTGGGCACGTTTCCCGGCACCCACAACTTCGCTGCCGGAATGGCGACCTCGGGCGCCGTCACCGAATGGATCCGCAAGCTGACTGGGGAGTCCTCGTTCGAATCGCTCGTCGCCAAAGCCCAGCAGTCGCCGCCCGGTTCACACGGCTTGCTCATGTTGCCCTACTTCGCCGGCGAGCGGACGCCACTGTTCGACCCGGACGCCCGTGGCGTGCTGATCGGGCTGACCCTGCGGCACGACCGGGGGGATATCTACCGGGCGGCATTGGAGGCCACGGCCTACGGAGTACGGCACAACCTGCAAGCGATGCGGGACGCCGGCGGGCAGGACCGCCGCCTGGTGGCGGTGGGCGGCGGCACCAAGGGCGGGCTGTGGACGCAGATCGTCTCCGACGTCCTGAACGCCCCGCAGCAGTTGCCTCGCCAGACGATGGGCGCGTCCCTGGGTGACGCGCTGCTCGCCGCCATCGGGATCGGCACCGTCGAGATAGCACAGTCACCGGACATGGCCCAGTGGAACCCCATCTCGACCACGATCGAGCCGCAGCCGGAGTCCGCCGCGGCCTACGACCGCTTCTACGCCCTCTACCGGGAGCTGTACCCGAACACCAGAGAGATCGCGCACGCCCTCGCCCGGGAACAGCGCGCGATCTCCCATCGCACCGGAGGTAGCTGATGGTCGCGTCCTCGTTCCGATCCCAGGTGACCACGCGACACGTGTATGCCGTGGGCGCACTGGCGGCGTTGCTGTTCGGTTACGACAACGGCATCATCGGCGCCGCGATCTTGTTCATCCCGCAGGATCTACCACTCACGCCCTTCCAACAAGGTGCGGTGGTCAGCGCCACGGTGTTCGGAGCAATGGTGGGCGCACTGGGCAGCGGTCCCGCGGCCGATCGTCAAGGACGGCAGCGAATCCTGCTGGCTGCCGGGGTGGTGTTCACCGTCGGCGCCCTGGGTACCGGCGTCGCTACGACCGTCGCCATGCTGGTGCTGTTCCGCTTCATCCTGGGATTGGCCATCGGCATCGCGTCGGTGATGGTGCCCGTCTACCTGGCCGAGATGGCACCCGCCCGGGACCGCGGCGTGATCACCTCACTGAACCAGTACATGATCATCGTGGGGACGGCTCTGGCCGCGGCCGTCGGCTACGGGCTGGCTTTCGCCGGCTCGTGGCGGTGGATGTTGCTCATCGGCGTGTTTCCCGCGGTCGTGCTCATGATCGGCATGCTCGCCATGCCCGACACCCCCCGATCGCTGGTGCGACGGGGACATGCCGAACACGCACGCGAGGTGCTGGTCGGCTTGCGCGGCGACACCACCCTCGCCGAGCGTGAGCTCACCGAGATCACGGCGCTTGAACAGCAGCAGCAGCAGCACGACACGCGCACCAGCGCCCGGCTGTCCGCTCCCTGGGTGCGCCGGCTGCTGCTGCTGGGCGCCCTGCTGGCCATCTTCCAGCAGATCACCGGGATCAACGCGATCGTGTACTACGCACCCACCGTGCTCACCAGCTTTGGGGTGTCCACGACCACCGCTTTGCTGTTCGGCTTTCTCAACGGACTGCTGAACATCCTGACCATCGCTGTCGTCGTCCGGGCGAAGATCGTTGACCGGCGTGGCCGCAAGCCCATCCTGCTGGTGGGACTTGTGGGCATGTCGGCCAGCTTGTTTGCCGTCGGTGTGGCGGCACTGATCTTCCCGGTCAGCTCGACCGCGTTGTTCGTTATCGCGGTGGCGGCGTTCGTGGTGTTTACCAACACCTTCTCCGCCACCTGGGGTCCGGTGCTGTGGGTGATACTGGCCGAGATCTTTCCGCTCGCCATCCGGGGATCGGCGATGGCTGTCGCCACCCTGTTCAACTGGCTGGCCGCCTTTCTCGTATCACTCACCTTCCCCACCTTCACCGCACTCGCAGGCGCGGGCACCGTCTTCATTGCCTACGCCGCCGCAGGCGTAGTGATCTTCCCGATCGTGTGGTGGATGGTGCCGGAAACCAAGGAGCGCAGCCTGGAATCACTGGAGGCGGCATTTCGCAATGGCACCCGGATCCGGTTGACCGAGCCCACCACCAACAAGCCCACCGCCGCCGGCACAGGAGGTACGGCATGACCGTCAACTACGGCTCGTACGGTTCAAGCCTGCGAGACCTGCCGCGATTACGAAGCACTCGGCGGCGCCGCGCGTCCAGTTGGGACCGCACCGGCGGTAACGACGACCGCCTCACTCTCGAACCGGGACAGACCGCCACGCTTGCAGACATCGATGGAGCCGGCACCATCAACCACATCTGGGTGACCGTCGCCAACGAACGGATGCTCCGCGACCCATGGATGCGGCAACCCGACTATCTCCGAAGGCTCGTGCTTCGCGCCTACTGGGACGGCGAAACGCACCCCAGCATCGCCGTCCCCCTCGGTGATTTCTTCGGGGTCGGGCACGGTCGCACCACCAATTTCGTCTCCGCCCCGCTGCAGATGAGCTCGGAAGACGGCAAGGGATTCAACTGCTTTTTCCACATGCCGTTCGGCGCAGCCGCACGACTGGAGATCGCCAGCGAGCTGACCCACGAGCGGGTGTTCTTCTATTACTACATCGACTACGAGGAGCTCGACGAGCTCGAAAACGGCATTGGACGCTTCCATGCCCAGTGGCGCCGCAGCAATCCCTGCCCAGGAGCACAGCAAGCATCGGAGAGCAACGCCGAGTTCCTGCTCACCGGAACAAATCTCGACGGCAAAGGCAACTACACCATCCTGGAGGCGACCGGTCGCGGCCACTACGTCGGTTGCGTGCTCAACATCCACAATCTCCGCGACACCAACGAGTGGGACTGGTACGGCGAAGGTGACGACATGATTTTCATCGACGGCGAACAGTGGCCACCCACACTTCACGGCACCGGCACCGAGGACTATTTCAACACCGCATGGTGTCCGACACAGACGTACCATGCGCCGTATCACGGCATCACACTGCCTGGTGGGGACAACTGGAGCGGGCAGATCAGCCTGTACCGCTTCCACATCGAAGACCCCGTGCCATTCGAACGATCCATCCGGGTCAGCATCGAACACGGCCATGCGAACAAACGCAGCGACGACTACTCCTCAGTGGCCTACTGGTATCAAGCCGAGCCACACATGCCCTTCGATCTCGATCCCGTCGAAGGGCGCGTTCCGCGAACACGGTGACCTTGGCCTGCCAGGGCAGGATAGATGCCGTGTCGGAAGGTGACACTGTCTACCTCACCGCGCGCCGCCTCGACGCTGCGCTGGTCGGGCGGCGTTTGGTGCGGGGCGAGTTGCGGCACCCGCGCCTGGCCGAGCACGATCTCGCCGGGCGAGATGTCCTCGCAGTCAGCAGCGTGGGCAAGCACCTGTTTATCCGCCTCGACGACGGTCGCAGCCTGCACAGCCACCTGCGTATGGACGGCTCGTGGCAGCTCTACTCGCCAGGCCAGCGGTGGCGGCATGCCGCACACCACGCGCGAGCCGTGCTCGCCACCGCCCACCGGATCGCCGTTGGCTTCCGGCTGCACGACCTGGCGCTGCTGCCGACGAGCGACGAGCGCCGCCTGGTCGGTCACCTCGGCCCTGACCTGCTCGACCCCGATTGGAACGAACACCATGCCGCCGAGGCAGCACGCCGGCTGACCGCCGACCCGCAAGCCGAGATCGGGATGGCATTGCTCGACCAACGGGTGATGGCGGGGGTGGGCAATGTGTACCGCTGCGAGGTCTGCTTCCTGCTGGGCATCTCGCCCTGGGCACCGGTGGCGGAGCTGGCGGACCCGGTCGAGGCCGTCGCGCTGGCACGAACGCTGTTGAGGCGCAACACCGGGCGCTTCCAGCGGTCGACGACAGGTGAGCTATCCCGCGGCCAGCGCACCTGGGTGTTCGAGCGCGCCGGCCATCCCTGCCGGCGCTGCGGTGCCACAATCCGGCGAGCGACTCAGGGCGACGGCATCCAGGCTCGGGTCGTTTACTACTGCCCGAACTGCCAACAGGAACCGCGTCCCCGGCGGTAAAAAAGACACCGAACTCCGCACGGTCAGGCCGTGATCGCTGTCTGGGAACCATGTGCGGCGCGCACTTATAGGCTCTCAGACAGCGACCACGGGGATCTGGCAATGCATTGCTTGGTACCGGTACATCCGCCGTTGCACTACTAACTTTGACAGGTCGACGCCTGCACTGGACCATCGCGCGCAGCACCCGGTGGTGATATCGAGGAAGATACGTACTGGTGCCGCAGCCGACGGGGGTGCCCACAGATCGAGCGGTTCGCTTGGCTACTTGTTGTCGTCGCTGAGCTTGTCTTTTGCGTCGTCAACAGCGCTAGCAGCCTTGTCGCGTAGGTCGTGTCCGCCTTCCTTGATCTCGCCGGACAATTGATCACGCTTACCGGCCTTCTCGAGACTCTCGTTGCCCGTTATCTGGCCGATCTTCTCCTTGGCCTCGCCGATAAGCTGTTCGGCCTTGTCCTTGACTTTGTCAAAAATGCCCATGTGCGCTTCCTTCCTGTGATCATGGCTGGCGAGCGGTGTTACTCGTAATCACGGCGTGCCCGATACAGCATCTGACATATGCCAGCGGCGCCAGGCACCCTATCGGATCTTCGGATGCGTACACCACCAGGCCGGCTCGTCCGATCGTCGGCCAGCCGGGGCGGCGAGCAAGCCAGGAGCACAACAGCGTGAACCGTGGCCTCGGCCCACGCCGCCGGTCGTTGGCGACGTAGGTGATCACCAGCAGCGACGGCCCGCCGTGGCGAACGTCGCCTGCACCGCCTGACCGATCAGGTCGAGCAAGCCGCGTGGACTTGCGCGTCCACCAGCAACCGGACCGGACCAGCGCTGGAGTCCTAACCGGGGTGTTGTGCTGCTCACGAATCCAGGTGCAAAAGCGATCACGGGGCATGCCGTTGCGGTGCGGCGGGTAATCCTTGCGGCATGACCAGGATCTCCGCAGTGGTGTTCGATGTCGACGGCACCCTTGTCGATACCAATTACCTGCACGCCGTTACCTGGTGGGAAGCGTTCCGCCAATTCGGTCACTATGTCCCGATGGCTCGCATTCACCGCGCCATCGGTATGGGCTCGGACAAGCTGCTCGATCACCTTCTGCCGGGCGATCGCGACCGTGCGGTCGACGACGAGATGCGATCCGCGCACACCGCCCTCTACGCCCCCTACTGGCCGCGATTGAGAGCCTTCGACGGCGCTGCGGACCTGTTGCGAGCGTGCGCCAACCGCGGTCTGCGGGTGATACTGGCAAGCTCTGCCACTGACCGTGAGATGCGGGCCCTGCGCGACGCGCTCGATGCTGATGACGTTGTCACCGCGGCGACCTCCTCCGCCGACGCGGAGGAAAGCAAGCCGGCGCCTGACATCCTGCAGATTGCGCTGGAGCGCGGCGGGGTGGCTCCCAATGTGGCGGTGTTCGTCGGCGACACCGTCTGGGACCTGGAGGCGTGCAACAAAGCTGGGCTTGCCTGCATCGCATTCCTCACCGGCGGCACCGGCCGCGAAGAGCTGCGCGAGGCGGGGGCTGTGGAGATCTACGAGGGTCCCGCCGAGTTACTCGAATCCCTGCAAGACAGCATCATCGCCCGCTGATTCTCCACCGCCCCCGCCGAGGTGACGAAGCGACCTCTCACTGATATCGCCGTATGGACACGATGAAAGTTCAGCCGACATACCTGCGAGCCTGCGAGTGTCGCTGCGGTTCCTCGAGCAGCCGCAGCCCGCGCTCCACCTCGGGCGGGATCACCCGCCGCTCTCGCAACACCCAGGCCAGGCCAACGAGCGCCTCGGCGACCGCAACCACGCTGGCCCAGTCCCGGGGCACCGAGCGCAGCAACATGCCGGTGCGCCGCAGTGCGCTGGGTAGCGGACGGCGCAACCACGCTGTCCACAACGTATTGCGGATGCCCAGCTGCCGCCGGCGTCGGGGGTCGCGGGAGGTTGACGGGGCATGCTGCACCACCACGTCCGGTGCCCAGCACATCCACCATCCCCGAGCAGCGAGGTCCAGAGAAAGCAGCTCCTCCTCCCCGCCCAACCACAGCCGGGGCGAGAATCCACCCACTTCCCGGAACGCAGCCAGGCGAAACATGCTCGCCCCGGCGAGCACACCGAGCAGCGCCGGGCCGGGCAACCATGCTGGCCCGGGTACCGGCGAGTCCCGCAGCTCAGGGGTGATGGGGTCCTCGGCCATCGCCGGTGCGACCAGGATCCGGCCCGTCACTGACGCCAGTCCCGGGTGGGCGTCGAGCAAGTCGGCAGCGCGCGTCAGCGCGCCGGGCTGCCACCGGGTGTCGTCGTCGCAGAACGCCACGTATGGCGTCTCGATGTTCTGAACCGCCAGGTTACGGCCCAGCGCGCCCAGGTTCCGGTCGCTGCGCAGCAGGGTCACCTGACCGAACCGCTCGGCGACGGCATCGGCGGTGTGGTCGGTCGAGCCGTTGTCGACGACCACCAGGGGAGCTCGGTCCGGCAATGCGGTCATGTGCTCCAGAGTGCGCAGCAGCTCCGCCTTACGGTTCCAGGTGATGATCACGACGGTGACCCGGTCTGACGTCACCGAGCACCGTCTTCCAGCATGCGGACCTGCTCCTCCACGGCAGCGGGCAGTGGTGCGCGCTGCCGCAGCGCCGCCGGAAGCCGGATTAGTGCTCCGCGCAACGCCTTGCGGGCGGCCGCATCATGGATCGAGTCCCGCGCGAGCGCGGCAACTGCGGCCACGACCACCCGCAGCGGACGGCGCAGCACGGCGGTGAGCAGGGCGTTGCGCAGCTGGGCCACCCGGCGACGCTCGGCATCAGGCCGGTGCGCGGAGGGATGGTGGTGCGCGACGACGTCGTTGAGGTATGCCCGATCCCACCCGGCCGCCGCCAGGTCGTAGCAGAGCAGCTGCTCCTCTCCCATGAAGAAGAGCAGACTGCTGAACCCACCGACCTCACAGAACGCCCGCCGGCGAAGTACCACCGAGCACGCCAGGAACCCGAGCACCGACGGACCGGGGGCGTCCGGGGAACGGGGTAGCGGGCTGGCGGCCAGGAGCGGGTTCACTGGATCGGGACGCTCCGCCGGACCGACGAGGGTGCGCGCTGCCACCAAGCCAAGGCGCGGGTGGCTTTCCAGGGCCGCCGCTGCCCGCTGCAGCGCGCCAGGAGCCCACCAGGAGTCGTCGTCGCTGAAGGCTACGTAAGGAGTGCGGGCTGCCAAGACGCCGAGGTTGCGCGCCGGGGCGCCATAGTTGCGCCGCAGCGCAAGCACCATCACCCCAGTGAACTGCTTGCGCACTGCCTGGGCCGTGCCGTCGGTCGAGCCATTGTCCACCACCACCACAGGTGGCGGAGGGGTGAGCTCGTGCAGGTGCCGTAAGGTGCGGATCAGTTCCTGGCGCCGGTTGCGGGTGGCGATGACCACCGTGATCCCGCTCACCGAGGTGCCACTCACCGAAGGACCAAGGCCTGCACCTGCATGGAACTGTCCTTACCCTCAGTGCGGGCCCGGAAAACGCTCCGCCGGGTTTGGGGCCGCTGCGCCGGGGTAGCCCAGGGCGGTGAGCACGAGGTTCAGCAGGGCCGTGGTCACCGGTGGGGCCGGGTTTCTCGGCTCACACCTGTGTGAACAGCTGCTGCGCCGCGGCACCGATGTCATGTGCCTGGACAATTTTCTCACCGGCACCCCAGCCAACATCGCGCACCTGCTCGGTGAGCCCCGGTTTCGCCTGATCAAGTGCGATGTGACGGACTTCGTGCACGTGCCGGGCCCGGTGGACCTGGTGCTGCACCTGGCCTCGGCGGCATCCCCCGCCGACTACCTTCGATTACCTATCGAGACGCTGAAGGTGGGCAGTCTCGGAACCCTGCACACGCTGGGCCTAGCCGGGGAGAAGGGTGCGCGCTTCGTTCTGGCCTCGACCAGCGAGGTCTACGGCGATCCGCAGCAGCACCCGCAGTCTGAGGAGTACTGGGGTAACGTCAATCCCGTTGGTCCGCGCAGCGTGTACGACGAGGCCAAACGCTACGCCGAGGCGCTCACCACCGCCTACCGGATGTCCCGCGGGACGGATACCGCAATCGTGCGGATCTTCAATACCTACGGTCCCCGGATGCGCCCGGACGACGGAAGGGCCATCCCGACCTTCATTCGCCAAGTGTTGGCCGGCGAGCCGCTGTCGGTCACTGGGGATGGCAGCCAGACCCGTTCGGTGTGCTACGTCGATGACACCATCCGGGGCATCCTCGCGCTGGCCGAGTCGGACGCACCGGGCCCCGTGAACATCGGCGGTCCGCTGGAGCTCCCGGTGGCAGAGCTGGCCGCGACAGTCATCAAGCTCAGCGGGTTGTCCGGGTCGATCCGGCACATCGAGCGCCCGGTCGACGATCCGCGGGTGCGCCGCCCAGACATCACGCTGGCCCGCGAGCTTCTCGGCTGGGAGCCAAAGGTCCACCTCCGTGACGGCCTAGCTCGCACCATCGCGTGGTTCCGTTCCCAGCTGGCCCCGCCGGCCCCCGTCATGGAGACATATCGGGCTAAAAGGGCGGCTGTTTACCCCGATATGTCTCCATGACGGGTCGAGAGGCGATGTTTGGGGGGCGCGTTGCGGGGTAATCACATATAGGTGATCCGGCGGTGGCCACGCCACCTGTTGTACTTGGGGGTTTTTGGCGTGCGCATCCTCGGCGTCAATGCGATCTTCCACGATCCAGCCGCGGCACTGGTCATCGACGGAGAAATAGTGGCCGCCGCCGAGGAAGAGCGGTTCAGTCGCCGCAAGCATGGCAAGCGCCCAGTGCCGTTCTCCGCGTGGGAACTCCCCGAACTGTCCGCCCGCTGGTGCCTGCGGACCGCGGGCATCAGTCCGGAGGACCTCGATGCCGTCGCGTATTCCTATGACCCGGCGCTGGTACGGCCGGACGTGGACGGGTTGGATGACCGGTGGGAGGATCTGCGGACCACCTACGCCCGCCGCGCACCTTACTTCCTGGCCACCGCGCTGCCCGGCATGGACCCGGCGGCCGCGCACTTCGTACCGCACCACGTCGCGCACGCCGCCTCCGCCGGCCTTGCCGCGCCGTTCCGCGATTCCGCGGTCCTGGTCGCCGATGGCCGTGGCGAAGCCACCTCCTATCTGGGCGGCCGTTATCGCGATGGCGAGCTCGAGGTGCTGGCCAGCCAGGAGCTGCCGCATTCGCTGGGCTTGATGTATGAGGAGGTCACCGATCACCTGGGTTTCCTGCGCTCGTCAGACGAGTACAAGGTGATGGCGCTGGCCTCCTACGGTCGGCAGCCATCCACCGAACCACGGCTGCTGCCCACGTTGCGGAAACTCGTCTGGCCCACGGGTGACGGCGGGTTCACCGTGCAGCCGGTTGATTGGTCCGAGCTGGCGAAGCGGCGAGCGCCCGGCGAGGAGCTGCAACCCGAGCATGTGGAGCTCGCCGCCGCGGTGCAGGCACGCCTGGAGGAGGTGCTGCTGGAGCTGGCTTGGTGGCTGCACCGGCGCACCGGCGAGCGACGGCTCACGATGGCCGGCGGGGTGGCGCTGAACTGCGTCGCCAACACCCGGCTCGCCGCTGAGGGGCCCTTCGACGAGCTGTGGGTGCAGCCCGCCGCGGGTGATGCGGGCACCGCGCTGGGCGGGGCGTTGCACCTCGCTCACGTCTTCGGCGAGCCGGTCGCCCCGATGCCGGGCGCTGACCTCGGCCGGGGCTTTACCGACGAGGAGCTCGCTTGCTGGCTGGACTCCGCGCACATCCGCTACGAGCGCCCACCAGATGTGGCCACCGCTGCCGCCGAAGCGTTAGCCGCCGACGCGATCGTGGCCTGGTTTCAGGGGCGCAGCGAGTTCGGTCCCCGGGCGCTGGGCCACCGGTCGTTGCTCGCCCACCCGGGGCACGCTCAGAATCTCCACCGGCTCAACGCGGTCAAGGGACGCGAGCAGTTCCGGCCGATCGCGCCGATGGTGCTCACTGATCGCGCCGGTGAGCTGTTCAGCCGCGGCCCGATGCCTAGCCCCTACATGCTGTTCGTGCACGATGTGGCGCCGCAGTGGCGCGACCGCATCCCGGCAGTGGTGCACGTCGACGGCACCGCGCGCATCCAAACCGTCGACCGCGATTCCGAGCCCTTGCTGGCCCGGCTGCTGGACCGCTTCGCGGAACTGACCGGACTGCCCACGGTGGTGAACACGAGCCTGAACACCGCCGGTCGGCCCATGGTGGATGACCCGCGCGACGCGCTGGAGTGCTTCGGGTCCGCCCCGGTCGACGTGCTCGCCCTCGGACCGTTCATGCTGCACCGTTCGGAGCTCACCCGATGAGCTACGCGGTGGTGATCCCCACGATCGGACGGCCCAGCCTGCAGGCGGTGCTCGACAGGTCCCTGAGCGGCGGCTCACCGGAAATCGTGGTGGTCGATGACCGGCCGGCACCCGTGCAACCGCTGGCTGTGAGTCCCCCAGTGCGGGTGCTGCGCTCCGGGGGACGCGGCCCGGCCGCCGCCCGCAACGTCGGATGGCGCGCGGTGGGAACCGAGTGGGTCACCTTCCTCGATGACGACGTCGTGCCTGGACCGGACTGGCTGGCGCAGATGGCGCAGGACATCCGCGGGCTCGCCGAGGATGTGGGCGCAAGTCAAGGCTGTATCGAGGTGCCACTGCCCATCAACCGGCGCCCCACTGATTCCGAGCGCGGCATCGCCGGCCTGGCCAGCGCGCGATGGATTACCGCGGACATGGCTTACCGCCGTGCGGCGCTGCAGCGCGTCGGTGGTTTCGACGAACGCTTCGGTCGGGCCTACCGCGAGGATGCCGACCTGGCCCTACGGGTGATCGCTGCCGGATACCGCATCGTCCAAGGGCGGCGGCGCACCGTGCACCCGGTACGCCCGTCGGGACCGCTGGCCAGCGTGCGTGCGCAACGTGGCAACGCCGACGACGCCCTCATGCGGTGCCGGCACGGATCCGGCTGGCGGGACCGGATCGGGGACGGCCCTGGCCGGCTGCGCAGGCACGGGCTGATCACCGCAGCTGCTGCCGTTGCGCTCGGCGCCGCAGCGGGCCGGCACTCACGGGTGGCCATTGCAGCGGGTCTCGCGTGGACCGCACTGACCGCGGAGTTCGCCCTGCACCGGATCCTGCCTGGCCCGGGTAGCGCGGACGAGATCGGCCGGATGTTAGTCACCAGCATCGCCATCCCACCGGTGGCGTGCTGGCACCGGCTGGCCGGGGAGCTGCGCTGGCGGCGGGTGTCGCCGGCCACCCCCGTGCCCGCCGCGGTGCTGTTCGACCGCGACGACACGCTGATCCATGACGTGCCCTACAACACCGATCCCGCTGCGGTGCGGCCTGTACCCGGTGCGCGGGACGTGCTGGACCGGCTGCGCGACATTGGCATCCCGGTCGGCGTGGTGACTAACCAGTCCGGCGTGGCCCGCGGGCTGATCAGCCGCGAGCAGCTCGAGCAGGTGAACACAAGGGTCTCGGAGCTGCTGGGTCCGTTCCAGGTATGGAGCATCTGCCGACACGGCGAAGACGACGGTTGCGGCTGCCGCAAGCCAGCGCCTGGCCTGGTGAAAGACGCCGCCGCGCAGCTGGGCGTGCCGGTGGACCGCTGCGTGGTCATCGGGGACACCGGCGCGGACGTCACCGCTGCGGCGGCGGCCGGTGCCCGCGGAATTCTGGTGCCTACTGCCCGCACCCTGCGCCAGGAGATCCGGGCCGCCCCGGAGGTGGTACCCGACATCACGGCGGCGGTCGAGCTCGTCCTGTCTGGGCGGGTCCCGTGAACGGCGGCCCTATGAACACGGCGCCGATGGGCGGCACCGTGCTGATTGCCCGCCTGGACAATGCGGGGGACATGCTGCTGGCCGGACCCGCGGTTCGAGCGGTCGCCGCACACGTCGGCAAGGTGGTGATGCTCGCCGGCCCGCACGGGACCGCGGCCGCGGAGCTGCTCCCCGGAGTCGATCAGGTCATCGAGTGGTGCGCGCCCTGGATTGATCCCGATCCCGCCCCCGTCACGGCTGAACACGTCGCCGCACTACACGATGCGGTGCGCACACAGGCGCCCCACGCTGCGCTGCTGCTCACCTCGTTTCACCAGTGCCCGCTGCCGCTAGCGCTGCTGCTGCGGCTGGCGGGAGTCGGCTGGATCGGCGCGATCAGCGAGGACTACCCCGGCTCGCTACTCGATCTGCGCCACCGCGTCGACGGTGACCCACCAGAGGCCCAGCGGGCACTGGGGCTGGCTCGTGCCGCCGGCTACCCGCTGCCAGCCGGAGACGATGGGGGGCTCGCGGTGCGCCGGCCGCTGCCCAACGTCGATGAGCTCACCAGAGGGCCCGGTTACGTTGTGGTTCACCCGGGCGCCTCGGTCCCGGCCCGGGAGTGGCCCGCACAGCACTGCGCGCAGGCTGTCGGCGCCTTGGTTGCCGCTGGGCACCGGGTCGTCGTCACCGGCTCAGCCCGCGAGCGGCACCTCACCGCCTTGGTCGCTGGCGATCTGGGCGTCGACCTCGGCGGCCGCACCGACCTGCGCACGTTGGCTGCCGTGCTCGATGGCGCCTGCGTGGTCGTCGCGGGCAACACCGGGCCGGCGCACCTGGCAGCCGCGGTGGGCACCCCAGTGGTGTCGCTGTTCGCTCCTGTAGTGCCGGCCGCGCGGTGGGCCCCCTACGGGGTGCCGACAGTGCTGCTCGGCGACCAGCACGCCCCCTGCCGCGATACCCGCGCACGGCGCTGCCCTGTGCCCGGCCACCCGTGCCTGTCTGGGGTTGCTCCGGCCGACGTCGTCGAGGCAGTCGGCTCCCTGCTAGGGGCCCGAACGGCGGCCCACATGGGGGCACAGACATGAGGGTGCTGCACTGGCATGTCCACGGCTCCTGGAGCACCGCATTCGTACAGGGACCGCACACCTACCTGGTACCGGTGACGCCGGACCGCGACGCCGACGGCCGCGGCCGGGCGCGCACTTTCAATTGGCCACTGAATGCAGTCGAGATCGCTCCGGCGGCGCTGGGTAACGCGCACGTCGACGTTGTCGTGCTGCAGCGCCCGCATGAGTTGGGGCTCACCAAGCAATGGCTGGGTCGCCGTCCCGGGCTCGATGTGCCTGCCGTCTACGTCGAGCACAACGCCCCACGTGGCGATGTGCCGAACTCGCGGCATCCGATGGCCGACCGGTCCGACATCCCCGTCGTGCACGTCACGCCATTCAACGAGCTGTTCTGGGACTGCGGCCGGGCACCGACCTTGGTGATCGAGCACGGCATCCCCGACCCCGGCTACCGCTACACCGGGGAGATTCCGCACGCTGGGGTGGTGATCAACGAGTCGGTCCGCCGATGGCGGGTCACCGGTACCGACCTGCTGCCCCGTTTCGCCGCGCAGGTTCCGCTGGACGTTTTCGGCATGGCGGTCTCGAAACTGCCACCACATGACCGGATCGCCACGTTCGAGGACTTGCCGCAGGCACGGATGCACGCCGAACTCGCCCGCCGCCGGGTGTACCTGCACCCGATCCGCTGGACTTCGCTAGGTCTGTCCCTGCTCGAAGCCATGCACCTGGGCATGCCGGTGGTTGCGCTGGCGACCACCGAGGTGCTGGAGTCGGTGCCCCGGGACGCGGGGGTGGTGTCCACCCGGGTCGAGCTGCTCGCAGAGACGCTGCGCGCCTTTGTCGCCGACCTCGATCTCGCTCACCACATCGGCTTGGCGGCCAGAGCCGCGGCCCGCACCAGGTACTCACTTGATCGGTTCCTTACCGACTGGGATCAGCTGCTAAAGGAGGTGCGCCGATGAGGATCGACATGATCTCCGAGCACGCCAGCCCACTCGCGGCGATTTGTGGGGCCGACTCGGGTGGGCAGAACGTGCACGTCGCAGAGCTCGCACGGGCGCTGGGCGAGCGCGGGCATCATGTGACCGTGTACACCCGCCGGGACGGTCCCGAACTGCCCGACCGGGTCCGCGCGGGCCCTGGGGTCACTGTCGAGCACGTACCCGCGGGACCCGCCAGGTTGGTACCCAAGGACGCGTTACTGCCCTACATGGCCGAGTTCGGCGATCACCTCGCGCGGCGCTGGCTGGCGCAGCCGCCGGACGTGGCGCACGCGCACTTCTGGATGAGCGGGCTGGCTGCTCATCGCGGCGCCCGCGGCACCGGCATACCCGTGTTGCAGACCTTCCACGCGCTCGGCACCGTCAAGCGGCGCCACCAGGGCGCATCAGATCCCAGCCCGCCGTCCCGATTACGGCTGGAAGCCGGATTGGCCCGCGACGCTGCACTGATCGTGGCGACTTGCTCGGACGAGCTGACCGAGCTCGCCACCCTGGGCGTGCCGGCGCAGCGGATCGCCGTGGTGCCGTGCGGGGTCGACCTCGACCAGTTCACCCCAAACGGGCCACGGGTGTCACGCAACCGCCGGCACCGCATCCTGTCTCTGGGGCGGCTGGTGGAACGCAAGGGCGTCGAGACCACCATCCATGCGTTGCCCCAGGTGCCCGGCGCGGAACTCGTCATCGCGGGCGGCGGGGACGCGATCGCGGACGCAGAGCTAGCGCGGTTGACAGCGGTCGCGCAGGCCCATGGGGTGCGCGACCGGGTTCGTCTCGTCGGCCAGATCGCCCGGAAAGACGTTCCCGCGCTGCTGCGTTCGGCGGACGTGGTGGTCAGCGTGCCGTGGTACGAACCGTTCGGGATGGTGCCGCTGGAGGCGATGGCCTGCGGTGTGCCGGTCGTCGCCTCCGCGGTGGGCGGGCACCTTGATACCGTCCTGGACGGCCGCACCGGTGCGCTAGTACCGCCGCGTGACCC
>JALZHU010000364.1 GCA_030860695.1 Actinomycetota bacterium
CGAGGTGCCCTTTCGACGACGGGTATCGGGGCGTCAGCAACTCCGATCTTCCCAGGTCAAAGGGCACTTCCCCTCTTATGACACGCCCTCGGTCACAATCCGCACGGTGGATCCAGGCTGAGCGCGCGGCGAACCGCAAGCAGGTTCAAGGTGGTCATCGCGCTGGTCCGCCACGCGCGTCGATCGTGGCGGCTCCTCGGTGCACTGCCCGACCGACTCCTGCCCGGCTAGGTAGCGTCGCGTCGACAGCCAGCAAGCATCCGCTCCAGCGCCGTCCGCCTCAGGATTGGTGTCGGAGAAGGAGTCAGGATTTTTCGAGGACCTTTTCCACCGCCTGTCGGATCGTGGCGGCGAAGTCCTCCTGGGCGGCGCGCGCCGAGGCGGTGATCTCAGGCGGCGCCTGGCTGGGGTCGCCGGAGGTGTGCGGCGGCCCGGGTGCGTACTGGTCGGCAAGCTGCGTAGACATGCTCTGCGTGGGACCGCAGATTAGGTTCACCAGCTCGAGCGCAAGGTCGATCGAGGAGGAGATACCGCCCCCGGAAAAGCGGTTCCCGGAGATCACCCAGCGGGGATACCCCGCCGCGACCCGCAGGTTGGGAAACAGGGCGAGGTTGTCGCGCTGGTTCCAGTAGGTGGTCACCTCGCAGCCGTCAAACAGGCCCGCCGCGGCGACGATGAAGGCGCCGGTGCAGACTGAACCGGCATATCGCGCCTGCCGGCCCACGTCGCAGAGGAAATTGATCGTGGTGGCGTCCTGCATCACCTCGCCCACCTTGGTCGCGCCGCCTGGGACGAACAGGACCTCCACCGCTCCTTTCTGCCGGACTCCATCGAAGGTGTCCCCGGGGAGCACCTGCACGTTCTCAGTGGTGGTGATCGGGTCGAGGGACGCCGCGGCCCAGACCGGCGCGAAGCCCGCGGTGGCAAAGACTTGCGTCGCCCCTGCGAAGTCGAGCAGCGTCGAGCCTTCGTACAAAGGGAATACCACTTTCGGCGGCTGCGCCATGATCGTCACCTTTCGGTCTCTACTCCTGCGCTACTTGTCGTCTGTGATCATGGTCGGGCTTTCCCGGATCGATGTTTTTTGAATGACCGCCTACACCGATACTTACCTGATCAGACCCCATAGCAATCCTCAACCGTACCGACCGGTTGGCTTGTAGGGCAAGGCGGTTCGCTTCAACACAACGCGCGGCTCAGGGCCGCGCGCAACAGCAGTGCGGAGAATCTCCCCCGACTTGTGAACGCCTCACTGCCGGATGCTCGGGACGCGGCGCCACTGAGTCTGCGTATCCCCCGTGCTGAACAACACCGACGACGATCCGGCTCCCGTCACCAAGCCAGGCCGGCACGCGGGCTAACTGGCTTGCGGCCGCGATGGCAGAAGGCTCGCCGGTGTTTGTCTGCCGCTGACCTTATGAGAGCTTACTCGAAACGCTCTGACCTCGTGTTTGCTCTGGTGAGCACGGTAGAGCGCCTACAGAGCATGGATACTCACGAGCCTCAGAGGGCTCTGCAGCGTCCGTTCCGAGCAGGCTCCGCGAGTGTGGCGGGTCAGTGATCGGCTGAGTGAGGCGGACGTATCCAACCTTGTCGCTAGCTACCGTGGCGGTACGACCGCCCGAGAGCTTGCCGATCAGTTCAACATCAGTAAGAGCAGCGTTAAGCGGCTCCTCCGCGAGCGGGGCATACGGCGCACGACTCCCGCCGCGTAGCCGCCACCTTGTACCTCGGCAGGGGACTGCCGGGGCACAGGCATAGGTGAACCTGGCGAGTGCCCCTCTGGCGGCAGGGCATACGGGTCTAGCTCTCACGACCCCCTCTCTGGTTGACCTACCGGGTCAGGTGCATCAGGCTGGAGAGCGAAATTTCTCCAAATTCGCACTAGGAGGTGCCATGCACGTTCGATTTCTTGAAAAGACCCTGATTCCGCCGAGGGTGACTCGTCCACCCTGTTCGCTACAGACCGCACCGACCGCAAGACGTACATCGCCGAAGGTTGGGTTGTGACTGACCCACAGACGCTCGCTGAGATTGGCCCGATTCCCGAGGGTGAGGCGATCATCGAGATCCCCGAGGATGTATTGAAATTCTACCAGAACCAGGAGGTAGACCGCTGAGTTTGCTAGTTGGCGAAGAATTTGGTCGGCTATTCCGCACCTTTGAGCATACGGCTTTCCGCTTGGAGGTGCGGGACCGCTACAACTCGCCCCGAGAGACTGAATCCTTCGAAAAATTACTTGTCGGTGAGCCCGACGACCTTGCTTGGCGCCAAAAGTGGCTCGCAATGCTCCGGGAGGCGGCAGCTCAAGGCCGCAGATTTTGCCGTGTCCGAGTGGTAAGTGTGCCATTGAGTGATTACAGCCGCTTTGGCTTGTGGATTTCTCAGTTCGCCAACGACGCGGGGGGCGATATTCGTTACCTAACTCGGGACCGAGCTGAGGCCCTTGACCTTCCTAAGCATGACTATTGGCTGTTCGACTCTCGCAGTTGGTACGGATGCACTTCGGTGACGACGACCGCTTCCGTGGCGGGGAGGTGATCGAAGATCCAACAGCGATAGTGCGGCACAATTACTGGCGTGATGCCGCCTGGCACTACGCCATACGGCGAAGTGATTTTGCCAGCGAATAGAGCAACGAGCGTGACCGGCGTTGATGAAGCCCGTAAGGCCCTAGGTAAACGACTTCGCGAGCTGCGGCAACAAGCCGAAATGAACGGCAAGCAGCTAGCGGAGGCTTTGTCATGGCCACAGTCCAAAATTTCTAAACTCGAAATAGGTCACCAGACGCCAACCGATGACGACATCCGCGCCTGGACTCGCGCAACAAATACCGAGACTGAGACTGAGGGAATTCTTGCATCGCTGCATACGCTGGGAATTCAGCATGCCGAGTGGAAACGACTACTAAAGACCGGGCTTCGGTCACATCAAAACGAGCTAAGCAGCCAAGATGAGAGAACTAAGCTATACCGAGTTTTCGAGTCCACCCTTATACCAGGATTACTACAGACACCGGAATACGCTCGCGCCCGGTTTGCTCAAGCAGTCACGGTGCATAAGACACCGAATGACATCAATGAGGCTGTGCGAGCACGGACGCAGCGCCAGGAGATGCTGTATCGTCCAGATAAGCGCTTTCATTTCGTGCTAACCGAAGCAGCTCTGCGATATCGGCTGTGCCCAATTGAAACAATGCTCGCACAACTCGACCGGCTCGTTTCACTGTCCAACCTGCGGAATTTGCGACTCGGCGTCATCAGCTTCAAAACGCCCTACGTAGCCGATCCCCGGCATGGGTTCTGGCTTCTGGACCAGGATCGGGTGCGGGTCGAAACATTCTCCGCAGAGTTCAACCTACATCAACCATACGAGATCGAGCTGTACAGCGGCATCTTTGAAAAGCTAGCGGCAGCCGCCAGCTACGACGGCACCGCGCGCGCGATCATCATCAAGATCATGAGTGAGCTTGCTGAGGAAGCCGAGGCGGATAGCTCATGATTTCCCGGCTCACAGACCAGGAGACTATTTCTAGAAATCTCTAGAAGTTTTCTAGCCAAGCTGTAGTTGCCTGCTTACGCTCCCGCTAGACCCGCTGTAGGCGGTTGAGTTTTCGGGAGTTTGGGTGGCTACGTTTGTTCCGTTGCTGGCGAGGGAGCAGGTTGCGCGGCTTCCTGGGCGTGCGCGTGAGGTGGTGGAGTACCGTAAGAGTGGGTTGAGTTTGAACCATATTCAGGGTTGCCCGTTGGATTGGGTGTATTGCATTCGGCATACGTACGGGCTGTGGGATCAGCGGCAACCTCGCGCGCTGATGACTGACGCGGACGCGGTGAATGAGCTGGTGGGCCACCGGTATTTTCAGGCGCATGTGACGCCTGTGCAGGTGTTCAATCGGGCTACTGACCCGTTCCTGCCGCAGGTGCGGCCTCATATGTTCGCGGTGCTGGAGGACTTGGACGAGCGCGAGCTGACCAATCATGTCTTGGTGATCACGCGGCATCAGATGAAGCCCGAAGACGTCGACCGGCTGAACCAGCTTCGGCACATCAAGGTGACGTTGTTGTTCACATATTCGGGTATCGACAATGAGCAGATTGAGCCGTATCCGTCGCATGTGGCGGCGGAGTCGCTGACGCTGATGAGTTCCCCGGCGCGGCGTCGGTATCGGACGGTGTTGTATTGGCGCCCGCTGGTGGCGGGATTGAATGACTCCGATGAGCACCTGAACCACGCGTTCGAGCTGGGGCAGCACGCCGACGCCACGGTGTTCACCGGCTTGTTTACCGTGACGAGATAGCCGCCTACTACAAGGCCAACGGCCTGTCCGAGCCGTACGAGGAGACCGCGCGGCGCAAGATTGTTCCCGAAACTCTGGAACAGCGCGTGCTGTCGGTGTTTTCAGCATCGGCTCCGTTGTTTCGTAAAACGTCGTGCGCGGTGTCGTATGCGCATGGGTTGCCGGACTATAACGGGCATTACGGCATCCGGGAACTGTGCGACATTTGCCCACTTTCTCAGAGCCTGTTCCTGAACTGATCTTGTGGCAGCAACTGATCTTGTGACGGCGTGTCGCCGCTGGTAATGGAGGACTCCTGGTAGATCGAGCGGTGCTGAAGCGCCGTTCTACCAGGAGTTCTGTT
>JALZHU010000365.1 GCA_030860695.1 Actinomycetota bacterium
ACATCACGTGGACAAGCCGGACCACAGGCCGGCAGGTACCACGCGCCCACAATCGAGCACGGCCAAATGAAGATCGTTAAACAAGCTTGGAATGATCACTCAAATTCGGGCGGTGGATCCAGGCTGATTCCCTACCTACCGGCCAAGGCCTGACTGAACGGGCCGCCGTCGAGACTTAAAGATCGGTTCCGTGCTGGGCGTCCTCCGGCTCGACGCCGCCGAGCTGGCGGCCCACGAACTGCTGATCGAACCACCATCGGCCACCCTAGCCGAGCCTGATCCTTTGTGGACAGACACCGAATCCGTTGCCGAAACTGTTGGCACGCCTCGCCGGGTTCTTCATCCTGGATGTGCCCGACCCGGGCGTCGCACTGCGATCGCCAAGCTCAACCCGGCTACCCGGGACGGCGGCGTCGAGGTCCGGCCGCTGCTTGTCCCGTCAGCCGAATGAGCGTAGACGGCGGCACGGCCTGCGGACATCCGCTTCTGCCGCTGACCGTGCGCTCATGCCAATGACCGGACGGTCCCGGTTGCACGCTTTGCCGCGCGGTCGGTGGTGGCTGGCCCCGTAGTGAAGATCCTGGGTCCCGGCATCGTCATCGCCGTATTTCTTTTATTTAAGTAGTTGAATAGATTCGGGGGTGTCGAGGTGAAGGTCCTGATGGTAGGCGACGGCGCGCTCGGTCAGGTTTTTGGCCTGCGGCTGGCCATCGGTGGCGCGTCGGTCAGTTACCTGGTCAAGTCGGGTAGGGCCGACTGGGGGCCTGAAGGGCGCACGCTGTATCGACTGCGGCGATTGGGTAAGCCTGTCGCCCAACAACTGCGACCCCACGGTGTGCACAGCGAGATCACCGATGGCCGGTGGGACATGGTCTGGCTGTGCGTGCCCTCGACCGCTCTGCGGCAGCCGTGGCTGTATCGATTGCGCGACGCGATCGGCACGGCGACCGTGGTGAGCATTGGCCAGGACCTACATGACCGGGCCGTCTTGGCGAACATCTAGCCACCTGAGCAGATCGTGCAGGTGGCGCCCTCCGTGCTGGCCTACTCAACGCCGCTGGTCACGGAAGTGCCAGCGCCGGGCATCGCGTACTGGACGCCACCGGGCACGGTGACAACGGTCAGCGGCAGACCGGGCTTTGCCGGTGGTGGCGGCCTTGCGTGCTGGCCACATGCGGGCCCGGTATTCGGGTCAGACCGGGTCGGGCGAGGTCGCTGCGGCCCTGATGATGCCGTATATCGCTGGACTGGAGGCCGCCGGCTGGTCGCTGTCGGCGCTGCGCGCCGAACTCAGCCCCCCTGCTGAAGCCAGCAGGGAGGCGGTCGCTGTGGTGACCGCACTGGGCGCAGGCAGCCCCCCATGGCTGCGGCCGCCAGCGTGGCTGGTCGGCCTCGTCCTGCGGCTACTACCTCGACTCACGCCCTTTGACCTGGCCCGCTACCTGCGGGTGCATTTCACCAAAGTGGCCGCCCAAACCAGGCTGATGCTCGACGGATGGATAGCAGAAGGCGAATCCCATCAACTGCCCGTGACCCGGCTGCGCAAACTCCGGCGCGCCTTGCCGACTGAGGTAACGCCGTGACAGCCACACCCGAGAAAATCCTCGTCCGGTTCGCGCAAAGCCAACCGCTGTTCACCGCGCTGGGTGACGCACGCAGGCAGACCATCATCATCCTGCTGTTAAGAGCCAGCGCGGCGCGCAGCGTCGGAGAAAATCGCCGCACAACTGCAGCTGTCCCAACCCACGGTGTCCCATCACCTGAAAATCCTCCGCGACGCGCGGCTGCTCACCGTTGAGCGCAGAGGCACACAACGCCGATATGCTCTCAACACCGCCGAGTACGCCGAACTCCTGGCACCGATGCGAGAACTCGTCAACCTGATCACAGCGTGCACCTCATCGCCCAACGACTAGCACCACACCCAGGCCAACACACCATGCGACTAGCCCTAAACACACTCACATGCCGCTGTCCGTGCGCGAGGGCCTAGCACACCGGGCCCGAGCGGCCTGTAAAGGACCCCATTGTGGGGCATGATGTCGTCAAGCGGTGCTGACTGTGGACAGTGCTGGTGTTGTCGGACGTTCCGTCGCTTATCGCGCGAAGCGCAAGTGGCTAGGCAGCTAAGGTGTTCTGCACGAGTGCGGGTATCTCGTAGGCGCCGTTGGAGCGGTAAGGGGCGACGGCTTCTTCGACTCGGGCTCGTAATGCACGCTGCTTCTCATCTGTCAGATTGGCGATTGAGAGCGCGATCGCCCCCGCCAACTGGGTGAGGAACCGCCAGTAGGCATCGAAGTTCTGAAACCGCCAGCTCAACTCCAGGTTCTCCCACCGTTGCACCTCGAACCCCGCGGCGGCGAGCAGGGAGCGTGTCCGCTCGGGATCTGCCATAGCGAAGATCCCGGGAGCGGTGGGATCGGGAGGGGCGGCGCCGGTGCACTCCAGAAGGGCGCGGCCAGGGAGGCTTGCCCATGGATTGCGTTGGGGGGAGCCCCAGACCGACAGCGCCAGCCCACCGCCGTCGCGGAGCACGCGTCGGGTTTCCCGCAGTGCCGCCGCAGGGTGGGCCATGAGCATGTAGCCCCAGCGGCAGAGCACACCGTCCACGCTGTCGTTGTCCAGGTCCATGCGTTCGGCGTCGAGCTGTCGGTGCTCGACGTTGCCCAGCCCCAGCCGCTGTGATTCGGCGCGCGCGGCCTGCACCATGTTCGGCGCAAAGTCTGTGGAGATCAGCCTGCCCTGGTCACCGAGCGCGGCTGCGGCAGCGAACCCCGTTTCACCTGTGCCGGACGCGAGCTCGAGGATCGTTTGACCCGGTTGTGGGGCGAGCGCCTGGACCATCCACTCGCTCACCGCGTGCGAGGTCTCCCACAACCAGCGACGCTCTCGATCCCACCCTTCGGCCATCCGCTGCCAGACATCGAAGCTGACTTGGCGATAGTCCTCGCCGGCCACGGCGCGATTATAAGTTCGCGCTCTCCATGAGCCTCGACGCGGTTGAGGAGCGTTGAGCCACGCGGCGGCAGATCGAGCTGTCGGATGCTCAGCTGTGGCAGCGAGGGCCACCAGGGTACGGACGGCGTCGTCGGCCCGGTCATGGGGCACAAACAGGTGGTCATGGGTGAATCCGGCGACCACGTTGGCGCTGATCCCCGCCTCAGTCAGGACTCGGCTGACCGCGCCGTCAAGCCGACGGCGCTGAGGGCCGAATGAACCTGCAGGGTGATCCAGGCGGCGACGAAGTTGTAGGGCTCGAGCCCGACGGTGCAACCCAGCGCCTCCGTCCTAGGGGCAAACTTCTTATCAGTACATGTCCATCTCGGCGCGGAGCCGCCTCACGAGACCGTCCGGACGTGCTCTTCTGCCGATGTCCGCGCGGGTGCCGGCGCAGACCGGGCAGAGCGGCCCATAAGAGGATGTGCTCTGTGGAACGTAGGGCTCGACCTTTCGGCCCCGTGCCACTGGACCCTTGGCTGTGCTGAAGCGGTCGGTCTTTACGGAACAGCCCGCCAGCCAAAGAGATCATCGGTCTTGGTCTCCTAGAGTTCTTATGGTGCACAGCATCTGTGTGTTCAGCGGTTCGAGTCCTGGGGCTCAAGCGGAGTACGCCGCCGCAGCCCAGGCGCTTGGCACTGAGGTCGCCACTCGCGCCATGCGGCTGGTGTACGGCGGGGCGAGCGTCGGGCTCATGGCGGTGGTCGCTGACACCGTACTGGCTGCCGGCGGGGAGGTGGTGGGCGTCATTCCTCAGCAGTTGGTTGACAAGGAAGTTGCCCACCGGGGGCTGGCAGACCTGCGAATTACCCGCACTATGCATGAGCGCAAGACCCTTATGGCTGAGCTGTCCGACGGTTTTGTCGCCCTGCCCGGTGGCTACGGCATGCTGGAGGAGTTCGTTGAGGTTCTCAGCTGGTCGCAGCTCGGGCTGCAGCATAAGCCGTGTGGGTTGCTGAACGTAGCCGATTTCTACCGCCCGCTGCTCGCTTTTCTCGACCATGCCGTCACTGAGCGGTTCGTGCGCGCCGAGCACCGTGGCCTTCTCCTCGCCGACACCGACGCAGCACGCCTCCTCGACGCATTCGAAACATGGACGCCGCCACCCCTGCTCGACAAGTGGCTTGACCGCAAGCCCTCTAGCTCCCTGACCGAGGCGTCCTAGTCACAGATTTCCTCCCCGTGAGTAACGTCCTCTGCCGCTTACCGGCGACGGATGACCAGAACGGCCGAGTCGACCTGTGGTGCTGGGCGGAATGCGTGACGTGGAAGGGCTCGCCCGGCCCGTGTGTCCCACCGCCGGTGCGGTCGGCTTGCGGTAGCGCACCACCGGTCGACGTGGCGACGCACCACCGTCCGCGGGAGCACCAGATCGGCGGCGACGAGTCGCGAATGTGACCCGAGCAGTACCCGCAGCAATGCGCTGGAGATCGCATAGGGCGGACTGGCGACGACCCGGAACGGGCGATGCGGCAACCTCAGCGATAGTGCATCGGTCTGGATCACGGTGACCGGTGCCTCGGCGAAGCGCTCGCGGAGCCGCTGTGCCCGAGCTGGGTGCAGTTCCACGGCCAGTACCCGGGCCCCGGCGTCGACCAGGTGCCTGGTCAATGCCCCGTGGCCAGCGCCGATGTCCATGAC
>JALZHU010000366.1 GCA_030860695.1 Actinomycetota bacterium
GCGGAACGGTTCGTGCCTACGGTCAGAACCGAACTCGCCGACCGCATGTTGATCTTCGGCCAGCGGCATTTGCGTGGGGTAGTCGCGACATACATCCGGCATGACAACGGTCGACGACCGCACCGCTGCCGCGGCCTTCGCCCTATGCCGTGCCAAAACTCGCCACATGGGGTGGTGACCTAGGGCTTCGGGGACACCACGGGATCATGACATGATCGCAGACTGTGCTGTTCCGACTGCTGTATCCGATCACGATCAGGCTGTTCGGTTGGCTCGGGCTACTCACGAGCAGGACAGCGGCCAAGAACGTCGAGATCCTCATCCTGCGACATGAGGTCGCAGTCCTGCGCCGTCAGGTGACCAGGCCTCACCTGACCTGGCCAGACCGAGCGATCCTGTCCGCTTTGACCCGGCTGCTTCCCCGCCCGCTGCGTCACCATCGAATCGTCACCCCTGCCACCCTGCTGGCCTGGCACCGCCGCACGCCCGCGGTGACATGATCATCGTGCGGTGGGCCGATTTATGCCGAACTCGGCATAAATCGGCTTATGCCGACTACCGGATTATGCCGAGTGGGGGGCTGAATGTGCTGGTCAGCGGGGGCTGAGGCGGTCAGTGACTCGGCATAATCCGAGGTGCTCAGGAAGGCGTGCAGGGCGGTACCGCTCGAACTCAGGGTCCGGGGGCTGGAGTCCTGATCAAGGTCTGCTGTTCGTGGGCGAGGTTAAAGTACAGGTAGATCCGGGTGCTGGCCTCGACGCCTGGTGACCGGTCATCGTTGCCTCCTCCTCTGTAAGTGCGGTCCGACGAAGAAGGCTTCGCTCATACGGCCCGGATTATGCCGACCCAGTCACCCTTGTCCGCTCTGCTGACTAGGGCAAACGGCGGATCCCCTCGACTCAGTCGGCATAATCCGGCAGTCGGCATAAGCGGACGACTTCGTCGTCGGATTCCAGCATTACGGTGACGCCAGGCAGTTCCTGCGGGACCTGCGCGAACGGTTCGCGAAGTTTTCTCTGGAACTGCACGCCGACAAGACACGCCTCATCGAGTTCGGGCGGTTCGCCGCCACGGACCGGGCACGGCGTGGGCTCGGCAAGCCCGAAACGTTCGACTTCCTGGGCTTCACGCACATCTGCGGGAAGGGCAGGAGCGGCAGCTTCTGGCTCAGGCGCACCACAATCAAGAAACGGATGCGGGCCAAACTTGCCGAGGTCAAAGACCAACTCAAGCGGCGCCGGCATCTGCCCGTCCCCGAGCAGGGCCGATGGCTGGCCAGCGTGGTGCGAGGGCATCTTGCCTACTACGCCGTGCCGGGCAACTTCAAGGCGATCCTGACTTTCCGGGTCCAGGTCACCCGACACTGGCTCAAGGCGCTGCGACGCCGCAGTCAGCGTCACCGCCTGAACTGGGAGCGCATGGACGACTCGCTAAGCGGTACCTGCCCCCTGCCCGCATCCTGCATCCCTACCCGGAGGCACGCTTTGCCGCTCGCACCTAAGGCAGGAGCCCAGTGCGGGAATTCCGCACGCTGGGATCTGCGCGGGGGGCCGCCCGCAAGGGCGGTCCCTACCGCGACCGGGCGCTTCGGGGAACATGCCGTAGGAACGGACGAGTTCGTCGTCGAACACTGCCATGTACGCCTGGTGGTGTTGATGTTCTTACCGGACTGGATACGACATCCCCGCGGCGCAGCACCATTCAGCGGGTCGTCGCGCGTCTACGGTCCGGTGTAAGCGAGTGCGGATTTCAGTTGGTTGCGGGAGTCGATGCCGAGTTTGCGGTAGCTGTTGGTGAGGTGAACCTCGACGGTGCGGAGGCTGATGAAGAGAGCTTGGGCGATCTGTCGATTGGTTCTGTCGACGGCGAGCTGGGCGACGCGTAATTCGCTGGCGGTGAGTGCGTCGGGTCCGGTCAGGGCGGTGCGGCGGGGCCGGGCCCCGGCTGCAAGTAGTTCCGCGTTCGAGTGCTCGACGAGTGGCCCGGCACCGCATCGGGCTGCTAGGTCGAGTCCTTCTCGTAGGAAGGGCAGTGCGGCGGATCGGTGTCCTGCTCGACGTAGGGCCGCTCCGTGGTCAGTGAGCGCGCGCGCCAGTTCGAGGTCGGAGCCGGCCGTCCGCAGGATCGTGACGGATTCCGCGAGGGTGTCGAGTTTGTCCTGGTCGCCGACGACCAGTCCCGTGACTCGCAGGGCGATGCTGATGGCGCCGGGAGCCTCGAAGTGGCGAGCCAGTTCGAGATTCTCCGCTGCCAGGTCTCGAGCGGCGGTGATCTCGCCGAGCGCGAACAGGACCTGTGCGGCGTCAGTGCGCCAGTGCGCGAATGCCGGGTTGGTGAATCCGTTGCCCGCCAAAACCTTCCCGCAGTTCAGGTAGTCGGCCAAGGCCTCGCGGAGCCGGTTCTGGCGCCATCGGAGCCTGCCTCGGGCCATCAGGACGAAATGCTCGATGAGCAGGTTTATGGTGAGGGGCTGTTCCATCCCGCGCTCGGTCAGGATGGCTTGCGCCTCCGCGAGTGCTCCCCGCTCGGTCAGGGCATCGATGAGAACGGCTGCGGCCAACTGAATTTCCGGAGCCGTCGACAGATCGTGTAGGTCGAGAGCCGCTCGTCCGGATTCCTCCGCGTCGCGCAGTCGACCGGCATACAGCGCCGAGTGTGAACGCAGCGTCGACAGATACCGGTATTTGGTGATATCCCCGTTGCGTTGGGCGATCGCGAGGCCGCGGTCGAGCAGCTCGAGGGCGGCGTCGTGGTGGTCGGTAATGGACATTGCGGCGCTGGCGCAATTGACCAACACCCATTGGTCCGCGCTGCCGATCAGCTCACCGCTGGCGGACCGCTGTGCGAGGGCGGTGGTTTCGTGCGCGGGTCTCGCACCCGTCACAGCAAAACAGAAGGCGAGAGCCGAATCGACCATCCGACCGGTGTCCGATGCAGTGTCCTCGATGCGCTGGATGCGTTCGAGTCGGTCGATCCACGCGTTCGGCGAGTCCATTCCGACCAGCCCCATCAGGTACAGGGTGAGTCCGTGGGGTTGCCGGAGGAATTCGGCTTCCCGGGGGCCGAGGATACGGCGGGCCTGCTCATTGCACGCGGCGGCTTCGGCACCCCTGCCTGCCTGGAACATGAGTACGCTGCGTTGCAGGGCGAGTTCTGCGAGGAGATACGGGTCGTCCACCAGTTCGCTCGCCGACTTCAAGACATCGGCGGCATCAGCGGGTTTGTTCGCCATACCCAGCGCCTGCGCGAGCTCGATCAGGATGGTCAGCCGGTCACTCGACTGTGGTGGTTCGGCGAGCGCACGTCGCAGACACACCGCGGTGACCTCGGGTGCGCCGCGACCGCGGGCGCTGGCGGCTGCCGCGCGGAGCAGACCGACGATTCGTGCGTCCCCTTCCGACTCAGTCGCGAGCAGATGCGGTACGAGCTGTTCAGGTGGCACACCCCTGCGTTCGAGCAGGAACGTCGCGCGCTTGTGCTCGATGCCGCGGCGCAGGTCGCTCCCGTCGGCGTAGATCACGGTGCGTACCAGCGGATGGCGCAACCAGATCGGCCGGGTCCGGGTGATGATGTCCTGATCGGCAAGAGCTTCGCCGGCTGCTGCCGTCTGTTCCGGGGTGAGTTCGGCCAGCGCGCCGGCAATGTGCAGGTCGTCGACCGGCCCGAGCACCGCGAGCGCGCGAGCCAAGCGCGTCGCCTCGGGTCCCACTTGCGCCAGCCTGGCCAGAACCGCCCGTGTCACCGTGTGCGGGCGTAGGTTCGCCACGCGCGCGGCTTCGGTGGCAAGGGGCCGCACGCCGTCGGCACGCAAACTGCGCAGCGCTTCGGCCAACAGGAACGGATTACCGCCGCTAGCCGTCGCGCAGGCCCTGCAGAACGTGTCGTCGGCGTCGTCGCTCAGGATCTCGCGCACCAGTCGGCCGACGGCAGATTCGCTCAACGGGTGCAGATCAATCTTTTCCGGTGTCAGCCCACTCAACGCACGGTCGAGTCCGCTGCCCGGTGCCAGGCTCTAAGAGGAAGAGTGCTCACCCTCATCGTCTGGTTCGTTGGGTTGTGGGGTTCCAGAAGTCGGCCTGTGCCTCTGATCTGCGTGATTGGTACGCCGGCCGTCACGACATGATCATAAGTCGTGTCCTTGCGTGTGGGGTGCCAGAAGTCGGCCTGCGTCTCTGCCCTGAGGTGATCGGGGTGTGTGGTTGTCGGGGCATGATCGTGTGCCGTGTCGTTGCGTCTGCTTTACCTGATCTTGCTTCAGCTTATGAAGCTGATGTTGTTGCTCGGACGTTCGTCAGCGTCCAAGGATGTCGAGCTCCTGGTGCTGCGTCACGAAGTCGCCGTGCTGCGCCGAGCCAACCCGACACCGCGCCTGAACTGGGCGGATCGCGCGGTGTTCGCCGCGCTCGTCCGGAGATTGCCGCAGAGGCTGCGCAGGCATCGCCTGGTCACACCGGGCACGATCCTGCGCTGGCACCGGCGCCTGATCGCCAAGAAATGGACGTATCCGAACCTGTGGGTGCCGAATGAGTCATCCACCTCAGGCGACCTGGGCATATTCGTGTATCAGACCACCGAGTCGGTCGCGACGTCGGAGGCGAAGGTGGGGCTGCGTGGGCGGGGGAGTGGCTTGAGTGG
>JALZHU010000086.1 GCA_030860695.1 Actinomycetota bacterium
ATCAACCTCATCCGCCTCGATGCCTGGTGGACCACAACTCCACCCGGCCGGACACGCACCAGCCACCTCACCACACTCGGCCTCACCCTCGCCGCATAGGCAAGGACCAAAATTAGGCAACAGAGTCTTCGATGTAGGCGTCGTACAGCGCTGCGTTTGACCGTGCCGGTCTCGACCTTGCTGACCTTGGCGCGGTACCAGCCCAGTGCGCTAGCGGTGTCGTCGGTGCTGATCGTGGCTGCTTCGCGCAGGGCCCGCAGGGGCACCACCGATATTCGTTAGTTAGCTGGCGGTGGGCGCCTCATTGTGGGCCGGGGCGTCCCCGAGCAGTCGGGCTGCCTCATCGGCGACCTCATCGTCAGCGACCACCTCGTAGCGGCTGGGAACCGTCATCCTGACCGCGTCGAAATCCCGGCGGCCCCGCTGCATGGCGTGCATCACCGCACCAAGCACCGCACCGATGATCGCACCAATGATAAGTCCGTAGAACGCCAGCACAATGCTGGCTACCAACGGGTTGATCAGGTTGAACAACCCAAATATCCAGCCGATCAGGGCCCCGGGCAGCGCACCGGACACACTCCCCTTCAGCATGGCCCCGCCGTAGTTCAGCCTGCCGGTCACCTGCTCAACCACTCGGAGGTCGTGGCCGATGATGGCCACCCGCTCGACGGGGAACCGCAGATCAGCTAGACGATCCACGGCGCGCTCCGCGTCCGCGTAGCTCTCAAACACCGCGACGGGTCGGCGGTGTCGCTGTGCAGGCATGTGATCAGTCATAACTTCGGGCTTACCCCGGTGCCAGATCAGCCAAACCCCTATCGGGGTTGACCATGCCGCTCAACCCCTGCGTCTGCCGAGAACCAAAGATATCCCGATGGCCGCCAACCAGACGTCCTTGGCCAGCGCAATGCCCTGTTCGGTAGGTCGCAAACTGCCCTGTTGCCGCATACCCGGCGCGCGTAAATAAAGCCCAACCAGGCCCGCCGCGAATGCGGTCAAGCCTGTTCCAGCGACTCTGGCGGACACGAAGGGGGTCAGCAGGGCGGCTCCGATGACGACCTCGCCTACGGACAGTGCTCGCGCGAACAGCCACGGGTTGAGCTTGCCCAGGAACGGGTAGGCGCCTGCGGCGAACCCTGCCAAGTTCGTGGCGGTCGCCTCGTCGGTATCCCACTTGGACAGCCCGGAGTTGACCAAGAAACTCCCCGCGGCCAGCCGCAGCGATAGCTGCCAGGCCTTTCCTCGCAGGCTCATCATTTATCTCCCAGATATCCCGCCGTAGTTCAGCCTGCCGGTCACCTGCCCAGCCACCACATTGCAGGCACGTACTCATTCATCACAGCAGACTTACCCGGGGCCAAATCAGCGAAACACCTACACCCACTGGCGGCCATCCAGTGCAGCGACCGCAGCGGCGAACCGGCCACCGGGCATGTCGGCGGCCACCGCGGCGGCGTCTTCCCAGGTGTCCACATCAGACAATTCAGGTAGCTGTGCCACCCGCACGCCTGCGGCCCGCAGCGCAGCCAGCGCCCGCGCCCCTGTATCCGGGCGCGAGGTGGGAATGTCGGCGATCAGGTCGGCCAGGTCAGGCCGCCGCACGCCCAGGATCCACCAACCACCATCGGTGGCCGACCCGAGTGCGGCGTCCACGCCATCTCGGTCGAGCAGGTCTAGGCACTGGCTGAGCAGCGTGGCATCGACCTGTGGGGTGTCCATCCCGATCTGCAACACCGGCCGGTGGCCCACCACCACGGCGGCGTCAGCGATGGAGGCGGCGATCCGCTGGCCCAGCGTCGTTCCGCGCTGAGGCAGCACCGTGGTGGCTCGCAACAACTCGGTCAGTGGGACAGCGTCGACCGCGTGGGCAAGATCGCCGGTCAGCGCCACTACGGGCATCACATCGGGCACCGCCAGCACCGCATCCAGGGTGTCCCGGAAGGCCGCTGCAGCGATCCGGGCGGCCTGGGCGGGTGTGGCCGGCGGGCACAGCCGGGTCTTCACCTCGCCCGGCACCGGTGCCTTGGCCAGCACCAGCAGCGCCGCGCGCGGCACCGTCAGCACCGCGTCCCGAAGCTCGGAGTGTGCAGCGGGCATGTCAGTGCCCCGTGATGGGGCCGAGGGTTCGCAGCACCTCGTCGGCGATCTGTTCGGGAGTGCGGGTGAGGTCGACGGTGATGCCCGGCTCGTCAGCAGCCAGCGGTTCGAGGGCGGCGTACTGGGATGCCAGCAGCTTGCGCGGCATGAAGTGACTGCGGCGGGCCGCCAGCCGCTGCGCAACCAGCTCGTAAGGACCCGCCAAGTGCACCATCCGGACATCGGGACCCGCGCCCCGCAGCACGTCCCGGTAGGCCCTAGTCAACGCCGAACAGCTGACCACGGCGCACTCGCCACGAGCAGCTCGCTCAGCGAGCCAGGACGCGATCGCTGCCAGCCACGGCGCCCGCAGCGTGTCATCGAGCGGGCGCCCAGCGGCCATCCTGGCGATGCTCGACGCAGGGTGGAAGTCGTCACCGTCGGCCAATGTGCAGCCAGTGCGGCTGGCGAGCAACGCTGCCACCGTGCTCTTGCCGGAACCGGACACGCCCATCACGACGAGCTGCATTCGCTATTGATCTCCTGTCTAATCACCCCACGAATCCTCCCGCGGAGGGAGGTGGGCTCTGGTCTACCAGTTCTAGCGTGCTGGCATGGCTCAGGCGACCACTGCATCAGCTGCATCTGGAACGACCACCGCTTCGCGGTCCCAACCGGATCGCAACCTCGCACTGGATCTACTTCGGGTCACCGAGGCCGCCGCAGTGGCGGCGGGCCGGTGGGTCGGCCGCCGCGACAAGGACGGTGCCGACGCCGCAGCCGTAGCGGCGATGCGAACGATGATGGGGACCGTGGCGATGGACGGCGTCGTCGTCATTGGCGAGGGCGAAAAGGACGAGGCCCCGATGCTCTACAACGGCGAGCGGGTCGGCGCTGGGACCGGGACGCCGTGCGATGTCGCCGTCGACCCGATCGATGGCACCACGCTCACCTCCAAGGGCATGGGCAACGCGGTGTCGGTGATCGCGGTCGCGCCCCGCGGGTCCATGTACGACCCCTCCGCCGTGTTCTACATGGACAAACTTGTCGCCGGTCCGGACGCCGTCGGTGTGCTCGACATCCGGCAATCGCCGGAGGAGAACATCGCCGCCCTGGCGCGCGCCAAGGGGGGCACGCCGGAGGACATCACAGTCTGCATGCTCGATCGGCCACGTCACGATGAGCTGGCTCGCCGGGTAACCAGCACGGGCGCGCGGATCAAGTTCATCACCGACGGCGACGTCGGCGCGGCTGTGATGGCCGCGACCCCTGACTCGGGAGTCGACCTGCTGCTCGGGATCGGCGGCACCCCGGAGGGCGTGATCACCGCCTGCGCGATCCGGTGCCTCGGCGGCGTGCTGCAGGGCAGGCTGCACCCTCGCAGCGACGAAGAGAAACGGCGCGCCGACGAGGCCAACCTCGACCTCGACGCGGTGCTCACGGCCGAGGACCTGGTCAGCGGCGACGACGCGTTCTTCGCCATGACCGGGATCACCGACGGCGAGTTGCTGCACGGAGTCCGTTACGCACGTGGCCGAGCCATCACCGAATCACTGGTGATGCGCTCGCGTAGCGGCACCATCCGGCAGGTCCGCAGCACCTACCAACTCGACCGCCTGGCGCGCTACAGCGGGGTAGATTACCGCCACGCGGCCGACAGCCGCTCGGAGGCAAAGACCTAGCGCCGTCCGCGCCGGTGTGCCTTGCCGCCACCCTCGATGGCCGGATACCGCACGTGCCAGCCGTGTTCGTTCGGGCACCGGAAGAACTCCAACCGATGCCCGGACGCGGAGACCAGGCGATTGGCTGCGACGAACGCCAGGATGGCCCGGTGATCGCAGCGGGGGCACCTGGGTGCCAGGCTGTAACGCTGATCGATCATGCCCTACCCACATCGACAGCATAGCGCACCGGGCATCGTTGGAATCCTCTTGCCGGGCCTGGAGTGAACCCCCGAAATTGTCAGTGGTGGGGCCGACAATGGTGATGTGATAGAGACGCAGCTGGAGCCGGTGCAGGTGATGGTCGCCTGCCTCGCCCAATGGCGTCACTCGATCGTCGAGTGCGACGACGCGGGATTGCAGGATCAGCTCCCGGACATCGAATCCGCCTCCCGGATGCTGCATTCGGTGATGCTGGAGACGGTCGCCGAGCTGGAGTCCCGCAACATAGCGGCTACCGCCGGGTTCGGCACCACCAAGCGACTGCTCGCCCGAATGTTGCAGCTGTCGGCCGCTGAGGCCCGCACCCGAGTTGCACACGCCGCGCAGATCGCAGCGCGTCGCACGCTAAGCGGTGAGGTGCTGCCGCCGTTATTACCGAACACCGCCGCGGCGCTGGCTGCCGGAGAGATCGGGCCGGCGCAGGTACGGATGATCACCGAAACGATGAACGCGATCCCCGCTTCGGTCAGCGTCGCGGAGCGGGAAGCCGCGGAGGCTGATCTGGCCCGCCATGCCCGGTCGTTCGACCCGACGTCGCTGTCCAAGATTGGGCGGCACATCCTCGCGCACCTTGATCAGGACGGTCCGCCACCCCGCGACGACCAGGAACCTGCCCCTGCTGCAGGGGAATTCAGGTTCTGGGAACGCCGCGACGGGCGGCTCGGACTTGAGGGATTCCTGGAGCCTGAGCACAGCGCTGCGTTCCGCTCCCTTATCGAGCAGTTCGCCGCACCCCGCCCCGCCGCCGACGGCATTCCCGATGCGCGCACTACCGCGCAGCGCAACGCCGACGCCCTGCTCGAGGTGTGCGGGCTCGCCCGCGCCGCGCAGGGTTGCCCCACCACCGCCGGGGAACCCCCGCATCTCACCGTTACCATCGATTGGGACGCCTTGCGTACCGGTCTCGGGGCCGCGATCCTCGACTACGGGACACACATCAGCGCATCCACCGCCCGACGGTAGGCTTGCGACGCCAAAATAATCCCCGTCGTCCTGGGTGGGGAATCCGAACCGCTCGACGTCGGGCGGGCAATGCGGACCGTCCCGCTGTCCATTTGCCGCGCGCTTGTCGCGCGGGACCGTGGATGTGCTTTCCCAGGCTGCGACCGACCACCGGCAATGTGTCAGGTTCATCACTGCCAGCACTGGGCCCACCACGGCGAAACCAAAGTGGAAAACTGCATGCTTTGTGCGAGATGCATCACCGGCACGTGCACCGCACCGGCTGGGAAATCGTCATCCACTCCGGCCACGTCGACTTCATCCCACCAGCGATCATTGACCCGGCCCGCAGACCACTCCGTAACCCACTCCGCTGCTAAGTCGATGCTGCCGCCGCAGAGTGGCCGTCGTCAGCTGGAGCGGCACCAACCCGGCGCGGCCAGCGAGGACTTGCCGCACCCCGAGGGACCGACCACCAGTAGCGCCGCGCCCCCCGCAGCGGAGCGCACCAGCTCCGAGAGCTGCTTAATCTCGTCGGCACGGCCGAAGAACACCCGATGGGCCGTCGCGATCTCAGCAGCGCACCAACTGGATGCCACAGCAGCCGAAGTGACGACACAGACCACCGCATCGGCCCACCGCAGCCGCTCGTGCAGCCGCTGCCGCCACCTCTCCCCCAAAACTCACCGTCAGCAGGGCGTGCAGCAGGAGGCGATGGGCCACAAGTGAGCAAAGCGACTTTGCGTCCTGCGCTACGCTTCCGCGCGTGGAGTGGACCCCGTCCCGAATCCGCTTACTCCGTACCGCAGGACCGTGTTTGTCACAACAAGGATTCGTCACCGCGTTAGGGTTTGCCAAGCGGACAATAGGCAACGCCGAACGAGGTACCCATCCGCTGAGTCTCGCTGTGCGCCGTGCGCTGGATCAGGCCTTAGAGCAACTCTCCGACGCGCAACGCGAACGCTTCTTTGCTGCACTGGCTACTGACCACGGCACCCACCCCGTCGTCCACCTCACCACTGCGGCGCTGGGGTCTGTCGAACCGCTCCGCCAGACCGAGGCATCAGATCTCGGCCCAGGTGTCCTGGATCCCGTCCTGGATCAGATGGAGGAACTCTTCGAACGTCTGGGCGTCGAGCAGTTCCCGGTGGTCCCCCCAGCCAAACGACCAACGGCGTACACAGTGGAGCAAGCCGAAGAGCTGCTTGCTCACCTCCGCGCCCTGTGGCATCTGCTCGTCAAGACCGACAACCCGCTCGGGCCGCGCTACGCCCTCAGCGGCGTGCTTCCCCCAGGCCACCTATCGGGCCGACGCAGCGAGTGTTATTGGACTGAGTCAAGCTGCTCAACGAAACGCTGCCGTGCTCACCATACCCATGTGCGCCGCCATCGCTGTGCAGGAAGCGCATGGTTACGCGCTCGACGGTGACGAGACCCAGGCGCAGCGGTTACTTGACGAATCACACCACTGGGCCGCGACCGATACCGCCGGTGACGCTCGTGAAGGCCACAGTTCGTTCTGCACGGCCAGCTACATTGAGCTCCAGCGGGCCGTCTGCTGTCTTCGCTTGGGCAACCCGAAGCGGGCCATAGAGCTGTACGAGACCACGCTGCCGACCCTGCCCAGCGTCTATCGCCGCGACCGCGGCGTCGCGCTGAGCTGGTGTGCCATGGCTCACCTTGCTGGCGGCCAGCCCGAACAGGCCGCCTGCATCGCACGCTGCGGCGGGCCATCACGCTCTCGGCCTTCGGGCTGGACACAACCAGCCCGAACCCACCAGTCGGCTGCGTCATCCTCGATAGGGACGGTCAGTTCGTCGGTCAGGGCTACCACCGACGCAAAGGCGAAGCTCATGCCGAGGCACTCGCCCTAGCCGATGCTGGTGAGCGCGCCCATGGTGGCACGGCCGCCGACGGCACGGTCATCGAGGCTGTCGTCGGAGTCCACGGCGACAACCTCACGCTACCCAAGCAGGTCGATCTTGCTGAGCCACGGGCGGCGCTGGACGAGTTGTATCGCGGCGGCGCACGCTCAGTACTACTGATGGCGCACATGCACAGGCGCAGCCGTTTATGGAACAACGCTTATCGACCTGGTTACCGTCTACGTGAGTGAAGAACAGCGACAGAAAAGCATAGGCATTGCGTTGCCGGATGGAGCCCGACTCGTTGATGTGATCAAGTTCGCAGGTTGGGTGCGACTATCAGCCCTACCTGACTAAAACGACTGGAGCGACTCACGTCCCTGCGTTCGCTTGTCACGCTCTGCCAGCTCAGCGCAGGGATGCCAATGAGCGTAATGCGCGGCGCCACGCAGGGGACCTCCCGCCTAGCAACAGCGCCTTGCCCTAGCATGGCTGTTGCAATCAGACAGCGGTAGAGGGGGGATCGCGTGCACAAGGTTCGGATCGAGGTGTTGCTACTGTCGATCTCGGAAGACGATCAGCTGAGATGGCGGGTAACAGAGGGCGATCTGCCGGCGGCATGCCGGCCTGATGCTCGGGCACGTGAACTCGCGGGCCTGGGCGCCGACGTGCCCACCGCGACGGTCGTGCACTCGACCTCATGGCGACCTACCTCGAGTGGGCTGATCCTCACCTACGCGGTCCTGCCAGATCCGGACCCGACCGACGGCACCGTGCGTGCCGTCTCGGCTGATGCCCACGTGGTCTGCTCTGCCGACGCCGCAGCCCCAACCCCTGCGGTGGTGGCGGTCGAGCACGTCCTAGCCCATGCACTGCGGCACCTGTCACTGGTGGCACGCACCAGCCCAGCCGTGGCCGCGGCAGTCGATGCGCACCCGAGGTTATGGCAGGCTGTGGTGGCCCACACCCCCGACGTGGCAGGTCAGCTCGTGCGCTCCTGAGCCTCAAACGTGAGCAAAGGAGTAACTCGTGACGCCCCGCCCACGGCTGCTTGCCATCATGGGGTCCGGAGAGACCGCCCCGACGATGGCGAAGGTCCATCGCCTGCTGGTGGAACGTCTCGGCGCTGCCCCCGTCGATGCGGTCCTCCTTGATAGCCCGTACGGTTTCCAAGAAAACGCTGACGAAATCTCCCGGCGCACGGTCGGCTACTTTCGAAACCTCCAGATTCCGCTTGACATCGCCTCGTGGCGCACCGCGGACGATGTTCTGGCCCGTGAGCGGGCATTGGCACGGGTCGACGACGCCGATTATGTTTTCGCCGGCCCGGGTAGCCCTACCTACGCGCTCAGTGTCTGGGAGAACAGCCGGCTGCGGGACGTCCTGGTCGACAAGCTCACCAATGGCGGCTGCATAGCATTCGCCAGCGCGGCGGCGCTGACCCTCGGGGTCGCTACGGTGCCGGTGTACGAAATCTACAAGGTGGGTGCGGCCCCATACTGGGCCGACGGCATGGACTTGCTCGCGCACATCGGCCTGCGCGCAGCGGTGATTCCGCACTATGACAATGCCGAGGGCGGCACTCACGACACCCGGTTCAGCTACCTCGGCGAGCGGCGGCTGCGGCGGCTGGAATCGATGTTGGCCGACGATACGGTCATCTTGGGTGTGGACGAACACACCGCTGGGCTGTTCGACCTCGACACGGACACCGTGACGGTCCTCGGTCGGGCCGCGCTCACGGCCCGCAGGCAGGGAGTCAGCACGGTGTTCCCGTCCGGCTGCACCGTGGCGATCGACGAGCTTCGGGCAATAGCCGCAGGCGGCGGATCAACACTCGGTCCGGCAAGCGGGCAGCCGTCTGCCGCGGAGACGGCTCATCCGACCCCATCTTTGCGCACAGAAGCCGACCGGCTGGAGCACGTCTTCGACACCAGCCTACGGGCCCGTGACGTGAACGCGGCAGTCGCGGCCGTCCTTGAGCTGGAGCAAGCAATCGTCGACTGGTCGGCCGACACCGAGGAGATGGATGGCACCGAGGGGCCCCGGACCACGTTGCGTGGGATGGTGACGCGATTGGCTGAACTCGCCGTGGTAGGTGCGCGAGATCCCCGGGACATTGTCGCGCCCTTGGTCGACACACTTCTGGAGCTGCGGGAGCAGGCTCGCGAGCAGGGCTCGTGGACACTCGCCGACGCCCTGCGCGATCGGCTTACCGCAGCCGGGATCGAGGTGCGCGACACCCCCCAGGGTCCTGTCTGGCTAATGGTGGGTCAGCGGGGCGGTCCGACTCCGGGGTCGAGGTAGCGCAAATGGACCGCGTGCAGAACCTCGCCGCGGGAGCGGCCGGTTGCCTGGGCAAGCTCATCGAGCAGGATGCCAGACAGCGAAGACAGTCCAAACATCATCTCGGTCAGCCCACGCAGCGGGTCCTGGGCGCCAACGGCATCGCCGATGGTGCGGTTCATGGCCTGGCGAAAGACCGAAGGGTCTGCCTCGATCTCGGCGATGCTCCACGCGGTGAGCACCTCTAGCGCTGGCGGCAACACCATCTGCAGCAACTCGTCAGGACCGTTGACGCTCAGAGCGGCATCACCGACCGGGCGTGAGCGAACCGGCGGGCGACGTCGGCCCAGTTCACCACGTTCCACCAAGCCTCGACGTAGTCCGGCTTGACGTTGCGATACTGCAGGTAGAAGGCGTGTTCCCACATGTCGAGTAGGAGCAGTGGTATCGAGCCAGCGGTCAGGTTGCCCTGGTGGTCGTAGACCTGTTCAAGCACCAGACGCTGCCCCAGCGATTCCCACGCCAACACCGACCATCCTGATCCCTGCACGCCAAGCGCGTTGGCGGTGAAGTGACCGCGGAATGCGTCGAAGGACCTGAAGTGCTCGTCGATTGCCGCAGCGAGCTCGCCGCCGGGCTTGTCGCCACCGTCGGGGGACATGTTGGGCCAAAACACTGAGTGGTTGACGTGCCCACCGAGGTTGAACGCAAGGTTCTTCTCCAGCATGTTCACCGTTGCCAACGCCTCGCAGTCCCGCGCCTCGGCCAGCTGCTCTAGCGCGGTGTTAGCACCTTTGACGTAAGTGGCGTGGTGCTTGGAGTGGTGCAGCTCCATGATTTCCCCGGAGATGTGCGGCTCCAGTGCGCCGTAGTCGTAGGGCAAATCGGGCAGGGTGTAATCGGCCACGCTTAACCTCCAGTAACGATGCGATAGTGCTGTTGCCACTATCTTGCGCTTGACTTCGCAGCGCAACTCCACTGGCCGCTTATGGGCCGATCGTTGCTGGGGCTCGCTGGCGGTACTGCGATGCCGGCCGTGTCGAGCTCGCGACGCAGCCTGGCCCATCCCCATCCAATCGCCTTGGCGAGGACTACGCGGTCCGGCGCTGCGCGGTGTCGTCGTACTGGGCGGTCGGCCGTAGACCAGGCGGATCGTCGGCGTCAGTGATCGCTGGATCGTCCTGTCTCGGTGGACGCGACCAGCGCTGCCGCAACGTGGGGGCGCCAGGCACGGTTCCCCCAGCGGGTCTCGGCAGCCGGTCGAGCACCATGACCAGGATCAAGCCGAGCAGAACCAGGCCATGGACCAGGAACCGTTCGGGATGGACCCGCCCAACTATCACATCCATCACCACAAGCACGGTCAGCACGGCCACGAAGGTCGCGAGTGTGGGCACCATTCCCGAAGTCCGCGATGACCGCCAGGCGACCCAGAGGAAGCCAACCCCCAGTGCCAGGTTCCACGCGGCACTCTCGTGCGCGAAATGCGCGACCGTGGCACCTTGCAGGACGACCCCATGGAAGCTGTGTTCACTGCTATTAGCTGCGAATACCCCGAGGAGGGCCACTCCAAGCTGGGCAAGACCGACGAGACCGAGCAGCACCCGCAACGCGTTGACCAGCTGGGCATGGCGCGATCGGGGGGCGGCGGCCGCGAGGACCACCTCGACGACGTCAGGCTCCTGAGTGACCACGGCGGTGCGAGCAAGTCTGGTGACACGCGCCGCCTCGTCAGCGAACCAGCGGCATGTAGCACAGGTAGTCAAGTGCAGGTCGATTAAGTCCCGTTCCGCCGCGCCTTCCTCGCCGTCCAGCCGGGCCGAGAGCGCTTCACGGCACTGCGTGCAATCCACGTAACCTATTGTCGCCCTCGGGGTCCCTGGGGTTCCCGGCAACTGTTAGTTACCCTTCCCGCATGGGTGGCCCCCGATCAGATGATGCGCGGACCACCGCGCTAGCGCTCGCGGCCGGTACTGGAGACCGCGCCGCCCTTGCCGCCTTCGTCCGCGCCACCCAGCGCGATGTGTACCGCTTCCTCAACCGCCTCTGTGAGCGCGGCGAGGCCGAGGACCTCACCCAAGAGACCTATCTGCGGGCACTGCAGGCGCTGCCGAGCTTCGCCGGCCGTTCCTCCGCCCGTACCTGGCTGCTGTCCATCGCTCGGCGGGTCGCCGCCGACCAGGTGCGGCGGACGGTGACGCGGCCGCGCACCACCGCAGTCGAGGACTGGGAAACCGTCGTGGCCACGAACCCGACACACCGGCGGTCCGGGTTCGACGAGGGCATTCTGCTCCACGAGTTGGTGGCCGGGCTGGAACCTGACCGTCGGGATGCCTTTGTGCTCACCCAGGTGCTTGGTCTGGGCTACGCGGCCGCGGCTGAGGTGTGTGGGTGCCCCGTCGGCACCATCCGCTCCCGGGTGGCCCGGGCGCGGGAGGACCTGGTCCGCGCGATGAGCGCCCCCGGATTGCCCGGCCGAAGCGCCACCGGTCGCTGAGTCGAAGTGTCGAGGATGGCAACTCGACACTTCGGAGAGGACACCCCTGAGAGGTCGGGTGACCGGGGCTTGAGCAGATGCGGGAACCAGGTGCTCACCCGCTCCGACTTCTCAGGGCGAGGTCGCGTCGAAGGAGAGCACCTGTGGGGCTGCGCGGGGCCGGATCGAATAGCGCCGCCGGCCAGGAGCGCCCACGCTGGGCGAGTACCGCGGGAATAGCGACGGCTACGATGGAAGCCTCCATGCCCACGCTATATGTGGTCAGCGCACTAGGCCCGGCGTTAGCCGACGATATGCAGCTCCCCCGCTCGGCCGTGGGTGCGCTGGTCTCTCGGACCCGGCTGCGCGCGCCGTCTCGGTGCGCGGCAAGCCGATCTCGGTCACCTCGTGTTCCAGGCCAAGCTGGTGCAGGATCTCCATCGACCGCGTGCTGATCGCTCGACCGCGCGGGAACGGCAAAGGCAGCCGGTGGCGCTCGACAAGCGACACCGGCACCTGCCACGCCGCGAGTTCCAGGGTCAGCAGTAGACCCACCGGACCAGCACCGCACACAACGACGGGTACCACGCATCGAGTCATACCCCATGGCGAAGGCCCGAGGCCCCGAGACGGTGTCAGCACAAGGAGAGGCCTACGATGCCTGCCGGTCTAGGGGAGGTCTATAAGACATGGTGGGATCCGACGCGGGGATGTTGAAGACCCTGGACTGGGTCGTGGTTGGCGCGGGCTTGCTGGCGTACATCTCAAGTTTCTTCCACTGGTACACCGCCAGCGTCTCGGTCTTGAATATCACGCGATCGGCCGGTGCGACCGCCTGGAATGCGGGCTTCGGTGCATGGTTTTCCGTGCTTCTGCTGGTGGTGGCTGGTGGCTTGGCGCTCGTGAGCAGGGTGGGCGGGCGGCTGAGGCTGCCCGTTTCGACGCCGCTGATCACCCTTGGCCTGTCCACGCTGGCGTTCGTCACGATCCTGCTGCGCTGGGTGACGTTCCCGGACGCCACTGACGGGCTGGGCGAGCAAGACACCTTCGAGCTGGGCGGTGCCTTCACGGCATCCAGCGGTGCAGGACCCGGCCTCTACCTTGGGCTGACCGCGGCAATAGCAGCTGTGGTGGCGTCCTTTCTCACGTTCCGCGCTGCCGGCAGCAACGTCAATTAGCCACCCAGCACCTGCCGCACGCCGGGGTGGGCGGCAGGTGCTGGCGTCGAAGCCCGCGAGTAGCCGATCAGCTTTCCGAACCGCTGCCGTAAGGACGGGTGATCAGCTCCAGCGCGTGGCCGTTGGGATCATCGAAGTAGACCCCCCGGCCACCGTCGCGGTGATTGATCTCGCCGGGCTGGTGGTGGTACGGGTCGGCCCAATAGGGCAGATCCAGCGCCCGGATCCGGTTGAAGATGGCGTCAAATTCAGCCTCGCTGACCAGGAACGCGTAGTGCTGGGATCGAATGTCCTCCGAGGTATCCACGAAATCCAGGCTGACGCCATTACTCAGCGTCACCACCAGGAATGGACCGAACGAGGTCGGTGCGGGCAGACCTAATAGGTCGGTCAGGAACATCGCGGCTGCTAGTTTGTCCCGTGCCGCAACGACGGTGTGGTTGAGTTCAACAGCCATGGCTTCGATAGTGGCCGATCGGTCGTCGCTGAGGAAGGGAGGTCGAGAGGTATCACGATGGCCGATGACGCCTCTCTAGATGTGAAACCCACAGTGGCGATCCCTTCGGTCGCTCCTGGAGGTGCCTTGACAGATGGGGGCGTGATGGCGAGCGGCTTCGTGGCGGTTCCTGACTGGTTCTCCTGGGAGAATGCGGGTGCCGGCGTAGCAGTGGCTGACGTCGACGGGGACGGGCAGCCGGACATTGTTGTTCTGATGGCGGACGACCCCGCAGGACAGAACAGCGGGCACTATCGGGTCGGACATAGGCTCACTGCGGATGGCACGGTCAGCGGGTGGGGCCCGTGGCTGGCGGTGCCGGACTGGTTCGGCTGGATCAACGTGGATGTCGGACTTGCGGTGACTGACATCGACGGCGACGGGCATCTCGATCTGGTGGTGTTCCTCGTGGACGCACCGGACGGGCAGAACAGCGGCCTTTACCGCATTGGCCGTCACCTGGCAGCAGACGGCACGGTCACTGGTGGATGGGGGCCGTGGCTGGCAGTGCCGGATTGGTTTCCCTGGGAGAACCAAGGAGCCGACATCGCTGTAGCCGACCTTGACGGCTCAGGCCGACCGGACCTCGTGGTGATGATGGTCGATGCACCGCAGGGGCAGAACGGGGCGTACTACCGCGTAGGTCGAGACCTCGCGGCGGACGGCACGGTGACCGGCGGGTGGGGGCCGTGGCTGGCGGTGCCGGATTGGGGGTTTTGGGAAAACCAGGGGGCCGGCGTCGCGGTGGCTGACCTCGACGGTGACGGCCGACCGGAGCTGCTGGTGTTTGCCGTGGACAATCCAGTAGGCGAGAACGGCGGCTACTACACGGTCGGCTGGGGCCTGAACGCGAACGGGCGGGCCAGTGACGGGTGGGGGCCGTGGAGCGCCGTGCCGGGCTGGGGTTTTTGGGAGAACCAGGGCGGGTCGGCGGCGATCGCCGATCTGGACGGCACCGGCCGCAGCGAACTCGTCATCCTCGCCATCGATAACCCCGAGCAGCGCAATACCGGCTACTACCGCGTCCTGGACCTCGTCACCGACCTGGACACCGCGGCGACGAGGGGGGTTTGGCGGCTACTGGACTTCGACACCCAGATCAACCCAGTACATGCGGCCCTGCTGCACACCGGCGACGTGCTGCTGTTCTCCGGATCAGGCAACGACACCGACCGCTTCGCCGCCCACCAGTTCCGCACCCGGGTCTGGCACTACCCGGCCGCCGAGTTCGACGCGCCGGACACGCCGATCGACCTGTTCTGCGCCGGCCAGGCATTCCTGCCCGACGGGCGGTTGCTGGCCGCTGGCGGCACGGCGCAGTACGACCCGTTTTTTGGGCTGCGTGACGCGCTGGTCTTCGATCCCGCATCGCAGACGTGGACGCGCCAGCCGGATATGGCAGGCGGGCGCTGGTATCCCGCGCTGCTCACGCTCGCGGACGGGCGGGTGCTGGCGATCTCCGGGCTGGGCGCGGATGGCCCGCTGAACGAAGTACCCGAGATCTACACCGACACGCCACCGTCCTGGTCCGCACTGGCCTCGCCGGGCCCGTGGCCGATGTACTCGCACCTGTCCCTGCTCCGCGACGGCCGGGTCTTCTACTCCGGCGGGCAGTACGGCGGCAACAATGGTGTGCCTCCCTCGACGTGGGACCTCAGCTCCGGCGCGACCACCGTGGTGAATGGGCTGACCGCGCCGGACATGCGCAACCAGTCCGCCAGCGTGCTGCTCCCTCCCGCGCAGGACCAGCGTGTCATGATCATGGGCGGTGGGGGTCTCACACACGACCACCACGAATTGGCGGCCGGGGTCCGGGACGCCTGTATCGTCGACTTCACCGAGGCGACCCCCACCTACCACCCGGTCGCGCCAATGCACCATGCGCGCATGCACCTCTGCGCGGTACTGCTGCCCGACCACAACGTGCTGGTCACCGGCGGCGCGGCGCTGGAGGAGAACGCAGAGGTGGCTGCGCTGGAGGCGGAGATCTTCAACCCCACTACCGAGACCTGGACTCTGGGCGCACCGGCCCGGCTGCCCCGGCTGTATCACTCCGTCGCCCTGCTCATGCCCGACGGGAAGGTCGTGACCGCAGGTTCGAATCCTGCCCGCACGATCGAAGAGCTACGCATCGAGGTGTACTGGCCGCCGTACCTGTTCCGCGGGCCGCGGCCCACACTCGTGCTGGCCACCACCCACGGCACCCCTGGCGGCACGGTGACGGCGACCACCGACGATCCCGCCCTCGCGTCGATCAGTCTCGTCCGGCCCGGTGCCACCACCCACACCGCCGACAACGAGCAGCGCCTCATCGACCTGCCATTTACCACCGATGCGACCGGAAACCTCACCCTTCAACTACCTACCGAACGCACTCTGACCCCACCCGGCTGGTATCTCGTCTTCGCCGTCAACACCACGGGCGTCCCATCCCAAGGAGCATGGCTACAGCTCTCCTGACAGCACTGTTGCGGCCCGGTGGTGCTACAGCTACAGCCAGCCACGGCGCTTGAACATGAACCGGAGCACCAGCGCGGTGAGGACCATCAATACCACGGCGAGCGGGTAGCCGAAGACCCAATCCAGCTCTGGCATGTGGGTGAAGTTCATGCCATACACGGTGCCGACCAAGGTCGGTGCAAACAGGATCGCCGCCCACGCCGAGATCCGCTTGACCTGCTCACTTTGCTGGTAGGTGGCCTCGGTCAGCCGGGTGATCTCCTCATTCTGCCGCTGCATGACCTGCGCGGAGTTTGCCGTGAGTATGTTGTTCAACAGCTGGCGAAACGAGTCCGTCCGCTCAATCACCCGTACCGCGTGGTCGTGGACATCCCGGAACGCCCGGCGCAGCTCAAGGTCCAGCTCGCCCTCCCGCGCGCCGAGCTCGCTGAGGATTTCCCGCAGCGGCTCGACCGCCCGCTGAAACTCGATCACCTCGCGAGTGAGCTGATAAATCCGCCGGGATACGTCCGGGTCACCGGTAAAGACCTGCGTCTCGATCTCGTCGATGTCATTCTGCAAGCCGTCGAGCACCGGGAAATAGTCATCGACCACCTGGTCCATGACCGCATAGAGCACCGCGTCCGGCCCGTGCCGGAGCAGCTCCGGCTGCTCCTCCATGCGCTTGCGGACCACGGCAAGGTTCGGCTCGTCGGCGTGCCGCACGGTGACCACGAACTCCGGCCCAAGGAACAGATGCAGCTCGCCGAGCTCCACAACCTCCACTGGGTCGACATAACGCGCCGGGCGGAGCACCACGAATCGGGTGTCACCGTAGCGCTCGAGCTTAGGGCGCTGGTGGGCGTTGACCGTGTCCTCGACGGCAAGCGGGTGCAGGCCGAACTCTTCGGCGATCGCGGCGATCTCGTGGGCGGTCGGGCTGAGCATCCCGACCCAGCAGAAGCTTGGACCGTCACCCGAGCAATTTCTCAACACCTCGACGGCGTGGTCGACGGTGTCAGGCTCGGCGGTGCGCCGGCCTTCCACGTATACCGCGTTGTCAACCACTGCCACGGCGACCTCCCTCGATGTGCAGAGGATAGGCCGTCGGCCCCCAGGCGGTGGTGATCAGCCGATGTGATTGCGTAGGTACGTCGCGACCTCGGCGAGCGGGACGGGAGTCTGCTCGCCCGATTTCATGTCCCGTGCAGGGACCTTGCAGACCTTCTGCTCGTCCGGTCCGTAGAGGCTTCCTCGCCGAGCTTGCCGGCGAAGACCTCCAGCCGCTCGAACGCCGGGGTCTCCAGCGGGTCAAAGCCGTAACGCTCAAACACCGCGCCGATGGTGTCGAACACCGCCCTGCGGCGACGCACGTCGTCAGCCAGGAAATCCCTAGTGCCTGACGGTGGTCCGGCGGCCTGCGCCATTGATTGGTCCTCCTGAACAGCTACGCCGTTGGCGGCAGCCAAACGATGTACCTCGCCGAAAACGGCATGTTCGGCGTACAGGGCATTGAGGCCAACCCCGACAGCCTGGGCAATGTGGAGAACCTAGTCCCCGGCGAGGGTTTCGTGTTGATCAAACCCCAGATCGTCATCGAGGCGGTACGCCACTACCAGGACCGGCTGCCGTGACAGCCGAGCTGATCCCACCTGGCGCTCCGGAGTTCCTCAGAAAGTTCCACCAGTTCCGCTACAGCGCGTTTCGCCTGGAGACGCTGCAAGCTACGGTAACTCCGCGGAGGACGCTGACTTCGAGGCATTTGTGACCGGGCGGCCCAAGCCAGAGAACCCAGGCCATGAGCAGTGGCAGGCCATGGTCCGTGCCAACGTGCGCGCGGGCCGGATCGTGCAGCGGGTTCACGTGGTGACCGAGCCGCTGAGCCAGTACATGCAGCTGGAGCTGACGTGGGGCTACGGAGCAAACTCAGCAGCCGGTGAGGACATCCGCATCATCCCGGTGCACGAGGGCGGAGAATGGCCACGAGATGTGCCGGAAGGCACGGACTACTGGCTGTTCGACTCTGCCGAGCTCTACCAACCCCACTACGACTCAGGTGGGGCGTGGTTGGGAACCGAGGTCGTGGCAGATCCTGCCCGGATCGTGGCTGCATGCCATTGGCGCGACGCCGCGCTCCACCATGCGATGTCGTGGCAGGACTACATCTCCGACCACCCGGAGCTGGCCCGGCGCGTGCCGAAGCTTGAGAGAGTGTCCTGAGCAGGAGAGGAGCCTCGCCGGTTGACGGCGCCGCACAACCCTCATCGCGCTCGCCTGGCAGCGCGGCTGCGGGCACTACGAGCCGCCGCCGGCCTGTCCGGGAACCGGCTCGCCCAGCAGCTCGGCTGGCCACAGCCGCGCGTGTCGAAGCTGGAGACCGGCAAGCAGATTCCCACCGAAGACGACCTCAGGGTGTGGGTGACCGCGACTGGCGCCGGGAAAGAACAGGCCACGGAGCTTGCCGAACTGCTGTCGGCCGCTCGTATCGAGTACGCCACATGGCGAGGCGTGCAACGCACCGCAGGAGGGTTAGCCGGTCGTCACGCGGAGCGAGCCGCTTGGGAGGCCGCGACCACCCGCATCGCGGAGTATCAGCCGGCGATGATCCCCGGTCTCGTGCAGACCGCCGCCTACGCCCGTGCCTTGCTGACCTCCCCCCTCGCCTCGGCCATGGACATCACCGAAGCCGATGCGGACGCCCCGATCGCCGAACGAGTCAAACGGCAGGACATCCTGTACCAGCCGGGCAGGACGATTGAGGTCATACTCGGCGAGGCCGCGTTGTGGAATACCCCTGGCACAGTTGACACGCTGCTGAGCCAGCTGGACAGGCTGATCTCCTTCGCTGCGCTGCCTAGCCTAGAACTCGGCGTGGTGCCGCGCGACGTGCCGATGCCGATTGCGCCACTGGCGTGCTTCGCGGTCTACGATAACGAATTCGTGCTGATCGAGACGCTGACCGGTGAACAGCTGCTTGACAACCCGGATGAGGTCGCGGTCTACATCAAGGCGTTCGACCAACTTCGCGACACTTGCGCCACCGGCCCTGACGCAGTCGTTCTGATCCGCCATGTCATCGACAAGTTACGAGGCTGAGCTGATTCGTCGGGCAGTGCGCAGCCAGTACGGGGTCGGCAGTACGGGGTGCCGGAAACAGCGTCGGGCCGGGCGCTGAAGAATCACCAGACGTGGGTCATCACCGGATCACCATGACCGTCCTTGCCGCCGCCGTGATCGCGGGGTGCGGCGCCCCGCCTCCCTCTGGGCCCACAGCTGGGCCGCCGCCGACGCCGGAGCTGCCACCGGCGGCCGAGCCGGCCCCCGCTCCCACGC
>JALZHU010000010.1 GCA_030860695.1 Actinomycetota bacterium
CCACTGGAGTCGGCGCCGTGCTGGACCCGCTGGTCGCCGCGGGCGGGTTGGGCACACTGTCCGGTCAGGTGGTCGACCCGGCGACCGGCACAGTGCTCTGGCAACGGAACCCGGCGGCCGCGCTGGTACCCGGATCGACCGCCAAGCTACTCACCGCTTCAGCCACCCTGCTAGCACTGGACCACCAGGCACGATTGCACACCAGGGTGCTGGCCGGCGCAGAGCCAGGCACCGTCGTGTTGGTCGGAGGCGGCGACCCGACGCTGTCCGCGGCGAGCCCCGGCACGGTGACCAGCTACCCGAGTGCTGCCCGGCTGGACGACTTGGTGAGCCAGGTGCGAGCGGCAGTCCGCGGCCCGGTACGTCGCGTCCTGGTCGACGTGCACCGCTACGTCGGCGACGCGATGGCGCCGGGCTGGCTACCCGCCGACGTGGCCGGCGGATACATCGCCCCGATCGAACCGGTCATGCTCGACGGGGCCCGCGCCGATCCCACCCAGGACGTCTCGCCGCGAGCGGCGAAGCCGGCGACCGCGGCTGCGGCGGAACTGGCCCGCCGGCTTGGAGCCGATCCCGACACCGTCGCGGTCGGCAGCGCCCCGCCCGGGGCTGCGGTGCTCGGCGAGGTGTCATCCCCTCCCGTGCAGGACCTGGTCGCCACCGCGCTGCGGCAATCAGACAACGTGCTCGCCGAGGCACTGGCCCGCGAGGTAGCGATCGCAACCGGTGCACAACCGTCATTTGCTGGGGCTTCCCAGGCGGTACTCACCGTGCTGCGCCGCCATGGTTTCGACGTCGGCCGCGCCACCCTGGTCGATGGCAGCGGGCTGTCGACCAGCAACGCCGTCCCGGCGTCGCTACTCACCGAGCTGCTCGCCGCCGCAGCTGCCCCCGACGAATCCCAGCAGCGGACCGCCGCACTGCGACCGCTCCTGGTGGGACTGCCGGTAGCCGGCGGCAACGGCACCCTGGCCGACCGCTACGACGGGCCGGCAGCCGCCGGTCGAGGCTGGGTACGGGCCAAGACCGGCACCCTGACCGGCGTCAACAGCCTCGCCGGCACCGTGCTGGACGCCGAAGGCAGGGTGCTGGTGTTCGCGCTGTTGTCCAATGGCCCGAATCCCGTGTCGGTCCGACCGCGGCTAGACGCGCTGGCAGCCGGGCTAAGAGCCTGCGGTTGCCACTAGTCCACGTTACCGTCGTCGGCATGGGACATCCCGCGCTCGATACACCGCAGGCACCCCCGCCGGGCTTGGCCGGCTCCCCGATCGACTGGGCTGTGGCCGCGGTCACAGCGCAACGCCTGTTGCCAGCCGGGCCTGCAGTGCCCACCGACGAAGCGGCAGCGGCGGTGCGCCAGTTGCGCGAGCTGTCGGTCACCGCTGAGCAGCACGTGCGGGATTTGACCGGGTTGGACGATGGCCGGCCGCCACCTCCCGCCGATGTAGTGGACCGGCCGGGGTGGGTGGCTGCGGCCACCGAAGGCCTGTCACGGCTGCTGGTCGACTACCGGGTTCCGGCCGGGCGGGCCCGCCGCATGCTGGCCACCACTGCAGGGGTGCAGGTGGGGGTCGCGATGGCGTTCCTGGCGTCTCGAGTACTCGGGCAGTACGACCCGTTCGGCGGACCATCCGAAGACCCGGGGCGGCTGCTGCTGGTAGCCCCTAACGTGATCACCATCGGGCGGACGTTGGACGTCCCAGCCGACGAATTCCGGATGTGGGTGTGCCTGCACGAGGCCACCCACCGGCTGCAGTTCAACGCCGTGCCGTGGCTACGCGCGCATTTCGCCAACCAAGTGCAGTCTTTCGTCGCCGCCGCGGAGGACCCCGACACCGTGGCCAAGATGATCGGCAGGCTGCCCGCGGCGCTGCGCGGCGCCCGGCGCGGGGAGGCGCCGGATGCGCTGGGCGTGCTGGCCCTACTACAAAGTCCCGAGCAGCGGGCGGTGCTGGACCGGCTGCTCGCCCTCGCCACTTTGCTGGAGGGACACGCCGACCATGTCATGGACGCGGTGGGACCTTCGGTGGTGCCTTCAGTACGGCTAATCCGCCAGCGGTTCACCGCCCGCCGCCACGGGGGCAGTCTCGCCGAACGGGTGCTGCGGGCCGTGCTGGGCATCGACGCCAAGCTGCGCCAGTACGCCGAAGGCGCGGCGTTCACCCAGCACGTCGTGAATGCCGTCGGCATGGCCGGGTTCAATATGGTGTGGACTTCACCGGAAACGCTGCCCACCCGTGCCGAGATCGCCGATCCGGCGGCGTGGCTGTATCGCGTGGCTTAAGCGCCGCGCCACACCCAGCGGTCAGCGAGCTGTGCGCCGCGGTCCGCCGGTTCCTGGCGACCCACAACACTGGGGACACCGTCGCGGTGGCGTGCTCAGGCGGTGCCGATTCGCTGGCGCTGGCCGCCGCGACCGTGCACTGCGCCGGGCGGCTTGGCCTGACGGTGCATGGTCTGGTCGTTGACCATCAGCTGCAGCCCGGCTCTACGGGGGTGGCGCAGACCGCCGCTGCGACGCTACGCCGGCTCGGCTGCACCGTGGTGCGGGTACTTCAGACCACCGTGGACGGTCCGGGCGGGCCAGAGGCGGCAGCCCGCCGGGCCCGGTACGCGGCACTGCGCGAAGCCGCGCCGGCTGGGGCATTTGTACTGCTCGGGCACACCCTGGACGACCAGGCTGAGACAGTTCTGCTGGGGCTCGGGCGGGGTTCGGGGCCCCGGTCGGTGGCGGGGATGCGGGAGCTTGACCCGCCCTGGGGTCGGCCCTTGTTAGGGGTGCGCCGGGCTGTCACCGCCGCGGCGTGCGCCGCGCTGGATCTGACCCCGTGGGTCGACCCGCACAATGCCGACCCCCGGTTCCGTCGGGTCCGGCTGCGCACCGAGGTGCTGCCGCTGCTGGAGGATGTGCTTGCCGGCGGGGTGGCGCAGGCCCTGGCCCGCACCGCCGGGCAGCTGCAGGAGGATCTCGACGTGCTTGACGAACAGGCTTGCCGGTTGCTGGTGGATGCGCGGCGGCGCCCCGACGCGGACACCGACGCGGACGCCGACCTGGACGTCGCGGTGCTCGCCCAGGCGCCGGCCGCGCTGCGCCGCCGGGTGCTGCGTCGCTGGCTGCTTGACATCGGGGTGACTGAGCTGACCGACGCTCACCTGCGCGCTGCCGATGACCTCATCGGCCGATGGTCGGGTCAGGGCGCGCTGCGGTTGCCCGGCGATGTCGAACTGGTGCGAGCACATGGGAGGCTGCATGTCCGCTGAGGTCCTCGACTCCCGGAAGGGGATCCCTGCCGTGCACCCGGCTGACGCCTTGTATCCGGGTGACATTGCTTCCGTGCTCGTCACCGAGCAGCAGCTCCGGCGCCGCACTGCGGAGCTCGCGCAGCAGGTCGCCGCCGACTTCAAGGCCGAACACGGCACGGGCGACCTACTGCTCGTCGGGGTGCTCAAGGGCGCGGTGATGTTCATGAGCGACTTCGCCCGAGCGCTGCCCATCCCGGTGCAGCTGGAGTTTATGGCGGTGTCGTCCTACGGCTCAGCAACCTCATCCTCGGGAGTCGTGCGGATCCTGAAAGACCTCGATCGCGACATCGCCGGCCACCATGTACTCATCGTCGAGGACATCATTGACTCGGGCTTGACGCTGTCCTGGCTGCTGCGCAATCTGGCAACCCGTCGCCCTGGCTCATTGGAGGTGTGCACGCTGCTGCGCAAGCCGGACGCGGTCCGTATCGACGTGCCGGTGCGCTACATCGGCTTCGACATCCCCCGAGAGTTCGTCGTGGGTTACGGCTTGGACTACGGCGAGCGCTACCGCGACCTGCCTTACATCGGCACTCTCGCCCCTAAGGTCTACGCCGACTAGCGGTTCCCCGGACATCCACCCATGGTGTAAGCCGAGACGCCAACGGGAACGCTGGGAGGGGTTGCACTGTTGACCCAGCCTCAGCACCGGTTCATCCCGAACCGGCGGTCGGGCCCGCCCGGTAGGGTGGGGGCAACGGGAGTGTTCTGCTGCTCTTCAATGGTGGAGAAGCACCATCCGGGGTCAGCGCAGTCAGCTCAGGAGGGTCGAGGCCATCGAGGGCCGTAGCCGAATGGACCGCAAAAAAATACTCCGCAACCCGCTGTTGTGGGTGTTAGCCGGGTTGCTGATCTACTACGCCTTCGGCTTCCTGCTCGATGACACCCGGGGGTACAGCCAGGTCACTACCTCGCAGGCGTTGGAGCAGCTCAGCTCGCGCAACGTCAAGGAGGCCACGCTCGAGGACAAAGAGCAGCGGCTTCGCCTCACCCTGGAGCGCCCGATCCCGGGCATCGAGGGCACCCAGGTGCTCACCCAGTATCCAGCGCAAAGCACTGATCAGATCACCCAGGCGTTGCGCGATTCGCAGATCCCGAATGGCTGGGACACCAAGGTAACTCAACAGTCCCTGCTGTTCCAGGTGCTGATCTACCTCATCCCACTGGGTCTGCTGCTCCTGCTGCTGCTGTGGATGATGAACAATGTCCAGGGCGGCGGCAACCGGGTGCTCAACTTCGGCAAGTCCAAGGCTAAACAGCTGAGCAAGGACATGCCCAAGACGACCTTCTCCGACGTCGCAGGTGCCGACGAAGCCGTCGAGGAATTGGAGGAAATCAAGGACTTCCTCGCCAACCCGAGCCGCTATCAGGCGCTCGGCGCCAAGATTCCCAAGGGTGTGCTGCTCTACGGTCCACCCGGCACCGGCAAGACCTTGTTGGCCCGCGCGGTGGCCGGCGAGGCAGGGGTGCCGTTCTACTCGATCTCCGGCTCGGACTTCGTGGAGATGTTCGTCGGCGTCGGGGCCTCCAGGGTGCGGGATCTGTTCGAGCAGGCCAAGCAGAACGCGCCGTGCATTATCTTCGTTGACGAAATCGATGCGGTGGGCCGGCAGCGCGGCGCTGGACTCGGCGGCGGGCATGACGAGCGCGAGCAGACCCTCAATCAGTTGCTGGTCGAGATGGACGGCTTCGACGCCCGCGGCGGCATCATTCTCATCGCCGCGACCAACCGCCCGGACATCCTGGATCCGGCGTTACTGCGGCCGGGCCGGTTTGACCGGCAGATCCCGGTCTCCGCGCCGGACATCCGCGGCCGTCGGGCCATCCTTGAGGTGCACTCCAGGGGCAAGCCGTTGGCTCCCGGAGTCGACCTGGACGGGCTGGCCAAGCGCACCGTCGGCTTCTCCGGAGCCGATCTGGCCAACGTCATCAACGAGGCCGCCCTGCTCACCGCGAGGGAGAACGGGCGGGTCATCAATGGTGCCGCGCTGGAAGAGGCGGTTGACCGGGTGATCGGTGGCCCGCGCCGCAAGAGCCGGATCATTTCGGAGCGGGAAAAGAAGATCACCGCCTACCACGAGGGCGGCCACGCGCTGGCGGCCTGGGCGATGCCGGACATCGATCCGGTGTACAAGCTGACGATCTTGCCCCGCGGGCGCACTGGTGGGCATGCACTCGTCGTGCCCGAGGACGACAAGCAGATGATGACCCGGTCGGAGATGATCGCCCGGCTGGTATTCGCACTAGGTGGGCGCTCGGCGGAGGAGCTGGTGTTCCATGAGCCGACCACCGGGGCCTCGTCAGATATCGAGCAGGCCACCAAAATCGCCCGAGCGATGGTCACCGAATACGGCATGAGTGCGCGACTCGGTGCCGTGAAATACGGCCAGGAGCAGGGTGATCCCTTCCTCGGCCGCTCGGCGGGCCGGCAGCCGGACTACTCCCTCGAGGTCGCGCATGAGATCGACGAGGAGGTCCGGGCGCTCATTGAGGCCGCCCACACCGAGGCGTGGGAAATCCTCAACACCTATCGAGACGTCCTCGACGAGCTGGTCGTTGAGCTACTGGAGCAGGAAACGCTGCAGCGCAAGGACCTCGAGCGGGTGTTTGACCGGGTAGAGAAGCGACCGCGGATCACGGCGTTCAACGACTTCGGCGGGCGCACCCCGTCGGACAAGCCGCCGATCAAGACGGCCGGCGAGCTGGCCAAGGAGCGCGGCGAGCCGTGGCCGCCGCCCAAGCCCGAACGGGAACCCACGCCGGTGGGTGTGTTGCCGGGTGCAGATGACCTGCCCGGCGGCCCACCGCACGCCCCACCCGGTCACCCCGGCCCCAACGGTACGGGGCCGCATCCGGGTTACCCAGCCGGTACGGCCAACGGTGGGGCGGCTGGACATCCGGCACCCGGGCAGCCACCACCGGGCCCCACACAGGTCGGGTTGCCGCCGTATTCGCAGCCATATCCGCCGCCTCCGCGCAGGTCAAGTGGACCACCAAACTACGGCGCACCCCCTGGGTGGCGCCCGGCTACCGAACCGCCCGCGCCGGCCTGGCGGCCCACACCACCGGGCAGCAGTCACCCGCCGCAGGACACGCCCACTGAGGAACAGCCGACCTCCCGGTTCGGCGAGGACACCGACCGCTGAGGCCTCTTGCCCCGGCAGTTACCGTCCCCGGCGCCCTGTAGTCCCAGCGCGCGGAGGGTCGCCATGACTAGCACTGTTAATTCGACGTCCAGCGTGAACTCACGCCGAGTCTTCAACCATGCCCGGGCCGAGGCAGCAGTGCGTGAACTACTGATCGCCTGCGGGGAGGACCCGGACCGGGAGGGGTTGCGTGAGACCCCGGCCCGGGTTGCGCGGGCCTACCAAGAGATGTTCGCCGGCCTGTTCCTCGACCCTGATGTGGTGCTGGAGCAAACGTTCGACGAAGGGCATGACGAGCTCGTGCTGGTCAAGGACATCCCGATGTACAGCCAGTGCGAGCACCACCTGGTGCCGTTTCATGGCATGGCGCACGTTGGGTATATCCCGAACGCGGCAGGCCGGGTGACCGGCCTGTCCAAACTGGCCCGGCTGGTCGACCTCTACGCCCGGCGCCCGCAGGTGCAGGAGCGGCTCACTTCGCAGGTCGCCGACGCCCTGATGCGCCGGCTCGAACCACGCGGCGTGATCGTGGTGATCGAGGCTGAGCACCTGTGCATGGCGATGCGGGGGGTCCGCAAGCCCGGATCGACCACCACCACGTCGGCCGTCCGGGGACTGTTCAAGACCAGCGCATCCTCCCGCAGCGAGGCGCTGCATCTGATGATGCGGAGATGATCGTGCATCCGGCACTTCCCGATCCTGGCCGTTGCGTGGTGATCGGCATCCTCAACGTCACCCCTGATTCCTTCAGCGATGGTGGGCGGTACCTGGACCGCGACGACGCAGTAGCACATGGCTTAGCGCTGCGCGCGCAGGGCGCCGATCTGGTCGACATCGGAGGCGAGTCCACCCGCCCAGGTGCGCAACGCGTCGATGCGCGCACCGAGATTGCCCGGGTGGTTCCGGTGGTGCGTGAACTGGCCGCCAGTGGCGTGCCGTGCAGCGTGGACACCACCCGCGCGGCGGTCGCCGAGGCGGCACTGGAGGCCGGCGGGATCATGGTCAACGACGTCTCGGGCGGTCTGGCCGATCCCGCGATGGCGCCCACAATGGCCCGCTGCCGGGTGCCGTGGATCCTGATGCACTGGCGCGGGTCCAGCGACCGGATGGACCAGTTGGCCAACTATTCCGACGTGGTCGCCGACGTGCGCGCCGAACTGGTGGCCCGGGTGGACGCCGCGGTGCTTGCCGGTGTGGACCCCGGCGCGCTGGTGCTGGATCCCGGGCTTGGCTTCGCCAAGACGGCAGCGCACAACTGGGCGCTGCTGGGCCGCCTCAGCGCGCTGACCGAGCTGGGGTTTCCCTTGCTCATCGGGGCGTCCCGCAAGCGGTTCCTGGGCGCCCTGCTGGCCGGCGCGGATGGCACCCCGCGTCCCGCTGACGGCCGGGACACCGCGACTGCCGTGGTGTCCGCGCTGGCCGCCGCTGCGGGCGTCTGGGGAGTCCGGGTGCACCACGCAGGGGCTTCGCGTGACGCCATCGCAGTCGCCGCAGCCTGGCGCCTCAGCGCCGCTACAACCGTTTATCCGGCTGGAGGTCCGTCGTGAGCCCACACATCGACGGGGACCGGATCACGCTCACCGGCTTGCGCGTGCATGGCAAGCATGGGGTGCACGAGCACGAACGAGCACACGGCCAGGAATTCGTCGTCGATGCGACGGTCTGGCTGGACCTTGGTCCCGCTGCGGCCACTGATCAACTGTCCGCGACGCTGGACTATGGCACGCTGGCCCAGCGGGCCGCCCGCATCGTCGGCGGGGATCCCTGCAACCTGCTCGAGACGTTAGCCACGCGGATCGCTACCGACGTGCTGTCCGACCAGCGGGTGCAGGCCGTCGAAGTGACCGTGCACAAACCTGCCGCCCCCATCCCCCTGCACTTCGCCGATGTCGCCGTCACCACCCGCCGCTCCCGGTCGTGACGCCGATGAGCTCCGCGGTGTTGTCGATCGGGTCGAACGTTGGCGACCGGCTGGCGTATCTGCGCGGGTGCATCACGCTGTTAGGTGATGCGGTGCGTACGGTGTCACCGGTGTACTCGACGGCGCCGTGGGGTGGCGTACAGCAGGACGAATTCCTCAACGCGATCTTGCTGGTTGACGACCGGGACGCCGACGCGCAGGAGTGGCTACGCCGCGGGCAGTGTTGTGAGGCCGCGGCACAACGCACCCGCAACGTCCGCTGGGGGCCGCGCACCCTGGACGTCGATGTGATCGACGTGGAGCAGACCCACCAGCATGACCCAGACCTGACCCTGCCACACCCGCGGGCTCACCAGCGTGCCTTCGTGCTGGTGCCCTGGCTGGACGTGGCACCTGACGCGGTACTTACCGGCCATGGCATGGTGACCAAGTTGGTCGCCGCGCTACCAGCTGCCGAGAGGCGCAGTGTGCGGCGCCGCGATGACCTGGCGCTGGGGTCGCCATGACCTTTACCCGGGCCCGTGACCTCGTCGCCGCTGGCGCCGTCGCGGCAGTACTGGTGAACCTGCTACTGCAGCTGTCCTATGGTGACATGCCTACGTTGCCGCAGCTGGCTGGAACCACGCTGCTCGCCTTCGCAGTCGCCGAGGTGGTGCTGGGGACGACGCTGCGGGCACGGATCCGGCAGCGACCCGGAACCCGGCCGGTGCAGGCGCTCACCGCGGCGAAGGCCGTCGTGCTGGCCAAGGCGTCCTCGCTGGCCGGCGCCATCACCGGGGGAGCCTGGCTGGGAGTGCTCGGCTACGTGCTACCACTGCGCTTCCAACTGCAGTCAGCCGCCTCGGACACCGTCACTGCCTTGATCGGCGCGGTCTGCTCGGGGGCACTGGTGGCAGCTGGATTGTGGCTAGAGCACTGCTGCCGAACCCCGGACAGTCCCGACGACGCGGAGTCCGACGACGGCTGATCCGGTCTGCACGTCTTGTTATCGCACGATGGCTGACTGTCACCACCGGAAGTGCTACTTCAGGCGCGCAAGCCGGTACGGTGTGCGCCATGTCCGGGACCGACGAGCATCCATTGCTGCGCGTGCGCGGGAGCAGTCGGATCCTGATGCGAAGCACCTTCGTACTGGCTGCGGCGGCTGCGGCCGTGCTCGTCCTGGGAACCCAGGATGCCCACCTGCTGAGACTGGGCCTCGTCGCGGCGTTGTGGGCGGCGCTGCTCGGAGCCTTCGCCGCGGCCCGGATCCGGCGTGAGATCAGCTCATGCGCCGATCGTGCCGATCAGCTGCGGACGGTCTACCAGCTCCAACTGGAGCGCGAGGTGACTGCCCGACGGGAACATGCGCTGACCATTGAGCGGGAGCTTCGCGAACAGGCTGAGGTGTCCCAGCGGCGCGAGATCGTGGAGTTGCGCGGCGAGCTTGCGGCCATGCGGGCGAACCTGGAACGGCTGTTGGGCGGGGATCGGCTGGAGCGCCCGGTGACGACGACAGCCGCGGTCAAGGCGATACCAAGCCTTTCCGATCCCGAGCTTTGCTTCGGCCCCGGTAGCCCGCCAATGCCGGCCTGGGAGGCAACCCCGTCCCTGACAGACAGTTGGGCCTCCAACGGAGGAATCGCCAACGAGCAGGGCAGGCACAACGCCTCAAGCCGCGAATGGCCGGGATCGAACGGCAACGGGTCCCACCACAACGGGTCCCACCACAACGGGTCCCACCACAACGGGTCCCACCACAACGGGTCCCACCACAACGGCGGTAGCGCCCGCTGGGAAGCCGACGGGATGCCAACGGCAGCGGCACAACGGACGGTGAACGACCTGCTGGCCGCCCACGGGATAGCGTCGGTCCCTCGGCGCAGGCGCAGCCACGAGGACACCACAGCAACCTCGGGCTAGGGGCGTGAGCTCGACGCCGCACGCGGCGAGCACCCTGCCACGGCGCAGGTGGTCCGCGGTGCGTGTCGTGATCACCCGTCGATCACAGGTACCAGCTCACCCCAGCCGCTCCCTGAGAACGTTGAATAGCTGGGTCACGGCCCGCACCGCACTGCCCTTCCGGTCGGCAATCACCACCGTGATCAGCGTAGCTGGTCGCATCGTGATAGAGCCGCGGTGTGCAGCGATCACCGGCTGCGCCGCAGAAGGGAGGAGTGCGGGTGATGACCAGTGGGCCGGGTTGCTGTGCACGGTGTGGGGCTGTGCTGCGCCGCCGACGCCGTGGATCACTTCGGCCCCGACTACGCCCGACTCCGAGCAAGCTCGCTTGCGAAACTCGCCGGTGCTCATGCGATCGCCGGGGACATCGACGCCGCTGTCACCATCGGTCACCAAGCCGTTGATGCGGTCACCGCACTGCACTCGCCCCGGACCTATGACCGGCTCCGTGTGCTGAACACCGTGCTGGAACCCCAGCACACCAGCACCGGCGTCGCCGAGCTGCGCGCCCGCCTGACCACCACCTAGCCAAGATGAGAAACAGGAAGCCACGTCACCGTCTGTGAATCCCTGATTGATGCTGGAGCCCCCGCATCATGACCGATATTGATGTAATTCCGTTCGGATTGGCTGTGGCTGGTCACTACCCCTTGTGAAAACCGGGATGCCCACGCCAGCGCCGTCCGCGGCGTCGAGCCGCTTGTCCTCCCGGTGCCAGTGATAGCTCATATAGATCTGTTTCAACCGGGCGGCTTGAGGGCCGCGCCCGGCCGGATCACATCGAGGTCGGTGGCGGCGAAGTCGTCGCCGGTACACAGCAGCGGAAGACCGGTGCGCTCGGTGAGAGCGTATGCAAAGCAGTCGCCGAAGTTCAATGCGGCACGATGCCGACCCTTCCCGTACCGGCGCCACGCACTGAGGGCTCGGTCCGCGGCGTCTGCGTCAACGGCGACGATCTCGATCTTGGCGTCGCGCAGGAACCGGCTGAGCACATCCACCCCGACCGGACCCAGCCGAGCCTCGATCACGATGCCCAGCTCCACCCGGCTGGCCGCCGACATGAGCCGAGCAACCGCACCCTCCAGACAGTCAACAAGATCATCACTACTAGCTTCGCTGAGGACCACCGCGACAGCCGCTGAGGTGTCAACCACCACCGCCCTGGCCACCAGTGTGGTCACGCGGGTAGACCGTGATCGTCGTAGCCGAGAATGTCCTCCGGAGCCCGCGGGTCGAGGACGGGCAGCATCGCTACGTCGGACTGCAGCCTGCGCAGCCGCATGCTCATCCGGGGGCTCCGCCGCGCGCGCTGGCGCGCCAGCCGCTCTTGAAGCGCGACCACGACGGCCTCGGTGAGGGACTCGCCCGTTTCGGCGGCCAATTCCCTCGCGAGGCGATCCGCCTCGTCGCTCTTGATGCTCAACGCCATGGCAGAAGTATAGAATCCGAGGTAGCGTTCCGCCAGAAGACGCCGCGACCCTGACGGACGAGGGGCTCACCGCCACCCCGCGGTCTCATGGATGCTTGTGCACCCTCCAGCCCGTCGAGACATCCGCAAGGGCTGGTGCTGCACGATCGGCGCCGACGAGGGCATAGGGTGCGACGCCATGACTGGGTTCGGACCGGCTGCCCCAGGCTCACCGGGGATCCCTGCGTCCCACAGATGGGTGCTGCCGCCGGTGCTGGGCCTGGTCGTGTTGGCCGTCCCTGCCCTCATCGCGCTGACCTTCATCAGCGCCAACATTGGTGGCGTTGCCGTGCTGGTGGGCACGATGGCGGCGGTGTTGCCGGTGCTGCTGGTGGTGGCGGCGTTTCTCTGGGTGGACCGCTGGGAGCCCGAGCCGTCGCGGCTGCTGTTCGCCGCGTTCCTGTGGGGCGCTGGGGTTTCCGTGCTCGGCGCGGCGTTCGTCAACGACACCGCGACAGTGCTCGGAGAGCAGCTATTCGGTACTGGGGGCGGTGATCTGGTCGCGTCGTTGATCTCCGCCCCGGTCGTCGAGGAAGCCTTCAAGGGGACGTTTCTGGTCGGCCTGCTGTGGCTGTGGCGCCGCGAGTTTGACGGCGTAGTGGACGGGATCGTCTACGCGGGGCTGGTTGCCGCGGGTTTCGCATTCACCGAAAACATCCTTTATTTCGGGCGCGCGTTCGTCATCGACGGGCTGGTCGGTGATAGCGGCAGTGTGGTCAGCGTGTTCATGATGCGCGGAGTGCTCTCGCCGTTCGCGCACCCGGTGTTCACCGCGATAATCGGGATCGCCGTGGGGCTGGCGGTTCGCCCCCGCAACCCGGTCAGGCGGGTGCTGCTGCCCTTCGTCGGGTATCTCGGAGCGGTTGGGCTGCACGCGCTGTGGAACGCGTCTGCTGGTCTCGGCTTTCTTCCCGCCTTCTATGGCGTGATCATGGTGCCACTATTCGGCGGGTTGATCGCCCTGGTGCTCTGGCAGCGCAGCCGGGAGCAGCGGGTGGTCTCCGCCGCGCTGCCACGGTTCGCCAGCGCGGGATGGATCGCACCCAGTGAAGTCCCCCTGCTAGCCAGCCAGACCGGTCGGCGGGGTTGGCGCTCCGAGGTGCGCCGCCGCGCGGGAGAGGCCGCCGCCGACGCGGTCCGCGACTACCAGCATGCGGTCACCGAACTCGCGTTTCTCTCCGACCGCATGCACCGCGGTTCGGCGGGTCCAGAGACCGGACAGTGGCATCACGAGGCACTGGCCGCGCTGCACGCGGCCCGAGATCGGGCGATGCGGGCCCCACACCACTGGCGAGGGTGAAGCTGGTCACCCGGACCGGCGCGAACAGCTCCGGCGGAGCTAACCTGCGGCAGTCCGGTACCCGTGACGATGGCGGGACCGGAACATCTGGAGGACGGCGATGGCGACGATGCCGCGGTCGGATACGTCCGCGTCCAGCGGCATGGCCGGCCGCCCGGCCAGGCTAGCCGTGGGCGTGGTCTCCGCCGGCCGGGTCGGGTCGGTCCTTGGCGCCGCTCTCTCCGGCGCCGGCCACGTGGTAGTCGGGGTCAGCGCGGTATCCCGATCATCCCTGCGCCGCGCCGCGGGCCTGCTGCCCGACGCACCGGTGCTGCCCCCCGACGACGTGGTGCGGCGGTCGGATCTGGTGCTGCTGGCCGTCCCCGACGACGTGTTGCCGAATCTGGTGTCCGGGCTAGCCACAACCGGGGCGTTCCGGGCCGGTCAGATCGTGGTGCACACCAGTGGCGCTCAAGGCGTAGACGTCCTGGCGCCGGCGATCGCCGTTGGCGTGCTCCCGCTCGCCCTGCACCCCGCGATGACCTTCACTGGGCATGCGGAGGACGTCGCGCGCCTGGCGGCAGCTTGCGTCGGTGTTACCGTTGCCGACGAGACCGGTTGGAGCGTGGGGGAGGCGCTGGTACTGGAGATGGGCGCCGAGCCGGTGCGCGTCCCGTCACGGGCTCGACCGCTGTACCACGCGGCGCTGGCGCACGGAGCCAACCATCTGGCCACCCTGGTACGGGACGCGGTGGACGCGCTGGAGCATGCCGGTGTGGTGCCCGCCGAACGGCTGCTGGGCCCGCTGCTGGAGGCGGCGCTGGATAACACGCTGCGCCACGGCGACCGCGCCCTGACAGGGCCGGTGGCCCGCGGCGACCTCGACACGGTCCGGCTGCACCTGCGGGTGCTCGCGGAATCCGTTCCGGAGTTGCTCGATCCCTACTGCGCGCAGGCGACCAGGACCGCTGACCGGGCCGAGGCGGCCGGTCTGCTGGCACCGGCGGCCGCCACCCAGATCCGCGAGACCCTGCAGGGGCGACGGTGACCAGCCTGCGCCACGCTGACCTGAGCGTCTACCACGACCCCGATGCGCTGTCTGCGGTGACCCGCACGCTGCGCCGGGCCGGGCACCTGGTGGTGCTGGTCCCGACGATGGGAGCGTTGCATGCTGGCCACCGTGCGCTGATTCGAGCCGCCCGAGCCACCCCGGGTGCGAGCACGGTGGTATCGATTTTCCTCAACCCTCTACAGTTCGGCCCCCAGGAGGATTTGGACTGCTACCCCCGCCGGTTCGACGCCGATCTAGCGATGTGCCAGGAGGAGGGCGTGGACCTGGTGTTCGCGCCCAGCACCGAGGCGATGTACCCGCCTGGATCCGACACCACTGTGGTGCCCGGAGCGCTGGGGAACGAGCTGGAGGGCGCCAGCAGGCCGGGTCACTTCGCCGGTGTGCTCACCGTGGTGGCCAAGCTGTTCGGCATTATCGGTCCGGATCGGGCGTTCTTCGGCGAGAAGGATTACCAGCAGCTGGTACTCATCCAGCGGATGGTGCAGGACCTGCGGCTGGGCGTACAAGTGGTCGCGGTGCCCACGGTCCGGGATGCTGACGGGCTCGCGCTGTCATCCCGCAACGTCTATTTGGACGCTGAGGCGCGGGCGGCCGCAGTCACGCTCTCGGCGGCGCTGACGGCCGGAGTGCAGGCCGCAGCGCTGGGCCGCGATGCGGTGCTCGCGGCGGCCAGCGAGGTGCTGGCTGGCCAGCCCACCGTCGCACTGGAGTACCTGGCGCTGCGCGACCCCCAGCTTGGCCCCGCCCCGCAGCAGGGACCGGCCAGGCTGTTGCTGGCCGCCACCGTCGGGACCACGCGGTTGATCGACAACGTCGGCCTGCACTTGTGCTCGAGAACTTCGGGCGTTGCCGTACCCGACTTCAATGGACGAGGAGGCCCGTGATGTTCCGGACGATGCTGAAGTCCAAGATCCACCGGGCCACCGTCACCCGATCCGATCTACATTACGTGGGGTCAGTGACCCTTGACGAGGACCTCATGGACGCCGCTGATCTGCTCGCGGGAGAGCGGGTGGCGATCGTGGACATCACCAACGGGGCTCGGCTGGAGACCTATGTCATTCCTGGTGCACGAGGCAGCGGTGTGGTCGGGATCAACGGTGCCGCCGCGCACCTGGTGGCACCCGGCGATCTGGTGATCCTGCTGGCTTACGGCACGATGGACGACGCCGAGTCGCGGCACTACCGGCCCCGGGTGGTGTTCGTCGATGCCGACAATCGGATCGTGCACCATGGCAGCGACCCGGCGCATGCCCCGACCGGCGGGAGTCTGATGGCCGGCTCAGCCGGCGGGAGCGAGAACCTGATGGGGGCGAGCGGGTGCTGCTCACCGTAGACATCGGCAACACCAACATCGTCCTCGGGCTGTTCGACGGCTCTCACAAGGACGCCACGCTGCTACACGACTGGCGGATGCGCACCGACGCCAGGATGACTGCCGACGAGATGGCGCTGACCTTCCGCGGGCTGCTCGGTGAGTACTCCGACAAGATCACCGGTATTTCCGCGCTATCCACTGTCCCCGCGGTGCTGCGTGAGCTGCGAGTGATGGTGGATCGCTACTGGTCGCAGCTGCCGCGGGTCATCGTGGAACCCGGAGTGCGAACTGGAGTGCCGTTGCTCTGTGACAATCCGCGCGAGGTGGGTGCCGATCGGATCGTCAACACGCTGGCCGCCTACACCCTCTACGGCGGGCCGACGATCGTGGTGGACTTCGGCACCTCCACCAACTTCGACGTGGTCGGTGCGCGTGGGGAGTTCCTCGGTGGTGCGCTGGCTCCGGGCATCGAAATCTCCGTTGATGCGCTCGCCACCCGGGCGGCTCAACTGGTGAAGGTGCAGCTTGTCCGGCCTCGGTCGGTGATCGGCAAGAGCACCGTGGAAGCCTTGCAGTCCGGGCTGCTGTTCGGTTTCGCCGGCCAGGTGGACGGGCTAGTCCAGCGGATCGCCGCGGAGCTGGCCCCAGGAGCCGAGGCTGATGTGGTGGTGGTCGCCACCGGAGGGCTGGCCCCGATGCTGATCGCCGAGTCGCAGACCATCACGCACCACGCGCCTCACCTCACCCTGCGCGGGTTGCGGATGGTCTACGAACGTAACATCGGCTGATAGTTGAGCTGCCTCCCGGTGGTGGCAACGCCGGTGACCCAAAGCCGCGGACTGCACTTCACCGTCACCCAGGCACACCGCGGGTCGACTCGACTCCCGACACTAAAGGACGCGGTCAGGAGAACACCCAACTCACGTCGTAGCGGACAAGTAGCCTAGTGTTCTCGCTCTCACCGAGATGGGCCCATTCCGGGCATTGGTGAGGGCCTCCGTCTCCGTGAAGTGAAGGTGCATCAATGGACATTGACGACGCCATGCGGACGATTGGCCAACGGGTGCGCCAAATCCGCTATGCCCGGGGCAAGTCTCTGCGGGTGATCGCCGGGCTGGCGGGGATCAGCACGTCGCACCTGTCCCGCATCGAGCGCGGAGAACGCGCTCTGGACAGCCGGTCGCTGATCGCGGCTCTGGCCCACGCTCTCCAGATCCCCCCTTCGGAACTGATGAAGTTGCCGGTGCCAGCACCGGGCAATGGGCATACCGACAGCTCCATCGAGGCGGTCCGGCTTGCGCTCATGGCGGTCAGCCACCGTCTGCCGGGCGGGCAGCTGGCATCGGTGCAAGCGTTGCGGGCCCGGGTGGAGACGGTGCTTGCCGCTGGGCGTCAGTGCCGTCAGGCTGAAGTGGGCTCCCTGCTGCCTGGACTGATTCGTGATCTCCACACCAGCATTGCTGCTGGTCGCGACCTCGCCGAGCTGCTCGACCTGGCGGTGATGCTGCACGTGCAAAGTGCCCAGCACTGGCTACGGGAGGTGGCCGCTCCGCTGGACCTGCGCCGGGAAAACGTCATGCTGACCCGTCAAGTCGCCGAGCAACGAGGCACACCGACCGCCTTGGGCCTTGCCGCGTACGGGGCGATGCGAGTGTTACTTACCGCAGGAGCGCTCGACCTGGCCAAAGCAGAACTCGCCGCTGTCGACGTGCCCACCACCACTCCGGAGTCGACACAGCTGGCGGGCATGCTCGCGCTGTCTCACTCGCTGGTCGCGGCGGCCGATTCCCACCCCGCTGACGTTGACGCGGCCGTGGAGTACGCCGGTGAGCTGGCGCAGCGTACCGGGGAGGGCACCGCCTACGGGCTGGGGTTCGGTCCCACCAATGTGGTCCTCTGGCGCATGGAAGCGGTGCTGGAGATCGGGGACCATGAGCGCGTCATCGCCTTGGCCGAGGGCCTGAACCCTGAGGTGCATCCCTACCGGTCGCGCCGGTCCGCTTACTGGGCTGACTATGGTCGTGCGCTAACCCGGGTACGGGGACGGCGGAAGGACGCCGTGATGGCTTTCCGTCGTGCGGAAACGATTCACCCACATCGGGTGCAGCGAAACCCGATCGTTCGCGACACCCTCGCCGAACTGCTCGCGCGGTCCCGCCAGGACGCGGTCGGACGGGAGCTACGCGGAATGGCCTACCGGGCGGGCCTGCCGGTGTAACCCAAAGACCGTTCTTCCGGCGGGGTAACGTGAGCTGATTCTTGGCTTGAGCCAGGATGATCGCGGGCACACCAACCTTCGTTGAGCCAGCATTGCGTCATGGCGAGCTCTTCCCGGGCGTACGCGGTGGCCACCGAGCCGTAAGAAACGGCCCGACGAGCATGCAGGTTGTCCACGACACTCGACGGTACCCGCGGTAAATCCGTGTCCAATAGATCACCAGGTTGTCCGGCCATACCACTCAGCCATCTCCGCCAGCAACGACCTGCCTAACCAGATGCAGGTGCATCGGCACAAGCGGGCCCAGAAGGGACAAGCCGGTGAGTGCCATTCGGAGCCGAATGACGGTTGTGAGCACCCGCCGGACCGCCGTTCGGAGCCGAATGGCGTCCTCGGCAGGCTAGAGGCACGCGGGCCAGCCAAGCCGAAAATGCATGGTGGTGCCGCGACGCGGGCCTTTATGGCGCACCCTAACGCACTCGACACCAACCAGTGCCTGCGGATCATCCAGGAGCTGCACCTGAAGCGTTGCGTGGTTGGCGGCATGGAGCGCGTCTTCAAGCTCAACCGTGTGTTCCGCAACGAGGGCGCGGACTCCACCCACTCGCCGGAGTTCACCATGCTTGAGGTGTGCCAGGCCTACACTGACTACGAGGGGATGGACTTCGACTCGCCGGCGGTAGCGAGTACGACATCGCGGTGAATGGACGGCAGATCAGTCTGTTCGGCGTTGTCTCCAAGGCGCATGGTGCTCCAGATCAGTCCCGCAACCTGCCGTACCGAGTTGCTCCACCACCCCAAGCGAGTGGGCCTTGCGGTACATCCCGGCTGGCTACCCGGAAAGCTGGTTGAGAAGATGTTCGAGCACCTCGTGGCGTCTGGCCTGCACGCTCTGACCTCGTGAAGGACTTTCCGGTGAGCAGCTACCCACTGACCAGGCAGGACCGCAGCGCTGCGAGTCTGGTTGAAAAATGGGATCTTTGCATCCGGTGCGTTGAGTCAGCCACAGCCCCGTTTCGAGGCCCCAGTTGCGCTCACGGCGGCCGGTGATGACGAGGCGATGCCGCTCAACGAGAGACTTCCTCGCCGCGATGCAGTACGGAATGCCGCCAAGCGGCGGCATGGGAATGGGGATCGACCGGTTGCTCATGGCGTCACCGGTTCGGGTATCCACGAGGCCATCGGCGTTTCCGCTGGTACGGCCACAATGAGCGGACTGGGCGGTGGGTTGATTTCGCAATCCACCCGGAAATGGGCTAACCTGCTCGTTGTCGTTGTGGAGTCGTCGTGCGATGGCTCCGTCCACCACGTCCCGAGGGAGGACGACGCGCATGGCGCAGAAGGTCACCGTAACCTTGGTCGATGACCTCGACGGAGGTACCGCCGAAGAGACCGTTGAGTTTGGTATCGACGGCGTGTCTTACGAGATTGATCTGTCGGCGGGTAACGCGGGAAAGCTGCGTGACTCACTGGCTGACTATGTCAGTCACGCCCGCAAGGCGGGCGGGCGTCGCAAGGCCACCGGTCCGGCTCGCCGGACTAGCGGAGGTGGTCGGGCAGCTGTGGACCGCGAGCAGAACGCAGCGATCCGCGAGTGGGCCCGCAAGAACGGTTACAACGTTTCAGACCGCGGCCGTATCCCGGCTGAGGTGTTGGATGCTTACCACAAGGGAAACTAACGTGACCAGGCCCCGGTGCCGCTCGGATAGGGCGGCACCGGTGTGTTGTAGCGGTTCAGCCGCGGCGTCCGGGTACAGCCTTAGCCTGGGTATGGTCGGCGCGACCGGGAATGAGCACATCGGCCATCGCAGCGTGAGGGCGGTTGAGCACCCGGACTCTGTAGACGTACGTGAGCGAGCCACCCAGGTAACCACCAACAACGAGTAGTGCCCAAGAGATAATACTTGAGAATCAGCGCTGTCGTGATGACCGTGCCGCTGGAGTATCCAACCAACTGCAACCGGAACGTCCCGGCAAACATACCGGTAGCGCTGGCCATCACCGCTAGATGCCACCAGCCGAGGGTGCGGGCGGGCGTATCTGCGGGAATGCTGAACAGGTGAAACGCAGCGATCTCGTCGCCGGTTCGTCAATCTGCGGCACTGCCTCCGATGGAGTGTGGGGCTTCGCGACGAAAGTCCACCGGCTTGACGCGGACCAGCAGGGCGCCCTGATCGAGGCGTATCCGCAACGTCTGCACGTCACCCACCGGATCGCCGTCGAGTTGGGCCTGCTGGGGAGCGTCCGAGACGATGGTGACGGTGCGGCCTTGCCAGTGCTGCACAATCCGATGGCCTCGGCGGCGGCGGGCCAGCACCCGCGCGGTCACCGCCAGCCACCCGATGATCCCTCTCGGCCCGATGGCCACCACATCCAGCAGTCCATCGTCAATCTTGGCCGCGGGCATCAACACCAGGCCGGCGAGAAGCTTGCCGCAGTTGCCGACCACCACCGTGCGGACTGGACGGCGCACCTCCGGTCGGCCGTCCACGGCGAGGTTTATGCAAGCCCGCGGACCCGTCAGCGCACGCGCTCCGGACACGAAATACGCCAGCGAGCCCAGCCGGGCCTTCAACTCGGGAGCCGCGCCGGTCATGATTGCCGCGTCGAAGCCCATCCCGGCCATCACCAGGAACACCTCTTCCTCGGTGCGGTCGTCGATGATCACCCGGCAGACATCAACCGCGCGGATATCGCCAGACAATGCAATCCGGATGGCTTCGCCCATATCGTTCAGCGCAATGGCAAGGTTGCGCGCCAGCAGGTTGGCTGTACCCGTAGGCAGCAAACCCATTGCGGTGCCCGATCCGGCGAGGACTTGCGCCACGTGGCGGACCGTGCCGTCGCCACCGCAGGCAAGCACCACATCGGCGCCAGCGGCCAGCGCGGCTTGGGCTTGACCTCCACCCGGGTCCTCGACGGTGGTCTGAAGCCACAACGGTGGCGCCCATCCCAGCTCCGCGCACATCTCAGCGATCTGGGCATGTAGCTTCGCCAGGTCGTCGACATTGCACGGGTTGATCACGACTGCCGGCAACGGGCAGCCCGACGCTGAGTGATGCGCTAGCTTGGGTTCCACGAATCCTCAAGATAAGGCCTGCGGCAGGCTCAGGCTGGGTCGAGCGTGCTCAACATGCGGGCCCGTTCGGCGTCATTGACCCGCGGGCAGCTGGCGCACGGCCCCTCGATCCCGGGCAGCGCGTACAAGAAGCAGCATGAGCCGCGCCGGCGGGTCCAGTGAGTGCGCCCGCGATCATCGGTCACCTGGCAGATCGTTGAGGCGGACGTGAGCGGTCTCGCGCCGTCGGCGAGCACCAGTTGTGCATCGGACGCGCCGGCCTGTGGTGACCCGAACGAGCGTCCAGCCAGCAGCAGAGCGCTATCCAGCACGTCGGTTACCGTTGCCCACTGCGTGCGGCGCCCGAACCGCACCTGCGGACTGTAGACAGCGAGGAAGCGGGTGGCGTGGGCGATCACCTGGCGGCGCAACACCGCGCCGAGCGCCGCCTCGTCCGGCACCGGCACAGCGTCTGGATGCCCGGCCTCGGGATCATCAGGTAGGCACCAGAACCGACCCGGGCGCAGCGCCACCTCCTGCAGCGCCGCTGGGTCGAGTCGGAAGCTGAGCTGCCGCGGCGCCAGCAAGGGCACCCGCCGAGCGGAGTGGAACAGCAACCCGCCGAGGTAGGTCGGAATGACCAGATACCACTGCAGTACGTAGCCGCCAGTGGTCTTGTCGGGGGTCTTGTTAGGGACGTGGATCTGCCCGGGGACGTGGGTGTACTGCTCGGCTAGCCGTTGCGCGACCATCGCCCGCCATCGACTGAAAAAGGCGGGATCGGACAGCGCATGTTCACATGGGATCCATGGAGCACTGGCACAGTGGGAATCGGACGGCTGGGAGCTGGAGGGTTCCAACACCCGGTCCCATATCCGAAAGGACAGTAACTCCACCGCACGGTCCACCGTCGCCACCGACGCGGCCAGTGGATGCGCGCAACGAGGTTCAACCGCTCCTGATGGCCCCCAGACAGGCACCGCGGTAGGCGGCACAGTCTCTCCTCTGCGGTCTCGTCCTCAGTAGCTTCCTCAAGCGAGGATTGCCTTACCTAAAGAAGAGAAAACCTAGCAGTCGGATTCCCCTTGAGCACAGCCCGTACACCGACACCACCCGAAGAGGGCCCCGTTCACCCTGAGCGGACAGGTACGCACCCCGGAATCCTGACCAGCTCAAGCACGTTTCATCAGGAGTCAGGCAGCAGTTCGAGAGCGAGCAGGACCGTTCGGCAGCTACAGTGACGACACGGACTGTCTGACCCAGTACCGGTCGCGGCGTGATGGCGCGGCAGTCAGGAGTGCAGCATGTTTGAAAGGTTCACCGACCGCGCGAGGCGGGTGGTTGTGCTGGCCCAGGAAGAGGCCAGGATGCTCAACCACAACTACATCGGCACCGAGCACATCCTGCTGGGTCTGATCCACGAGGGTGAGGGTGTCGCGGCCAAGGCCCTTGAATCGCTGGGGATCGCCCTGGAGGGGGTGCGCCAGCAGGTCGAGGAGATCATCGGCCAGGGTCAGCAGGCACCATCGGGACACATCCCGTTCACCCCACGAGCCAAGAAGGTGCTGGAGCTGTCGCTGCGCGAGGCGCTGCAGCTCGGCCACAACTACATCGGCACCGAGCACATCCTGCTCGGGCTCATCCGCGAAGGCGAGGGCGTGGCCGCGCAGGTGCTGGTCAAGCTGGGTGCCGACCTCAACCGGGTGCGCCAGCAGGTATTGCAGCTGCTGTCGGGCTACCAGGGCAAGGAGCCCGCAGAGTCCGGCTCAGGCCGGGGCGAGGGCACGCCGTCGTCCTCGCTGGTGCTCGACCAGTTCGGCCGCAACCTCACCGCCAGTGCCCGCGAGGGCAAGCTGGACCCGGTGATCGGGCGCGGCAAGGAGATCGAGCGGGTCATGCAGGTGCTGTCCCGGCGCACCAAGAACAACCCGGTGCTCATCGGCGAGGCCGGCGTCGGCAAGACCGCCGTTGTCGAGGGGCTCGCACAGAACATCGTCAAGGGTGAGGTGCCCGAGACGCTCAAGGACAAGCAGCTCTACACCCTTGACCTGGGCTCGCTGGTAGCCGGCTCCCGGTACCGCGGTGACTTCGAGGAGCGCCTGAAGAAGGTGCTCAAGGAGATCCGCACCCGCGGGGACATCATCCTGTTCATTGACGAGATGCACACCCTGGTCGGCGCCGGTGCCGCGGAGGGCGCGATCGACGCCGCGTCGATCCTCAAGCCGATGCTGGCCCGTGGTGAGCTGCAGACCATCGGTGCGACCACGCTGGACGAGTACCGCAAGTACGTGGAGAAGGACCCCGCGCTGGAGCGCCGGTTCCAGCCGATCCAGGTCCAAGAGCCGAGCATTGATCACACCATCGACATCCTCAAGGGCCTGCGGGACCGCTATGAGGCGCACCACCGGGTGTCCATCACCGACAGCGCGCTGGTGTCGGCCGCCACGCTGGCGGATCGCTACATCAACGACCGCTTCCTGCCCGACAAGGCGATCGACCTGATCGACGAGGCCGGCGCCCGGATGCGGATCCGCCGGATGACCGCTCCGCCGGACCTGCGTGACTTCGACGAGAAGATCGCGGCGGTGCGCCGGGACAAGGAGTCAGCCATCGACGCGCAGGACTTCGAGCGGGCCGCGAAGTTGCGTGACTCGGAGAAGCAGCTGTTGCTCAAGAAGTCCGAGCGGGAAAAGCAGTGGAAGGCCGGTGACCTCGACGTCGTCGCCGAGGTCGATGACGAGCAGATCGCCGAGGTGCTGGCCAACTGGACCGGCATCCCGGTGTTCAAGCTCACCGAGGAGGAGACCACCCGGCTGCTGCGCATGGAGGATGAGCTGCACAAGCGGATCATTGGCCAGCATGAGGCGGTCAAGGCCGTATCCAAGGCGATCCGCCGGACCCGGGCGGGTCTGAAGGACCCCAGACGGCCCTCTGGTTCGTTCATCTTCGCTGGGCCTTCCGGCGTGGGTAAGACCGAGCTGTCCAAGGCGCTGGCGGAATTCCTGTTCGGTGACGACGATGCGCTCATCCAGATCGACATGGGTGAGTTCCACGACCGCTACACCGCATCCCGGCTTTTCGGCGCTCCTCCCGGGTACGTGGGTTACGAGGAGGGTGGCCAGCTCACCGAGAAGGTGCGCCGCAAGCCGTTCTCGGTGGTGCTCTTCGATGAGATCGAGAAGGCGCACCAGGAGGTGTACAACACACTGCTGCAGGTGCTGGAGGACGGCCGGCTGACCGACGGCCAGGGCCGCACGGTGGACTTCAAGAACACCGTGATCATTTTTACTACCAACCTCGGCACCTCGGACATCTCCAAGGCGGTGAACCTGGGCTTCTCGGCGAGCAATGACGAGAGCTCCAACTACGAGCGGATGAAGACCAAAGTCAACGACGAGGTCAAAAAGCACTTCCGCCCGGAGTTCCTCAACCGGATCGACGACACCATCGTCTTCCACCAGCTCACCGAGGAAGAGATCATCACGATGGTGGACCTGATGATCTCCCGGGTAGAAGTTCAGCTGCGCAACAAGGACATGGCCCTAGAGCTCACCCCGATGGCCAAGAAACTGCTGGCCAAGCGCGGGTTCGACAACGTGCTCGGAGCCCGGCCGCTGCGCCGGACCATCCAGCGCGAGATCGAGGACCAGCTGTCGGAGAAGATCCTATTCGGCGAGCTGGAGCCTGGGCAGATCGTCATCGTCGACACCGAGAACTGGGACGGCGAGGGCCCGACCGAGAACGCTCGATTCGTGTTCCGCGGCGCGGCAAAGACGCTCCGAGTACCCGACGCTCCCCCGGTCGATCTGAACAGCGCCGCCAGCCCCGACTGAGCTGCATCCTGTAGATCGGGCGCGGATCACCCAAGCCGGCCTGGACACCCTCACCGAAGGGTCAGGCTGGAGTATCTGGCCTGACCGGAGGTGATCGAGGCCCAGCGCAGGAGCGACGAAGAGCACAGCTCATAGGGGGATCGTGGCCCGCATTTTCATCAGCTATGCCACCCCGGACCGGTTGGTCGCCGCCGAGGTGTCGAATTGGCTGCGGGCAGCGGGCCACGAGCCGTTCCTTGATGACGACCTTCGCGACGGGATCGGCGTCGGCGAGGACTGGGAGCAGCGCCTGTACCACGAGCTGCGCCGGGCCGACGCGGTGATCGGGGTGGTGACGTCGTCTTTTGTGGCGTTGAACTGGTGCTCGGCTGAGTTGGGGATCGCAGGTGCGCTGGATGCCGGCTCATGCCATTGCGTGCGGAGGCCGGCGTGGTGCATCCGCTGATGCCACGCCTGCAGTACGCGGACTATCAGGCCGACCCCAGCAAGCTCGCGACCGAGTGCTCTAGGCGGTGCGACTGCTGGAAGACGGGGAAGGCACGTGGCGGGAGGGTGACAATCCCTTTCCCGGGCTGGAGCCATTCACCGCGGCGCTGAGCCGGGTGTTCTTTGGCCGCGCGACCGAGGCTCGTGAGGTGGGCAACCGGCTGCGCACCATGGGCAGCACCGGCGGGATCCTGGCCATCGTCGGGCCGTCTGGCTGTGGGAAATCGTCGCTGCTGAACGCCGCGGTGGTGCCGCTGCTTGACAGCGACCCGGCATGGTTGACAGTGCCGAGGTTGGTGCCGGGAAGCGATCCGCTGCCCGAGCTGGCCCGGGCGCTGGCGGCCACGGCCACCCGTCGGGGGCTAGGCTGGTCGGCCAACGACGTCCGCAGCAAGCTCGAAGCGGGCGTCGACGGCCTGCGGCGCGTGACTGATGACCTGCTGGCCGCCGGCCCAGCCACGCACCAGCGGCTACTGGTGTCAATCGACCAGGCTGAGGAGTTATTCACCCGGACACCGGCGGCGGATCAAACTCACCAGCCTGACCGAGCCGCTGCGTGTGGCGTTGCAGGTCTTCGTCGACCGTCGCCTGTTGCTCAGCGACACCGATGACGACGGCCAGGTGTGGCTCACCGTGGCCCACGAGGCCCTGCTCACCGGGTGACACCCCCTGGACACCGCCACCGCCGACATCACTGTCGCCCTGCGCACCGCTCGGACAGTGGAGCAGGCAGCCGCAGACTGGGACAGCGCCGGCCGACCTGAGCACTACCTCTGGGACGACAAGCGGCTCACCGCCACTCGGGCCACTTTAGGGATGACCGGCGACAGTAACGAACCCACTGCACCCCTCATCGACCTCGACGACGAGGCTCTCGCATTCCTCGACGCCACCGCCCAGCGCGTCCATGCCAGCCAGCAGCACGAACGGCGTCGCCGCACCCGCACCATTACCGTGCTGTCGACCCTGCTGGTGCTCGCGCTGCTCGCCGCAGGTATCGCGATCTGGCAACAGCAACGAGCTAGCGGGGCCCAGAGCCTCGTCATCGCCCGGAGCATGGTGGCTCAGGCCGACCGGATCCGCGACCAAGATCCGCGAGGTGCGCTTCAACTCGGCGTCGCCGCCAGACAGTTCGACGCTAGCTTGCAAACCCCCGCGAGCCTTCTACAGACCCTCGCCTCAACTTCCCCCTTCAGGACTCTTCGCAGTCACACCAACTCGGTGTGGGCCGTGGCGTTTGCCCCTGACGGGCGCACCCTGGCCACCGGCAGCGCCGATCAGACCGTCAGGTTGTGGGATGTCAGCGACCGGGACCAACCCCGCCCGTTGGGCCAACCCCTGACCGGCCACACCGACCCGGTGTATGGGGTGGCGTTTGCCCCGGACGGACGCATCCTGGCCACCGCCAGCGCCGACCAGCAGCCGCCGCGGCTTGACAGATTCCCCGAAGGCGAGGTGCAAGAAGCCTGCACCCGCGCTGGCGGGCCGCCCGACAAAGCGGCGTGGGACCAGTACGCCCCCGGTGTCAGCTACCAGGACACTTGCGCAGGCAGTTGATTTATCAGGTTGGCCGTCCTGCCTCATACCGTAGCCACTCAGCCACGCTGCAACAGGGCCCGGTGGATGTCATGGTTGGTCATCGAAAGCGCAGATACCAGGTCACCCCAGCCACTGCCCGAGCACGTCGAGCAGTTGGTTCGCGGCGGTCTCGCCCAAGATGATCTCACACGCACCGGTGGCGTGCGGGTCGAGCACGATGTTGCCGTCGCGCTTGCTCACCACCAGGTTAGTGAAGTCCCTCGCGCCACCATGCACTGAGCAAGTGGCGTGGATCACCCTGCGGTCGTGAGTCGCCCGCTGTGCCGCTGATCCGTCATCAGTGCCATTGATCACTCATCAGACAATGCGGCAAGATCGACGCTGATTTTTGACACTCCGTCAAGCCGGCCTGCTGACACCGAAGCGGTTACGCAGGCTGTTCAGCTCCCACACCCGCCGCCGGGCCCGCCGGTCCAGGGTGAGGACCAGATCCCGGGCGATGGGGTCGTTACGGATCCGGGTCGGGGCCAGGCGGTCTGCGGTGTCCAGATGACGGATTGCCTCCGCATCGCGGTCCGGTCCGTCCTGGACCAGCGCCCGAGCCAGATCGAAGTACAGCGCTGCAGATCTCTCTTGACTGTTGAGCGCAGCCACGTCCAGCGGTGTGCAAGTGGCTTCCTCGTAGGCCCGGCCACCTTCACCGAGCTCGACACCGATTCCCAACCGCCACACGGCGACGTTGGTGGGACCAAAATGCATGCGCAGCCCGTTGCACTCCCCGATCCGCGCGGCGATCCTCTCGGCCTCGGCCAGATGCGCGTCTACGTCGTCGTGCTGGTTGCCCCGCGCCGCGCACTGCGCCGCCGACAAATGCAAGAAGCCGAACATCTCGGCGGGCAGCGTGTCCGCGCTACGCAGGCGAACGGATGACGCTAGCTCGTCGATTCCGGCGGTGAGTATCCGCGACGCGCGGCCACGCGCAGTCAGCAGCACCAGTTTTCCCGCCCAAGACCACCGAGTGAGGCCAATCAGCCTAGGGTCTCCCTGGCGAGCGGCCATGTCATATCCGCGTCTGGCCGCTGAGATTGCCAGATCAATATTGCCTGCGATCCTATTTGCGACGATGCCGGCCACAACCCACGACAGCACGAGCGCGGTGGACGCGCGGGCGCGGTCAAATGATCCAGCTGTCAGCGCATGCGCCTGCAGCTCAGTCAGCAGCGTGCCCAGGTCCCGAACGGCCAACGAGTATCGGCCCTGGTCACGATGCTCGTTCGCGGTATTGGCCCAGGCCACCAGTTCATCGAGTGGCCGCGGCGTAACGTCAGGCACCTCGTCGGGGCCGACGTCGTTGAGCGCCAGGCTGATGCCGGGCAACGCCGCACGCCCCTCAATAGTCGCCCGGTCCTGCGCCAAATACGGCTGCCCGGTCAGGTCGGTCACCGAGCAGCCCAGCGCCTCGGCCAGATCCTCGATCAGGCCGCGTCGGTTGAACCCCCGTAAGCCTCGTTCCAGCAGGGACAGGTACGCCGTGCTGATTCCGGCCAGCCCGGCCACCACCTCCAGGCTCAGCCCCCGGCGACAGCGGATCATGCGAGCGCGCGCCCCGATCGCCTGCGCGTCCTCACTGTCCACAAAGCACCATTTCATTCACCGGACCGAGGCTACCTGCCGCGCTACTGCCTGCACTCACTGAGCAGCGGCACGGCTGGCGAATAGCAGTCAGTCCGGGGTACGGGGGGACGGTTGATCTTCACGATGGCCATGCAACCCGCCTACGGCTCAGCGTTCTCCAGGGCAGGGCGAAGCACCCGTCGAGGGTCTGCTCCACGAGGCCGTCAACGAGCAGCGAGCCCAGGCGATGAACTCCTCGGCTGGATGGCCCTGTCCCGGGTCCACGCCGGCACCGTGGTCCACTACCGCGAGGAATACCTCGACAGCGAGGCGCGGATGCCGGCTATCTGGTCCCGGAGCTGATGTTCGACGCGCTGCCGTGGGCCGTCAAGATCGAGTAGACCTCTCGTGATGTGGTACCTGCTCTCCATGAATGACGGCGACGCGCACCGAGGCACGGTGAACCGTGGCAGCGTGCACGCCGCCTGCGGCATCCAGTTCATGCCACAAGGTCACAAAGGCGCAGCGAGGTGTCACCATGAGATGAGAACGAGGTGAACGGGGTGGCGTTTGCCCCCGACGGCCCACCCTGGCCACACCGGCGGCGACCGGACTATCAAGTTGTGGGATATCAGCGACCGGGACCGACCCAGCCAGCTGGGCTAACCGCTGACCGGCCACACCGACACGGTGCACGGGATGGCACTTGCCCCGGACGGACGCACCCTGGTCACTGGCAGCGATGACCGAACGGTCACCTTGTGGGAGCTTCCTCGCCTCGACGGGTTCGTCAGCGGTGAGATACGAGAAACCTGCCTCCGCGCCGGCGGACCGCTGGACAAAGCGACGTGGGAACAGGACGTGGGAACAGTACGCCCCTGGTGTTAGCTACCAGGACACTTGCGCAGGCAAGTAATTCATCAGGTTGACCGTCCTGCCTCTGACAGACCCGTTCAGCGACTGCTGCGATCCCCGGAACGCAAGTCCTGACCGGTTCAAGCAGCTAAGCTCCTCGCCGTACGGGTGCCGCACCCACGGTGCGTCCAGAACAGCCAATCCAATCTGGACACCCTCGCCGAGCGAGATACCAGGTCACCTCAGCCATGCCCGGAGCAAGTCGAACAGCTGGTTCGCGGCGGCCTCGCCCAGGATGATCACACATGCACCGGTGGCGTGCGGGTCGAGCACGATGTTGCCGTCGCGCTTGCTCACCACCAGGTTGGTGAAGTTCCTCACGCCGCCGTGCACCGAGCAAGTGGCGTGGATCACCACGCGGTCGCGAGTCGCCCGCTGTGCCGCTGATCCGTCAGTACCGTTGGTCACTCGCCCGACAATGCGGCAAGATCGACACAGGCTTTTGACACTCCGTCAAGCCGGCCTGCTGACACCGAAGCGGTTACGCAGGCTGTTCAGCTCCCACACCCGCTGCCGGGCCCGCCGGTCCAGGGTGAGGACCAGATCCCGGGCGATGGGGTCGTTACGGATCTGGGTCGGGGCCAGGCGGTCTGCGGTGTCCAGGTGGCGGATCGCCTCCGCATCGCGGTCCGGTCCGTCTTGCACCAGCGCTCGAGCCAAATCGAAGTACAGCGCCGCAGATCTCCCTCGACTGTTGAGCGCGGCCACGTCCAGCGGCATCTGGGTAGCCACCTCATAGGCCCGGCCGCCCTCATCCAGCTCAACACCAATCCCCAACCGCCACACTGCGACATTGGTAGGACCAAAGTGCATGCGCAGCCCGTTGCACTCCCCGATCCGCGCGGCGATCCTCTCGGCCTCGGCTAGATGCATGCGCACCTCGTCGCTCTGCTTGCTCCGTGCCGCACACTGCGCTGCCGCTAGATGCATCATGCCGAACATCTCGGCGGGCAGCGTGTCCGCGCTACGCAGGCGAACGGATGACGCTAGCTCGTCGATCCCGGTGGCAAGTATCCGGGATGCGCGGCCACGCGCAGTCAGCAGCACTAGTTTTCCCGCCCAGGACCACTGAGTGAGCCCCATTAGCCCAGGGTCATCGTGGCGAGCGGCCATGTCATATCCGCGTCTGACCGCCGAGATCGCCAGGTCGACATTGCCCGCGATCCTATGTGCGACAGCGCCAGCCACGATGCAAGACTGCACCAGTGCGGTGAACGCGCGGTTGCGATCGGCCGATCCAGCCGTCAGCGCGTGCGCCTGAAGCTCGGTCAGCAGCGTGCCCAGGTCACGCCCGGCCAGTGTGAACCGGCCCTGGTCACGATGCTCGTTTGCGCTGTCGGCCCAGGCCACCAGTTCATCGAGTGGCCGCGGCGTAACGTCAGGCACCTCGTCGGGGCCGACGTCGTTGAGCGCCAGGCTGATGCCGGGCAACGCCGCTCGCCCCTCAATAGTCGCCCGGTCCGGTGCCGGGTATGGCTGGCCGGTCAGGTCGGTCACCGAGCAGCCCAGCGCCTCGGCCAGATCCTCGATCAGGCCGCGTCGGTTGAACCCCCGTAAGCCTCGTTCCAGCAGGGACAGGTACGCCGTGCTGATTCCGGCCAGCCCGGCTACCACCTCCAGGCTCAACCCCCGGCGACGGCGGATCATGCGAGCGCGCGCCCCGATCGCCTGCGCGTCCTCAGTGTCCACAAAGCACCACTTCGTCCACGGAGCACCCAGGTTACTGGCGCCCTGCCTGTTACCTACTTCCTGCACTCACTTAGCGACGGTACGGCTGGCGGATGACGATCAGGAGGTACCCGGGGACGGCTGGGCGTACTGCACGACTTCGAACTCAAGCAGGGAGGAGCCAGTGGCTACTGGTTTTGCCCGCTCGCCGGCGTGTGCTTCCATTGGCGGGCCGTTGCGCCGGGCTTGGAAGTGCTCCTCGGTCTCCCAGCGGGTGTAGACGAAGTACCGGTTGTCCCCGGCCACGGGGCGCAGCAGCGCGAAGCCAAGGAAGCCGGGAGCGGATTCCACCGCCCCGTGCCGGGCCGCGAACCGGCGCTCCAACTCAGCACCTTTGCCTTCCGGCATCTCAATTGCGTTGATCTTCACAACGGCCATGCCACCAGCCTACGGCTCAGCGTTCACCAGGCAGGGCGAAGCGCCTCCGGTGAGTCGCCGGGGGGTGTTGTCCCGTTGGACGCGGCTGCACAAGCCAGCGCACGTACGCCGCCAGCCAGCTCACCGCCGCCGAGGACACCCGATGACCCCGGCCGGGCCGCTGAGGTTGAGCAACCTCGTGCAGCTCCCCGCGGCCCGCCCGGGTCCCACCACCCGAAGTGAGAACGCATGCCCACGGCTCTCCAGCGGCAACCAGCCGCCATCTGATCTTCGTCGCGGGATTTTCAACCCGCCGCGAAGACGGTATGAACGAGGAGTGCCGAGGAGGAGTGTTGGATGACTGCGTTGCTCGCTGCGCGAAGCGAACCGGCCGGGTTCGCGGATGACCCGGTCGCTTCCCATTCCGCGCAGTTCGGACTGGGTCGCCCGATGGGGACCCCGGCCGGGCACGATGCGCCTTCCCTGTTGGCGTTCGCCCGTGGAATCTGCGGGGCGCCCAGGTGATGGACCCTGGTGCACGGCTTGGGAATTGGCGCTACGACCATGACCATCAGGTCGCGCTCACCCTGGATGGGCGTCTGATCACGGAGATCGTCGCGGCGGATCCCACCGCGAACTCGGTCACCGATTTGGATGGTGATAAGGGCAAGTCGGAGGACTGGACCTACGACTTCTGCCCCGACGAGTCCAGCAACCCCGCGTGAGCGTCCTGATTCTGGCGCGGGACCTCGATACGACCGCTAATCGGATGGTGAGCGTGCTCGGTCAGCGCGGCGTCGAGGTCTTCCGGGTCAACACCGCGTGGTTTCCCACCCAAGTACAGGTCTCGATCGAGCTGCGCTGATCGGGCAGCACGTGACGGCCGCGACGATTACCACCAGCAGCGTGGCGGCGTATGTCGACTACCGCACCGACTACGCCTCGGTGTCTTACGAAACTAGTCACACCGCCCGACCAGGTCACCACCGGCATCCGGCGGCTCATGAACAGCTTCGGCCTGCTCTACGGGGCGCTGGATTTTGTGATCACCCCAGATGGGGAGCGGGTGTTCTTGGAGATAACCCCACGGGCCAGTACGGATTCATCGAGCACGCCACCGGAGCACCCTTGACCGTGCAGCTCGCCGACCTGCTCACTGAAGCCGCACCATGACCGCCACCGACACTGACTGGGCCGACTACGCCGCCGCGCTCGCGTCCGCTCTCACCGACTCCGGTGACCTGCACGCCCCGGCATGGGCAGCAGCCATCGCCACCACCCCCGCCATCGGCTGGTGCCCACCGCCTACCCAGCAGCAGCCCGATGGCTCCTGGGCCGCGATCGACACCACCAACGGGGAGGGTCTGGCGCTGGTCTACTCACCCACCACCCTGGGCACCGAGGTTGACACCGAGGGCCGGGCGGTGTCCTCCAGCACGAAACCCGATTTGATGGTGCGGATGCTGGAAACCCTCGACATCCAGCAGGGACACCGGGTGCTGGAGATTGGTACCGGCACTGGATACAACGCCGCACTGCTGGCCCATCGCCTCGGCGACGAGGCTGCTCGCCGATCTTAAACTCGGCACCGGCGCCGGCAACCTGGTCCTGCTGCACCGCTACGACGACCGGCTGGAAGGCCGGTTCACCGGGCGGTGGGCGGCATTCATGGGAATGCGCCACCACGACGACGTCACCCCGAGCCGATCTCCCAAAGCCGCGACCACCCAGCAGCACATCACCACCACACCAGCCCAACCCTGGAACACCCACGGGGAGGTGTGGCTGCTGGCCTGCCTGGCCCTGCCCTCCGGCCTGCGGTATAGCTACACCCTCGACTCCGTTAGCCGAACCCCGAAAGCGGCCACGCTGTCCACACCAGACGGCTCCTGGTGCGAAATCGACCTCACCACCGCCGAGGACGGCTCACGGCGGATCCGTGAAGGCGGACCAACGCCACTATGGGCTCAGGTCGAGGACGCCTGCCAGCGCTGGCACCAAGGGAACCAACCCAGCTGGCAGCGCTTCGGGCTGACCGCGACCCCGCAGGCCCAGTGGGTCTAGCTCGATGAGCCCCACGGGGACAGCCGGTGGCCGGTCTAACCCGGCGCAGCAGAGCCTACGGAGTTGGCTCCGGATGGCGATTATCAGCGGGTACGGCCGACTGGACGACCTCGAACTCGAGCAGGGAGGAGCCGGTGGCTACTGGTTTTGCCCGCTCGCCGGAGTGGGCTTCCATGGCCGGGCCGTTGCGCCAGGCTTGGAAGTGCTCCTCGGTCTCCCAGCGGGTGTAGACGAAGTACCGGTTGTCCCCGGCCACGGGGCGCAGCAGCTCGAAGCCCAGGAAGCCGGGAGCGGATTCCACCGCCCCGTGCCGGGCCGCGAACCGGCGCTCCAGCTCGGGACCCGCACCTTCCGGCACCTCAATAGCGTTGATCTTCACGACGGCCATGCCGCCAGCCTACGGCTAGATACCCGGTGCGGCTCAGTGTTCTCCAGGTAGAGCAAAGCGCCCGTCGAGGGTCTGCTCCACGAGGCCGTCGACGAGCAGCGAGTCCAGGCACCGGTCCCGCTGTGGCGCGTCCAGCCAGACCGCGTCCAGCCGGGCTCGGGATACTGGGCCCGCCGCTGCCCGCAGGATGTCGAGCAGCAAACCGCGCACCTGGCGGTCAGTACCCGCGAAGCGTTGCGCGGGTCGACCGGGGGCGGTCCCGGTGGGCCGGCCCGCGCGCACCCAGGCGCACTCGCCGGCCACCGGGCAGTCGACGCAGCGTGGGCGGCGAGCCGTGCAGACCACGGCGCCCAGCTCCATCAGCGCGGCGGAGAAGCGGGCAGGCTGCACCTCGGGCAGTAGACCATGGACGTCAGACAGATCACGGGACGTGGACGGCGGCCCGGAGTCGGTCATGCCGTGCACCGCACGAGCAACCACCCGGCGGACGTTGGTGTCCACGACCGGCACGCGCTGCCCGTAACCGAAAGCCGCCACCGCGCGGGCGGTGTAGGCGCCGATGCCCGGCAGTGCGAGCAGCACGTCCACATCGGCGGGGACGACATCGTCGTGCTGCGTAGCGATGGCTGTGGCCGCTGCATGCAGCCGCAGCGCCCGCCGCGGGTAGCCAAGCTTTCCCCAAGCACGGACGGCGGTGCCGGGTGTCTCGGCGGCCAGACCCGACGGTTTGAGCCAGCGGGCCATCCACTCGGCCCACATCCCGGTGACGCGATGCACCGGGGTTTGTTGCAGCATGACTTCGCTGACCAGAACACCCCACGGCGTGGTGTCAGGCTCGCGCCAGGGCAGGTCCCGCGCGTGCGCGTCGAACCAGGCAATCAGGCGGGTTGGGTTCACGGCTGCGACGACGGCGGCAAGACCTCGGTGAGATCGCCGGTCTCGATATCCACGACAAAGCCCCGCACCGCCGAGGTATTCGTCAGAAACGGGCACCGCCGCACCCGTTCCATCGACTGCCGCACGTCGGATTCGGTGTCGCGGAAGGTCTCGACCGCCCAGCTGGGTCGCAGGCCGGTGGCTTCCTGAAGTTCGGAACAGAAGTCTTCGTCGGTAAACGTCGCCATCCCGCATTTGGTGTGGTGCACGAGCATCACCTCAGTGGTGCCCAGTTTTCGCTGGCTGACCGCCAGGGAGCGGATGACGTCGTCGGTGACGACGCCACCCGCGTTACGGATCACGTGCGCCTCGCCCGCCTGCAGGCCGAGCAGCTGGGCCGGGTCGATCCGGGCGTCCATACAGGCCACCACCGCGACGCGCAGGGCAGGTCGACCCGCCAACGGACCAGGGCCGGTACCCGCGCGCAGTGCGTTGCGGTCTACCAGGTCCTGTATCGCCGTCATGGACGTCTCCTTCGGCTGCGACTGCGAAGCGGTGCAAGCAGTGAGACGCAAATCTTAGGCCAACAGCAGTCACATCCAGGGGGCAACGAGCCACCGGCGAACCGCGCCGACTCCAGCCGCGCGTGTGGACGAGCAGCACCCCGTACTCCGGGTTTACTCCAGGGTGAGGCGGGGTAACTGGATGCACCAACGGGCCCTGGTTGGCAGAAGCTGGAGCCGGGCCCGTCAAGGGCAGATCCGTGTCCGATCGGGTGCCGCCCGAGGATGCAGAAGGGAGCATTGTCAGCGTGGCCCAGGTCATCCAGTGACCTTGAGTGGCCCTTCATAACTCTATGGGAAGACCACTAACTAAGGAGGCGTAAGGAAATGGCTCTTGAACCGATCATTCTGGTGGCGTCCTTGGTGATCCTTGGCGGGCTCATAGGTTACCGGATCGGCAGGTGGCAGCTCGAGGCGCGCGCGAAACGGCAGGCAGCAGCACAGCTTTCCGTATATCGACAATTGCACGAGCTTCAGGCCGCAAGGCAAATGAACTACGCTGCCTCGTCGAACCTGGGAAACTCGACCAGCACGCCCCAACGTCAAGCCGCGTAGCAGCCCGCAGTACATGAACAGTTCCGGTAGCACTCCGCAAGACTTCCCCTGCACTGCGATCGTGACCGGGTCAGATTCCGGAATCGGCAAGGCCACGGCGGTTGCTCTGGCCAAGATGGGGTGTGACGTCGGCATCACCTGGCATACCGACGAGGACGGCGCCCAGGCAACCGCCGAAGAGGTCCGGGCTAGCGGCCGGCGCGCCCAGGTACGCCGCCTCGACCTGACGATCCTCCCGGACGCAGCGACCGTGATCGACGAGCTCGCCGACCTCCTCGGCGGCGTCGACGTGCTGGTGAACAACGCCGGCACGGGCACTGCCGCGCCACTGCTTGACATCGACTACGGCACCTGGCGGCAGGTGCTCGCGACCGATGTGGATGGGGCCTTCCTCTGCCTGCAGCGGGCTGCACGACGCATGATCGCTGCTGGCCGCGGCGGGCGAATCGTGAACATCACCAGCGTCCACGAACACCAGCCCAGAGTTGGCGCGGCCCCGTATTGTGCGGCAAAGGGCGCACTGGGGCTATTGACTAAGACCGCCGCCTTGGAGCTGTCCGAGTACCGCATCACCGTCAACGCCGTCGCACCCGGTGAGGTCGCCACACCGATGACTGGCCAGGACGACATCGACGTCCACGAACAACACCGTCCCGGCGTGCCTCTCGGGCGCCCTGCCGATGCCCGCGAGATCGCCGCCGTAGTCGCCTTCCTCTGCTCTGCTCCGGCGGCGTACGTCACGGGCGCATCGTGGACAGTCGACGGTGGAATGCTTCAGATGGGCCCCATGGCTGGGTCCCACCTCCAGGCAGAGGACTGGCGCCGGCCATAGTCGTCCACGGCGCGTGTTCGTTGGCCAGCCCAGAGCGGCCAGCAACGGGAAGGTTCGGAAAACTTGCTGTGATCAGACCGGTTTCGGGTTGTGACGGGCCGGATCACTACCTACTCTGGGTGCGGGGCTTGGCGCGGTGATGTGTGGCCTGCCGATCCATCGGCGGGTCCGCTGTTGTCGCGTCGAGACGAGGTGGTAAGTGTGCTGGTCGTCGGTTTCCGCGGCCGTCTGGGCACGATCAAGATGAAGGGGTTGTTGGGGCGATGACCGCCCCAGCGCCGCGCTGGGCTGACGAGTTCGTACACCCGGCATTTTTCTACCGTGGCACCGTGGGATACCTCGAAGGCACGGTGCCGTTCATTCGCGAGGGGCTGGCAACCGGAGAACCGGTGGCGCTCGCCGTGCCAGGTCCAAACCTGCGGCTCATCCTGACCGAGCTCGGCGCCGACGCCGAGCGGGTGCGGCTGCTCGATATGACCCGCGCCGGCCGCAACCCAGGGCGGATCATTCCCAATGTGCTACGCGCTTTCGCCGACGCCCACCCTTCCGGACGGGTGCGGATCCTCAGCGAACACCTGTGGACTGGACGCACTGCCCGGGAATACCCGGCCTGCGCTCAACACGAGGCCTTGATCAATATTGCGCTTGCCGGTCGATCGGTGACCCTGCTGTGCCCTTATGACACCGACAGGGTGGGCCCACAGACCCTCGCCGATGCCAAAGCTCACCATCCGCTGCTGATCGATGCCAGTGGTAAGCGGGCCAGCACCACCTATGCACCCGAACGCGCCGTCGCCGACGACAACCAATCCTGCTCGCCGCCAGTGGGCCCCAGTTTCACCTTCGATCTCACCAATCAGGCGCTGGCCGCTCAGTTCGCCAGCGATCACGCGATGCGGCTGGGCCTGGGCGGCGATCATGCGGAGCTCAAGCTGATCGTCGGTGAGCTGGCGGCAAGCAGCCTGGTTCCCGGCGGAGGTACAGGTACGCTGCGAATCTGGGTCGAGCGGGGTTATCTGGTGTGCGAAGTTCGGTACGCCGGACAGATCAGCGACCCGCTCGTCAGCCGCCCAGGGTCTGACCCCAGACGACCAGACGGCCGTGGCATGCTGCTGCTCAATTACCTGTCCGACCTGGTGCAGCAGCGCAGCGGCCCACAGGGAACCACCACCCGGGTGTATCTGAGGCTGCCACCTGCGGATGAACCGGTGAACGACCTGGGCGAGCTGGCTCCTGCGCTGCCGCGGCCCCGGCCCGCGCCGGCTGGCTCGATGCCGTTGCCATGGCAAACTTACGAGGCACTGCACGCCGCTGAGCACTTCGGGCGGTATCTCCCGCAGGACGCCGCCAGCGACATTGAGCGGCCCGCCGCTACGAGCACCGAGCTACCCAAGGAACAGCGCCCGGTCGAACCGGTACTTGAGGCCTTGACTGCAGTAGAAGCACTCGCCCGGGTAGTGGATCGGTGGCGGGCCAGGCTGGTGCGGTTGGCCCGGACGCGCGGTGCACCATGGAATGAAATCGGTCAGTCGCTGGGAGTAAGTAAGCAGGCAGCTCATGAACGTTACGGGGGGCTCCGGCAACGCCAAGCAACCCGGGGCAGCCGGCCAACCGGTCCTGAGCCGCTGCCGCCCATTCGGGGCACGTAGCGCCGTTACCAGGCCCAGGCAGAGTGCAATTCGGCACGCCAAGAATGCGGGTAAGTCTGGTCAATCACGAAGCCCATCCCGACACCGCGGGCGAGCGACACGCTGCGCTCCAGTTTACGGGTGATCGGGGCACCCGGAGCACCGTTGTTGTCCCACCACGATTCCCGCTGGGTTATGCAGGTTTGCACTCCGAGGTAGGTATTGCTACACGTGCTCGGCGGGGACCACACCTGCGAATGGAAGAAGTCCACGGTCTTGCCGCTGAACTGTTCGGTGATGGTGCCCCACGCCTGGAGGCAGTAGGCCCGTGGTGGAATTTTCCACTGCACGTAGTGCTGGCGGCCTCCGTCCGACGGCAACGGCATCATGTTCCCGCAAGATCCGTCACCGATCAGCTCACGGTGCACCCGCTGAACGTAGTAGGTGCCGAAGCTGCGCCATCCGTCGAGCAGTACCCAATCGCCGGTATGAATGAACCGTTCCGCGCTGTCTGGTGGCCACTTTGATGGATCCCCCCACAACACCTCCGACTCATTACCTCGCGGCGTCCACGACCACTGCCCCGCGGGGATCCCGTCAGAGTAAAACCGCCCAGCATGGCGCTGGGTCATCAGGGAGTATTCACCGTAGTTCTCTGACGGCGCGGCAGTGGCGACTGGACCTATCGTGAACAGCAGCGACATCAGCACAGCGAAGAGGAGCGAACTGCTGACTCTGCGTCGCATTTCTGATCCCCCGCAGCACCATAGCGTGGCTAGCCCACCCTTTCCATCGCCGCAGAGTAACTAAACGTTACCGCCGGCGCCGAGCTGGTGCGCCCAGTCGGCAGCCACAGCTCTCAACCTCCCGAACTCGACAGCGACAGCTGTCCGGCCCCGACCGCGCCGACGTTCCTGCGGACAACGCCGATCACGGTCCGTACACATCGCTACAGATCAAATAAGATGCGGTACTCGCTGATGTTGTGTAACGGGTCATTAATGTAAGCTTGTCAGTGGACGGGGACGACGACGGGGCCAGTGCGCCGCGTCCACCGTGGTCGGGAGATGCAAATGTTGCCAAATTCTGTTTTGAGCCGGCTCGTATCCTTTGGCTCGGCAACTATCCTGGCAATCAGAGAAATGATTGTCAAGGCAACCAATGGTGGGGATGTTAGAAGCGAGCGCATCAGGGATTATTCTATCGACATTATCACTGTTTTATTTATCAGTGTTGGACTAGTTATCGGGATTATGGTGATATGGGTAGAAGCTTTTTTCATAATAGTGTGGCTTCTACTATTTCTGCTGGGCGGAGTACTTTAGGTGATCCTGCAGGTCAGTCGCCTGCGGCCGACCAACTCGACCAGCGTGCGACGTCGATCGCCACCACCGGGCCACGCGGGGACTGCTCACGGTACTGCTGATAGCGCGCCACCAGCCGCGCGATGGCGTCGCGACCCTCGGGTTCGTCGGCGTCGACGACCCGGCCCTTACCGTCGGCCCGCACCCACCACAGCGCGTGCCAGTCGTCTTCGTAGTAGTCCACGAGGACGGCGACGCGCGGGTTGGCCGCGATGTTGGAGAGCCGGCGCAGTGACGTCGAGCGCTTGGGTTTCGCGTCGACGGCGCTGTAAATCGTATCACCGGAACGCGTCTGTCCAGCACCTGTCTTGCCGGCATCCCTTTCGCTCGCCAGAGCGAAGACTATCGGTATGACATGTGGGCGACCGTCGGCGTCCGCGGTTGCCAGCCGGGCAACCCTGGCTTCCGCGAAGCGTCGACGCGCCTCCTCGTTGGTCATCCGCCGGTGAATTGGCCGATCGCGTTCTCCCACTGTTCCAGGGCCCGCTCGACGGTGCTACGGGGACCGGACGGCAGCCAGTGGCTGGCCCGCCGCACCCCGATCCGCTCCATGCGTTCGAGCACGGCGGGATCGGGGGGCGCAGACAGCATGTGCACCTCGATCGGGCGGTCCGCACGCGAGCGTAATTCGTTTATTCGGTCGAAGATCGCCTCGTCACCGCGGTAGTTCGGGAACCACGCGTCGCCGAACGTGAGTACCCGATCCAAGACGGTCGGCCCATCGCCGCCGACGAGAACGGGTGGATACGGCCGCTGCGCCGGCTTGGGGTACGACCAGATGCGCTCGAAGTTGACAAACTGGCCAGAGTAGCTGGCCTCCTCCTGGGTCCAGATCGCCTTCATCGCCTCGACACGCTCCCGTAGCACCGTCATCCGCTGAGACGGGTCGGTGCCGTGGTTACGCATCTCCTCGCGGTTCCAGCCGGCGCCGACGCCGAATTCGAATCGGCCGCCGGATAGGTGGTCCACGCTTGCCACCTCGTTGGCGGTGATGATGGGGTCGCGCTCGACGACGAGGCAGATGCCGCTGCCGACGCGTAGTTTCGATGTCGCGGCCGCGGCAGCCATCAGCGCCACGAACAGGTCGTAGCAGTGCCAGTACTTTGTCGGCAGTGGGGTGCCCTCGGGGCCCTCAGGCCAGGGGGTCTCCCGGCTGGCCGGGATGTGGGTGTGCTCGGCGAAGAACACCGCGTCCTGCCCGCGTTCCTCCAGCATTTGCGCCAGTGCGCCCGGATTCATGCCCTCATGTGTCGGAAAATATCCGACGCCGAAGTCCATTCGAGTGAGTCTACGGGTGGTCGGTTCCGCCCACGCGGCAAGACAGACGCGGCTGCGTCGTGGGATTACCCTCCGACGCCGGGGAGCTGGGTCGGTATTAGAGGCGGGGTTGTTGTCACCTTGCTAGGTGTTGGCTTGTCGGAGGTCTCGAACGGGCTCGGCTCAACGCCGGCACCACCGTCTGGCGTAGTAGTCGTGGTGGGGATGTCGGGCGCGCTGGTGGTCCAGGTGGGGGTCTCGGACGCTGACTCGCCCGGGTTAAGCGGCGGGGGCGGGATTGCTGGTTTCGGCGGGCCGGACTGGTCGGTGATCACCTGCCCGATGGTGGTCCCCTTGCCGTTACCGCCTACGGCCTCTCCGCTGGCCCACTCAAAGCCGGTGATGACCATCATGGCCAGCACAAAAGCGCCGAGTGTCCCCACGACCACCGCCCCCCAGCGCAGCGTGCTAAGTCGCCGGGAGTGATCCGAGGGCTGCGATCCACGATCGGTAGTGTCGGTAAGCCGCTTGTCATCGGGCGTGGTCTGGTTTGCGGCCGCCCAGACCTGCGCCGACGCCGCCTCCGCAGGGTAGGCGTGCTCGGTCGTGGCTCCCTCCCGGGAGGTTGGCAACGGCCGAGTGCGCTTGGCGAGAGCGCGGACCCTCTCCCGGCTGCGCTCCAGTGAGGCGCGGTACACGGCGGTCCCGATGGTGGTGACCATGCTGGCCCCGGCGGCCCCGATGACGGTGCCGGCAGCGCCGAGCTTGGAGCCGACCACTGCGGCAGTCACTGCGGCGAGGGCGGCTGCGGCGACCTGGGTCATGTTGAGGTCGATCTTGCGCTTGGTGTCGTCTGGGCTAGTAGGCGAGTGCGGCGCAGTCATGATCTCCGTTAGGTCGGCTGGTCAACTCGTCAGTGACCAACGTCTGGGACGTCGGTTCTGTGCGCGGCAGGTTAGTCACGGGGCCTGATTACCGCCAGTCGAGGGGGTACCAGACGGACAGCGAGGTTAATTCGGTGCTGATGATCTGGCGACATCGGCCATGCCGAACGGCTGCGCCTGGAGCTGCCGGCGGCTAGGTCGACCCGCACGGGTCCTGTGGTGACTACTGCACACAACGTCGAGGAGAGCGGCTGGTGCCCGTTGCCGGCTCGGACGAGAGGCAACGGCATACAGCGCCGGTAGGCCAGCTGGCAGTCAACAGGCCGTCATGCAGCCGAGTACTAGACTCCGGCGTCGCCTGTACATGTGTGGTGTTGCAGTGCTAGTCCTTCCATGGGATCTCGTTACGCATCCCAGTGTGAATTGCGTACGCGTTCTTCACGGCAGCCTTAAGGCTTCCCTCGATCCAGCGCCGGTGGCACCGGTCACAGGCGTCGTTCGCGAACCAAATCCGATTCACCGGGCGGATGACGTTCTCGTACAGCTCTCCGCTCATCTCGAACGGACGGAAAAGTGGGCCGATACCGCCAGCGTACCGGTCCGCAGACCAGTTTTTCGAGATTCCGAACTCGAATGTATCTCGAGCCTCGGGATGAATTTTTGCCAGGTTCTCCAGGGCCTCTGCGATCCTCTCCTCTTCCGGCAACGGGTTGTAGGGGATACTGTCTTGCTCCCAGCAGTAGGAAGCAATGATCACACCCTTGTTGAACCGGCGGTCCTGACCGGCCGGGGTATAAACGATGTTGCGGATTGCCAGGTCGGTAACCGTCACTCGCCCACCACTTGTCCGGGTCCAATCCGCCGATCCCATGTGCCTTAGAATTCCCGAAGGGGCGGTGATGATGCACTCATCGGCAGTGATGCTCTGCTCCCCGCCGGCAGTCCGATACTGGACGACGACCTTCGTTCCCTTCGCCTTATGGTCTATGGCGTGGACCTCGGCCCCTAGCTTGATGTTGTCCAGGAGATGCGGCTCGAACGCCCTGGGCAGTGAATCTGCTCCGTCGACGATGTAAACCAGGTTAGTCGCTGACGGTTCAGCATCAACCGCCTGCCATTGACGCCATCGCCAGGCCCTAGCCGATCCGCATCAACGCTTACCGGCGGGGCCGGGTCCTACGGCGGGTCAGCATCAGTCGCCAATGAGCCAGTAGCCGGGCTGAGGAAGACCCGCCTGGCGGCGGGAGATCGCAACGCCAGGCGGGTCGGGGAGGGACTCCTCGCACCGCGGAAGGGCGGTTAGTGACGTCCCGGTAGGCGGGCACCTTGCCAGCCGCCGGGACCTTCCGCAAGCCTTGTCTGCTTGCACCGACCGGCCTGTGCTGAAGCTTTAGTTGGTTATCTCGGCCCACACGGTGTTGCCGTCGGGTTGGACGTTGACACCCCATGCCGTGGTGAGGCTCTTGACCAGTTCAAGACCCCGGCCACGGACCCGTCCTAACGGGTCGATCGAGCGCTCCACTGGTCCAGGAAACCCGACCGGGGAGGCATCCCGCACAGCCACCCGCAGCCCGCGGGGACCACGCTCCAAGGTCAACCCGACATCGGTGCACGCGTGTTCCACCGCGTTGGCCACCAGCTCGCCGACCACGAATTGGGCGGTCTCCTGCAACCCGTTGTCGACCTGCCACTTCGGACACATTTCGCGGACCAGTCGGCGGGCCGTAGCGGGAGTCCCGGCATCGCAGGGCAACTGGACCTGCACCCGCACAACCGCTGGCCGTGCGTCAATCGCGGCCTCGGCCTCAAGCCGCAGTTGATACACCGGCACTAAGGCCGACACCCGGCGAGCTTCCAGTGCCTGAGCCATCGCCTGGTCGGGCCGGCACAGTGCGACCTTCGCGGATGGCCAGCCGCCACATTGGGTCAGCACCGCCGGGAAAATCGTCACGCAGGACGCTCGGCCTACCTGTAACCCGTCGAGATCGACCACGACTCGGCCGTGGTCAACCAGTTCCTTTGCCAGGACCCGGCGCAGTTCTGCCGCGGTGCGCACGGTGAGCAGCCCCCGCGGGTGGACGATGACCAGCTGCCGGTGATGATGAACAGCTATATCGAGTGCGGAATCCACCAATCCACTCCACTCACCCCCTCCTACGGACTGTGCCCGCGCCTGCGCGTAGAGTTTACATGTGACGCAAGGCCACCTGTGCCAAAAGAGCATTTGAGGACTTTTCGGACAAACTCTCAGATTCCGTTGTCAAGATTGCCTGACACCTGGTTGACGTTCATTGCTGAGCGTGTACGGTCGGTTCTCGTCTGTAATGTCGGGGAGGAGTCGACCAGTGACATCAGCGACGCGCGACCAGCTTGACACCATCACTCCAGCACCACCGCTTGGTGGGCCCATGGTCCTCGCCACGTTGAGTTGTCCCCAACCGGACACAACTGTGTGCCGGATAACCGGCAGGGTGGACCTGCTTACGGCGCAGGTGCTCGGCGACAAGGTCATCGAAGCAGTCCATGATGGCCGGCCGCATCTCGTGATCGACCTGTCCGCCGCCGCTCTTCTCGACTCGGCCGCGCTGCAGGCTGTTTTTGAGGCACTCGATTCCTACGATATCGCCGGTCACCTCGCAGTCGTGGTTGACCCGCACTCGGATTCCGTCACTTGGCTGGGAATCCTGGCGCTAGACGAGGTCCTCGACATACATCACGATCTGGCGGGCGCTCTTTGCGCGTGCGGCCGTGCTTCGATCTCCACCGGCGGACGCCACCGGGCCAGCGCCAGGGGCTAGCCTCGGGAGCACAGCGCCGAGTGAAGGGACTGACGTGGTCGCAAGTGCAACGAAGGCTGACTGGCAACAGGGCCAGGACGCCCTACGCAACGAGGTTCGGCGGGTGACAGCCCTGTTGCGCTCCGTTCGGGATCCGGGGCGCCCTGCAGTAGGGCAATGGAATCTCAGTGAGGTTGCGATGCACCTTTCCCAGGTCTGGCTGGTCGGGCCTAGCCTGGCGAGGCAGGACCTTTCGCGGCTCCACGAGGTGTTGCCCAGCCTCGCCGGCGTGGCTGGTGACTCGATGATCCGGGACATGTGGGATCTGGCCAACGTGACCACCCTTGGGGTGAAGTCTGACCCCGAACGAGACCCGAGGGTGCTGGCGGACCGCATCGAGGCCCGGGCAGAAGAGTACTTCAGCGAATGCGTGGGAGCAGATCCCAATGCACCACGCCCATGGATGCTCGAAGGCGTCACTATCCGCTTGTCGACCCTGACCTACTACCTGCTGAACGAGACGGTCATGCACGGCACCGACATCGCCGATGCAGCCGGCCAGCCCTGGCGGATCGAGCCGGCGCATGCGGCAATGGTGCTGGGACGATTTATCATCCCGATCCTGCAAGCATCCGATGCTCGGGTGTTTGTGAACGGTGCGAGGGCAGCCGGCGTCCGGGCCACCTACGACGTCCGCGTCCGGGGCGGGGATAGCTTTTATTTCATTTTCGACGACGGGGCGCTCACGGTTGAAGAGCCGTCTTCCCGCAGAGTCGACTGCCATATCTCGGCCGACCCCGTAGCGCTCCTCATGGTGATCTGGACGCGGCAGAGTCAGTGGTCGGCGATTGCCAAGGGCAAGCTGCTGGCCTGGGGCCGCAAGCCGTGGCTGGGACCCCAGCTCACACGCTTCATACGCACTCCCTAGGTGTGCGCCGCGCTCGTCGGCTTGAGCAGGCTTGAGGATCCGTCATCTATCCGTCATCTAACGGATGTGGATGACCGGGATTCGTCGCTACGGTCCGCACGTGGTTGCAAGCACAACAATGGCCGCCTGGCAGCAGGGCCTGGACGCCCTTCGCGACGAGATACGGCGGGTGACAACCCTGCTGCGATCCGTTCGTAATCCGGAGGCTCACGCGGTGGGGCAATGGAACCTCGGTGAGGTCGCCATGCACCTTTCCCAGGCCTGGGTAGCCGTGCCCGGTCTGGCCAGACGGGACCTTTCGCGGGTGCACGAGGTGGTTCCCAGCCTGGCCGGCGTGGCTGGTGACTCGCTGATCCAGGATATGTGGGACCTGGGTGAGACCACCATGCTGGGGGTGAAGTCCGACTCCGAGCGCGACCCGAAGGTGCTAGCTGACCGCATCGAGGCCCGAGCGGAGGAGTACTTCCGTGAGTGCGTGGGAGCAGACCCCAATGCGCCACGTGCCTGGCTGGTGCAAGGCGTCACCGTTCGCCAGTCGACCTTGACCTACCACCTGCTGAACGAGACCGTCATGCACGGTGGCGACATCGCGCACGCCGCCGGGCGCCCGTGGCCGATCGAGTCTGCTCATGCGGCGATGGTGATAGGACGATTTCTGGTGCCCGTCTTCCAGGCCCTCGATCCACGGGCGATGGTGGATCCAGAGAAGGCAGCGGGTCTGCGGGCCACCTACGATGTCCGCATCCGCGGAGGGGATCGTTTCTATTTCATCTTCAACAATGGCGCGCTCACGGTTGAGGATCCGTCCTCGCGGAAGGCCGACTGCCATATCTCGGCCGACCCCGTGGCGATGCTCATGGTGGCCTGGGCCCGCGAAAACCAATGGAGGGCGATCGCCAAGGGCAAGCTGCTGGCCTGGGGCCGCAAGCCGTGGTTGGGCCCCCAGTTCAGGGCACTGATCCGTAATCCCTAACCATACGCGCCAAAGGCGTAACCTGCCCGAGGTGGGTACAGGCGGGTTCCCGTTCCTTGGTCGCTCCCAGGAGTTGGCCGCTTTGCGGCGGGTACTCGACGACGCCAGCCAGGGAGCCGGTCAGACCGCCGTCGTGCAGGGCGAAGCTGGCATTGGGAAGACTCGGCTGTTGGCAGAGGCTCTGGCCCACGCCACCAAGAAGGGCTATCAGATCCTCTTGGGCACCACCGACGAGCTGAGCCGGGACCGTCCATTAGCGGCGTTGATCGAGACTTTCGGGCTGCGGGCCGACTCGGCTGATCCGGAACGGGCCGAGATCGGTCGGCTCATCACTGGGGAAGCGGTCCCGCTCCAGGCCCCCGTCGCCGATCTCGGCTTCCGCGTCATTGATGCGTCGGTGGCGCTGCTGGAGCGCCTGTCCACCGAACGGCCCGTCGTGGTGGCCTTCGAGGACCTGCACTGGGCCGATCCCGCCACGCTGCGCGCCGTCCGCGCCATCGGGCGAGCCCTACCTCGGCTACCCGCGGTCCTGCTCGTCACCCTGCGGCCCTTCCCCGAACGTCCCGAGCTGGCGCGAGTAATCGCGGAGCTGGTGGACCACGGTGCAGTGCGGCTGGTGCTGCCAGCCCTGGACGATCCGGCGGTGAACGCACTGGCCGCGGCGGTGGCCGGCGCACCACCCGGGGCAGTGCTGTCCGGGCAGCTCACGTGGGCGGCAGGAAACCCGCTGTTCGTGATCGAGCTGGTGAAGGCCCTGGGTGACCAGGGAAGCCTGACGGTGCACCAGGGGCAAGCCGATGTCGCCGATCGATCGCTGCCCGACACCCTGTCGCTGACCATCCTGCGGCGAACGAGCTTGCTCCCCGCGGCCACGCTGGAGGTCCTCAAGGTGGCGGCGGTGCTCGGGCGAGAGTTCTCAGTGGCCGAGCTGTCCATGGTCACCGGCCGCAGCGCAATCGCGCTGCTGCCCGAACTCGACGGTGCTCTGCGGGCGGGACTGCTGGAAGAGTCCCCAGAAGGGCTGGCCTTCCGCCATGAACTCATCCGCGAAGCGATCTACCATGACCTCGCCCTGCCTCTTCGCCAAGGCATCCACCGGGAGGCAGCCAGGGCCTTGACCGCCGCCGGCGTCCCGACGGTGCGGCTGGTCGACCACTTGTTCCTTGGCGCCTGCGCCTCCGATCCCGAATCGATCCGCGGGATGCGCCGGGCAGCTCAGCAGGCCGCGCCCCGCTCCCCGGCGGTGGCGGTCAAGCTATGCGAGCGGGCGTTCGAGCTCACCAGCACCGACGATCCGGACCGGGAGGCGGTAGCAGCGGAGCTGGCGCCCTTGCTCTTGCAGACGGGCCGGCCGCAGGACGCGGAGCAGGTTGCTCGGGAGGTCCTCGCCCGCGGCCCAAAGCCGGCCTACGAGGTCGTCCTCCGGCGGGCCTTGGGGGAGGTCTTGTGGGCGATCGGCTGGCTTGAACCGGCCGTCGCCGAGTTGGAAGCCGCCGCCCACGTCCCCGGTGCAACAAAGCGCGACCGGGCCGGCTCGCTGGCACTGGCCGCCAACATCAGGCTTTTCCTCGGCGACCCGCATGGTGCGCAGGCCCAGGCGCAGCAGGTCCGGGCGGCAGGACCCGATGACGATGTCGCCGTCTGCCTCGCTCTGCAGACCCTCGCCCTGGCCGCCGACGCCCGGGGTGAGGTGGCCAGCGCAGTGCAACTGGCACAACAGGCGGTCGACATCGCAACTCGGAGCCGAGATCCCCGGGTTGGCCATCTGCACCCGCACCTTCACCTCGGGATGGTGCTCATCGACGCCGACCGCCGCGCCGAGGCCAGGACTGCACTTCAGCTGGGCCGGCGACTGGGCGAGGAGCGCGGCAACGTCATGTGGCTGCCCCTGTACCACGCCATGCTGGCCGTGCACCACGTCGTGAACGGCGAGCTCACCGACGGTGTCGCCGAAGCGGAGGCCGGTCTGGTCCTCGCCGATGAGGTCGGGATTCGCTTGCATGCCTCCCTGCTGCATGGCGTGGCGGCTTGGATCGCCCTCCAGCGGGGCGACATCGCCGCTGGTGAGGCCCGCATGGTCGACGCCGCGGAGGAGTTCAAGGCGTCGGTCGCCCAGGACTGGCAGCTGACCGCTGACGCCGCTGGTATCCGGACGGCCGGGGCCCGCTGGCCCCTGGAGTGGGGCCTCTGGATCCAGGGGCTGCTCTGCGAGGCCCAGGGAGATGCTGGCCAGGCGCGTGCGCTGCTGGAGGACGCCTGGGAGCTGGCCGCGCCGCTGCGTTTCTTGATCTCCTACCGGTTTCTGGGACCTGACCTGGTCCGCCTGGCCGTTGCGGCGGGTGACCGGGAGCGGGCGGCGGTCGTGGCCGGTGAGGTCGCCGATGGCGCCCGGCGTTCCGGGGTGCCCGGCGCAGCCGGTGCCGCACTGCGCTGCCAGGGCCTGCTCGACGACGATCCCGCCGCGCTGCTGGCTGCCGTGGACGCCTACCGCCAGCTGCCCCACCCTGTTGAGCTGGCGCTGGCCTGCGAGGATGCCGGCGCTGTCCTCTCCCGCGCCGGCCGTGGTGCCGAGGCAGTGCCGGTATTGGACGAAGCCCTCGATTTTTACCTGCAGAGCGGGGGGCAGCGCGGGGCTGCGCGGGTTGACGCGGCGCTTCGGGCTCTCGGCGTCCGGCGCCGGCGGTCAGGGCAGCTGCGCCGGAAGTCGGTGGGCTGGGAGAGCCTGACCGACAGCGAGGTCAGCGTCGCCCGGCTGGCGGCCGAGGGGCTCACCAACCCGCAGATCGGCGACCGGCTGTTCATCTCCCGCCGGACCGTGGCAACCCACCTGGCCAACGTGTTCCGCAAGCTCGGGATCACCAACCGGGTCCAGCTGGCCGCCGAGCTTGGTCGCCGGCACTCCGGCTAGGGCCGTACCCGTCCGACCGCGGCGCGGATCGTCGCCGAAGGCACCGGCAGGCTCGGATTGACGTGGCCGTGGGCGCCAATGCTGAACATGGCGATGTGAGCCATGGGTCTTCCACGGTGACGTGGATTGTGAGGGCGGCACCGGCAACGGTCCGGCATACGTGCGCGGGCCAGTCCAGGTGGTCGGCAACGACCACTACAAATTGGACCGGGACGGCAATGGAGTCGGCTGTGAGGCGTAAGTGGGCTCCCTGCGTGGGAACGCCCGTGGAGGGAGGAATCGGTGCTTGATGGCGGGTCCGCGGATGATCAGCAAGGTGGTGTAAGGGACCCTTACGGCCTGGGCACCCTGTCGCTGCTCAAGGGCGACGTGGTGCGCAGCGCGGACTCGCTACGACCAGTCCACGGCTGCCTGCCCGTGCCCCGCACACCACCTACCCCGGACGCCGTCCTGTTGGACACCCACGCCATGATCGACCCAGAACGACAACAGCGGTGGCGTGCTCGACTCGTTCGGGTCAGCGCCGAACTGAACCGGACTACCGGCCTGCGATGACCCACCTGATGCCAGCTGGCCGGTCATCAGACACGGTCGAACCGGTGCTCCACGCGGGTCACGCGAACCCGACTTCGGATCCGACACGGTAGGCGGCTGCGACTACTCGCGGATTCGGACCAGCTCGGGTGCAAGGTGGAGTGGGTTGCGTCGTGGGGGTCCGCCGAGCCAGGGCGGTGGGTGGAATTGTGGGATACCGCTGGTCATGTCGATCTGCCAGTGGGAATGGTGCACGAGTCGGTGGTGGCGGCCGCACAGTGCAACGCAGTTTCCGACGCTGGTCGGTCCTCCGTTGGCCCAGTGGATGACGTGGTGGATTTCGCACCAGCGGGCGGGTACTGAACAATCAGGGAATACGCATCCGCGGTCCCGGGCGATTACCGTGCGGCGGATCGCTGCCGGTACGGTTTGGCTGGCGCGCCCGATGTCGAGTGGTTCGCCTCGGGCGCCCAGCACTACCGGGATGACTCGGGCGTCGCAGGCCAGGCGGCGGGCGACCTCGGCGTTGATCGGGCCGCCCAACGCTAGCGACGCTGATCCGATCCGGCCTTGCAGCACGGCCAGGCTCATCGTCACCACCACTTGTGGGCGTTCGCCGCTCTCGGTGGGCAGGTCCCCGGCCTGAAGCGCCCGTTGGGCGAGGTCGACCAGGGCGTCGGCGTCGCGCTGCGCCGCGTCGCGCAGGTCGATTTCGGTGTCGGTGGCCGGACGCGGCGCGCCCAGCGGGCTCAGCGCGGACCGGACGATCTCGGCGGCCTCCCGGTCCAGCCATCCGCGCAATTCATACCCACCGTCGCGATCGTGGAAGCTCAGCCGCCGCCGGGTCTCGGGAGTGTCTCGGGGTGGCCGACCGTCTTGATCCAGGTAGGCCAGGATCCGGTTGCCCAGCACCGCCAACTGCCCGGCATCCAGGGTGCGTGCGTGGCGGGCCAGCTGCGCCTCCACCTCGGCCCGTTTCTCCTCGCCCAGGTGACCGGGGATGCGGCCGAGCACCGAGCGGATCACCGCGACATCCGCGGCCCCGATCGCGTGCTCGGCCACAGCCGCCGCAGTTTCCGGTAGCCGTGGCGCCACCGGTGCTCCACCCAACCCACGCCCGGGCAGCACATCAGCCGCGGCCGCGATCCGAGCCCGGGCCTCAGCCCGCGACACCCGCGCCACCGCCCGCACCAACTGCACCGTCGTGCCGTACCCCAATGTCGCGGCTGTTCCCCGGGACTTGATTTGGGCCAGCACCGACAACATCTGCGCCCAGGTCGAATGCAACCGGGTCTCCAGCGCGCGCAGCTCGGCGAGCAATTCGGCATCACTGCCCTGCCACACCGCCACCACCGACATGAACCGACTCTATGACGGCACCCCGACAAAACCGGGTCTTCAACCTGAGTAGGCACCGGCCGGTTTGCCAGTTCTTGATCAAAACAGGGAGTCTTCGACGGACCGGCGTAATTCATGCCCAAGGTCATCGGCGACCCGCTCAACTCCGTGCGATCCCTTCAGCCGCTACAGGCAACTTAACGTTATGGACAGATGGTCGGCGGCTAGCGTTGCGCGGGAACTCGGTACGAACGTGCCCCGGCTGATGCGCGCTGGAGACCGTCTCGGGCTGCATCCGTCGCGGTCACCCGGCGGGCACCAGCGGTTCGACTCCGGCGACGTGGCCCGACTGGCGACTGAGCTCGGCGTCACGCCTAAAATCGGCGGACTGAGGCGTACCCAGGTGCAAGTCCTGGCCACGCTGGCACGCGCGCCGCTGGGCCTGCGCTCCAGACGAGCACGCGAACGGCCGAAATCGCCTACGCGTACCACCTCCACCCGCGGTGGCCCGAGCTAGCCCCGCTGCTGTCTCGGGCGGTACCGGCGGCTCGCGGTCGCCGCGGCAGTCGCATCCGTTCCACTCGCATCCCGGCCAGACATGCGCATGTCTTTTTGGAATGCCCCCGTCGCTAATATCAAACACGGGGCATACGTGGCTTGACGGGTACTCCTCGGGGGGACACTCAGGCACTCGCCTGGGCCGCCGAGACACTTGGCGCTTCCGACTGGCGCGATGCTTCCCGCGGGCGGGGAATCGATCCGCGGCGTCGAGCGTTCGCGGAGAACCTGGCAACGACGGCGGAGACGCACTCGTGAGCCTTCCTGCCTGGCTGCGCGCCGTGCTTCCCGGCGATACCGCAGAGGCTTGGGAAAAGGTCTGTTCGATCGTTCCCTTCTCCGCCTACCTGGTCGGCGGCACCGCCATCGCCATCCACCTGCAGCATCGGGTGTCCCGCGATCTCGACTTCTTCCTGCGGGGATCGGAGACCTCCTCGCCACGAAGCTAAAGGTGATCGGCGATCGCTGGCGCGCTCGACCGCAGTGGAGGTCTGTGCTGACGCGCCTACTACGCGTCCCGCTTGCGGGCAGTGATCAGCCAGTTAGACCGATGCGCAACACCTCTCACTGCGCCGTTCCCGGTGGAGTTCGACCTGGCAGCTCTCGCCGCCGAAAACTGATCGCGTCCCGGCGAGCTGGTCGCCGGCTCGGTCGCGAACTTTATGCTCTTGCTCGGCATCACGGTCGTCACGGGCGACCTCGGGAGCCCGGCTTGGCTCGCCTTCACCCAAGGCTTGCACCACCGGCTCCGGGTGCGCCGGGACTACCTGAGCCTGGATCCACCGTGCGGATTGTGACCGAGGGCGTGTCATAAGAGGGGAAGTGCCCTTTGGCCTGGGAAGATCGGAGTTGCTGACGCCCCGATACCCGTCGTCGAAAGGGCACCTCGTAG
>JALZHU010000087.1 GCA_030860695.1 Actinomycetota bacterium
GTCCGGAGCTGATCGCGGGCCAACTCGAGGGCGGCGCGGTGGACGTCGAGAACGTGGTCGAGCAGCTCTCCGGGATCGGTCCCGTGGCGCAGCGTGGCGGCGAGCCGCCCGTCCGGGGTCGGCTCCGCGGAGTCCCCGGCAGCGTCGGCACGCAGGGCGCGCTTGAGATCGGCCAGGCCCCGGTAGCCCAGCGCCTGGGCGGTGCGCACGACGGTGGCATCGCTGGTGCCCAGCCGCTCGGCGATCTCCGCGGCGGAGTAGAACCCGAGCCGGGCGGCGTGCTCGGTGAAAAACCGTGCGACCTGCCGCTGCGCCGGAGCAAGTCCGGGTAGCCCGGCGAGGATCCGCTGCGCCGCCATCTGGTCCATTTGCTACCTCTCTGGCCTTCAAAGGTAGTGAAGGCTACCGTCAGAGGCTATGTTGGTGGACATCATCGCCGGCGCGGTGCCGGCGTTTCTCGCCTCGCTCGTCGAGTTCGTCGAGGCGTTCACGATCGTGCTCGCAGTGGGTGTCAGCCGGAGCTGGCGGGCCTCGCTGGCCGGGGCCGGCGTCGCCACGGCAGCGCTGGTTGTGCTGGTTGTCGGGTTCGGGCCGACGCTGCTCGACCGGATCGACGAACGGGTGCTGCTGCTGGTGATCGGTGTGCTGCTGCTGCTGTTCGGGGGCCGGTGGTTGCGAAAGGCGATCCTGCGCGCGGCTGGATACATCCCGCTGCACGACGAGGCCGCGGCGTTCGCTGCGGAGGTCGATGCGCTCAGTGAGGCCAGTCGCGCCCGCCGGTTCGACGGTGCCCGTTTCGATTGGGCCGGGTTCGCGGTGAGTGGCAAGGGCGTGTTCCTGGAGGGTGTCGAAGTGGCGTTTATCGTGCTGACCCTTGGTGCTACCGGCGCCGGCTATGGTGTACCCGCTGCAGGGGCCGGCGCGGCGCTGCTGCTGGTAGTGGTAGTGGGCGCGGCGCTGCGCCGGCCGTTGACCCGGGTGCCCGAGAACACCCTGAAGTTCGCTGTTGGCGCGATGCTGGTGACCTTCGGGGTGTACTGGACCGCAGAGGGGCTCGGTGTCCACTGGACCGGTGGAGCGGCGGCGCTGGGCTACTTGCTAGCCACGACGCTCGCGCTGGCCCTGTTCGCGGTGCGGCTGCGCCGCACCGCCACGCAGCCGGCGGTGTTGTCGTGAACCCGGATGGGAACCCCGGCGAAAACGGGAGCGTGAGCAGGGCCAGGCGCGCGGTTGCTGGTGCCGCGCGCGGCGCGATCGGGCTGCTCGTCGACGATGGCGCGGTGGCACTTGGCGTCGTGCTTGCCGTTGCGGCGGCGGCGCTGCTCACCGCACCGCTCGGGTCCGGCGACGCCGTTGGTTGGATTCTGTTCGCACTGATCTGGGCGGCGCTTGGGGTGTCACTGTGGCGGGCTCGCCCGCTGCGTTAGCGGTGCGCCCGTCTTGTGAATCCCTTGACGATGCGAGACGACCGCTAGCCGGTTACACGGCGCAGGTGCCGGTAGAAACCGGGGCGTTTCGGCTCGGTGCTGCAGCGATGTCATCGGCGATCTCGTCTTCGGTAAGCACGAACCCGGTCTCGTCGTTGTCCACCGCCGCCCCGAACACCAAGCCGAGCACTTGGCCGGACTCGTCGATCAGTGGGCCACCGGAATTTCCGCTGCGCACCACGGCGCGGACGGTGTAGACGTTGCGTACCACGGTTGAGGTGTTGTAGATGTCCGGGCCACGCAGGTTAATCCGGGCGCGCACCCGAGCGGCCGACGCCGTGTACGGCCCATCCAGCGGGTAGCCAAGCACCAGCGCACTCGACCCGGCGGTGGCCGACTTCGAAGCCAGCGGCAGCACCGGCGCCCGAAGCCCAGGTACCCTCAGGACTGCGACGTCCGACTGCGGGTCATAGCTAATCACTGTGGCGTCCAGCGAGCCGTCCGAGGTTTCCACCGATAGCCGGTCAGTGCCGGCGACCACGTGTGCATTGGTCATCACCCGCTGCGGCGCCACGACGAACGCGGTGCCCTCGAGTGCCCGGGAGCAGGATCTCGCCCGGCCGCGAACCTTGAGCACGCTGGAGCGGGCCTGGCGCACCACCGGGCTGTTGAGCAGCACCGGATCTGCCGGGCCGACATCGGTAACCGGGGTGGGAGTGAAGGGGGCGAGCACGTCGGGGAACCCGGAGACGTCCAGCAGCTTGGTCAGCTCACCCGGTAGCTCGCGCAGTGTATCGGGCATCACCGTGTTGACACCGCGCAGCACTGACGAGTCCCGCACCGCACCGGTCAGTCCGGTATAGGCTGACGAGTTCGTCAGCGGCAGGGCGACCAGCCACGCCACCACCAGAGCCGCAGCGCCCTGAACCACGGCTCCCAGAAAGCTATCCACCCGGCGCAGCACATCAGGCCCAATGCGGCGTTGCACCGACCGGCCCAGCAACACCCCCAACGTCTCGCCCAGCGCGACGAGCACGATCACGATCGACACTCCGAGCGCGACTCGAATCTCCGGGCTCTGGTAGTCCGAGATCAGCGACGGCGCGATTCGCACTCCGATCACTGCCCCAGCCAGCACACCGATGAAGGACGCCGCCGCGGTGACCATGCCCTGCCGGGCACCGGATGTGCCGGCGATCAGCGCCAGCACTAGCACCAGCACGTCCACCCAGTTCAACGGATCACCTCGGTCCGCTCGGCCAGCCGCCACGCGGCATCCAGCTCGTACTCAGCCGCCAGCTCCCACGGCCGTGCCCAACCACCCATCATCAGCAGCGCGGCCAGCAACCCGCCGGTGAACCCCCAGACAAGCATCCCAGGTACCAGAAATGCGAGATACGGGTACCCGCTCGGCTCGCGCCGAGATAAGAACGGCCCGGTCATCCGTCCGCTCCGGAGCCGAGATAACGCGCAACAACCGCACGAACCTGCTCGGGGCTGCGCAGTACCTCGGGCGGGTTGACCTGGGTCACCCGGCCGTCGGCGGACACCACGTAGCTCAGTGGCAGTACCGGCGGGGCGCCCAGCGCAGCGCGCAGCCTGCCATCGGGATCGCTGACCGACGGGTAGTGCACATTCAGTGCGGCGAGCAGGTCCAGCGCCCCCTCGGGCAGCCGCTGCACCTCGACACCAAGCACGAGCACTGCACCAGGCTCGGCGGCGTAGGCAGCCAGCGCAGGCAGCTCTTGGGTGCACGGTTGGCACAGCGGCCCCCACAGGTTGAGCAACGCCGGCCGGCCGGACAGCGCTGCGCCCAGGTCGACTGTCCCCGGCTGGCCCAGACAGGGCAGCACGAGCCCGGACAGCGGCCCCCGAACCGGGGTGGTGCCCGAGCGTGCGGCCGGGCAGGGTTGCAGAGCCGCCCGGGACCTCAGCTGATCGAGATTGCTATGCGGTCCGGCGGCGGGCTGCGCTGGCTGCCCGAGTTGCGCCGCATCAGCCGGGACTGGAGTCGTCGTTGGGCTCGCCCGCGGCCACAGCGCCACGACGAGCGCGAACGCCAGCAACGCCGTCACCAGCGTCCACCGCAGCGCAGGCTTCATGGCATCGACCCTGTAGCCGCCCCAGTGACCGCCCCGTCGACCGCGTCATCCCGGTCGCCTGCCAGATCGGCGGGCAACCCGGCCATTGCCAGTAGGTGCGGCCGCTCCGGCCCGCGCAACAACGCGGCAGCAACCACGGGTTCGGTGGGTCCGCAGCCGTAGGACGGGCAGTCCTCAGCCAGTGGGCACACCCCGCAGGCGGGGCGGCGGGAGTGGCAAACCCGGCGCCCGTGGAAGATCACCCGATGGGACAGCATCGTCCAGTCGCGTTTCGGTATGAGCTCAGCAATCGCCTGCTCAACCTTCACTGGATCTTCGTGCTCAGTCCACCGCCACCGCCGGACCAGCCGGCCGACGTGAGTGTCCACCGTGATGCCGGGCACGCCGAAGGCGTTGCCGAGGATCACGTTGGCGGTCTTGCGCCCGATTCCGGGCAGGGTGATCAGGTCGGCCAGCTTGTTGGGCACCTCGCCGCCAAAGCGCTCGACCAGCGCAGCGCCGAGGCCAATCAGTGCCGCCGCCTTGTTCCGGTAGAACCCCGTGGGCCGGATCAGCTCCTCCAGCTCGTCCCGATCGGCCGCCGCGTAATCGGCGGCGCTGGGATACCGGGCAAACAGCGCAGGCGTGGTCTCGTTGACGCGTTTGTCGGTGGTTTGCGCAGACAGGATGGCGGCGACGGCGAGCTGCAGCGGCGTGGAGAAGTCCAACTCGCAGTGCGCGTCCGGGTAGGCGGTGGCCAGTATCCGGTTCATCCGGCGGGCTCGCCGAACCAGCGCAAGGTGGCTTTCCCCAGCGAAGGACCGGCGGGCTTGGGCTGGCACTCCCTCAGCCTACGGAGGTGGCACCGGGCCCGGTCGCCCAGCCTGGCCACTCAGCCCGGGCAGCGCGACACGCCCGACACCCGACCCCGCGCGGACACCGGTCGGGTGATACGGCATGATGCCCCGCACCATGACCGCCTGGTTCGTTGCCGCCATCCCGGTACTGATCATGTTCTTTGCGCTCGGTATGGAGCGGTTGGAGAACCGTCTGCGCCATCTCGCGGTGCAAGAGAACGCCGTGCAAGAGAACGAAGTCGAGGAGTTCCTGCAGAAGGCTCGGGCTGACGAGGTGCGAGTGCTGTTCGGCAGTGGAATCGGCCGTGCGCTGGAACTGTTCCGACTGCGTCGGCTGCGCCGGGCCGCCTTAATCCGGTCACGCCGTGTCCGGCAACGGTCCTAGACTCACCCCATGTGATTGGGCGGTACCCAGCAGGCCCTTGACGACGGGGCCGGTTCCGCTTGGGTCAACTGGAGGAACGCGGTGAACGACCCCCTGGCTAGGGCCGGCATCTTCCAGGGTGTCGACCCGTCGGCAGCTCAGGCTCTACGGGCCACCCTGGAGCCAGTCAACTTCCCCCGGGCCCACATCATCTTCTCCGAGGGGGAACCGGGCGATCGCCTCTATATCGTGCTGTCGGGCAAGGTCAAGATCGCCCGGAAGTCGGCTGACGGTCGGGAAAATTTGCTCGCCGTGTTCGGGCCATCAGACATGTTCGGCGAGCTGTCGGTCTTTGATCCAGGACCACGGACCTCGACGGCCACCACGGTGACCGAGGTCAGCGCTGTGAGCATGGACCGTGCTGCGTTGCGGGAATGGATCGCTAAACGACCGGAGATCGCCGAGCAGCTGCTACGGGCAATCGCGCGGCGGCTGCGCCGGACCAACAACATGCTCGCTGACCTGATCTTCACTGATGTGCCAGGACGGGTGGCCAAGGCGCTGCTGCAGTTCGCGCACGACTTCGGTACCCAGGAAGCTGGCATGCTGCGAGTGACCCATGACCTCACTCAGGAAGAGATCGCCCAGCTGGTCGGTGCCTCCCGGGAGACGGTGAACAAGGCGCTTGCCGATTTCGCCCACCGTGGCTGGCTACGCCTGGAAGGCAAGAGTGTGCTCATCTTGGAACCCCAACGCCTCTCCCGCCGCGCCCGCTAACTCCACAACCCTGCGCCTCCCGAACTCCACAGCTGTTTGGCCTGCCCGTAACAGCCCTGCTGTTGAGTTCGGCGCACTGAGTGCACTCGGGTCGGATGCGGCGACCGCGCACGCGCTCGATGCCCGGCTGTACACCCGCAATAGCGAGGACCTCACGGGACTGGGAAACCACATGACGTCACCCACTGGGTTTCTCAGGACACCTCGACAATCAGTTCTACTTCGATCGGGGCGCCCAGCGGGAGCTCGGCGACCCCGACTGCGGACCGAGCATGCGCCCCCGCCGCGCCGAATACCTCGCTGAGCAGCTCGGATGCTCCATTGACTACGGCGGGCTGCGCGGTGAACCCGGGTGCCGAGGCCACGAACCCCACCATCTTCACCACCCGGACCACAGCGTCGAGCCCAACCAGGCCGTCCACCGCAGCCAGCGCATTGAGCATGCAGGTCCGGGCCAGCTCCTGGCCTCGCTCAGTGTCGATCTCGGCGCCGAGCTTGCCGGTGGTCGCCATCGCCCCGCCGACTAGTGGGAGCTGGCCCGCGGTGAACACCAGGGATCCGCTGCGCACCGCAGGCACGTATGCCCCAGCCGGGGCGGCCACCGGCGGCAACGCCAACCCGAGCGCGGTTAGCCGGCCCAACCAGCTCACTGCTTCGGACGCTTGAGATAGGCCACCAGCTGCTCCCCGGTCGGTCCAGGCATCACGGTGACCAGCTCCCAGCCATCAGCTCCCCACTGGTCGAGGATCTGCTTGGTGGCATGCGTCAACAGCGGTACGGTGACGTACTCCCAGATTGTCATGACCGTGCACGCTAGCGCGTCTTAGGGAATGGCATTCCAGGTGGCAACACTTTAGTCACTCATGAGCCGCGGGCCGCCTAGGCTCTCGGCTGTGACGTCATCCGGATGGTCCGATGAGCTGAGCCGGGCTCGCCTGCACGTCATCACCGGCAAAGGCGGGACCGGCAAAACGACGGTAGCCGCTGCGCTGGCTGTGGCGCTGGCCACCGGGGGCAGGCGAACGTTGCTGGTTGAGGTCGAGGGACGGCAGGGCATCGCACGTTTGTTCGACACCCCACCGTTGCCCTACGAGGAGCGGCGCATCGCCGTCGCCCCCGGCGGCGGTGAAGTCCGGGCGCTGGCGGTCGACGCCGAGCAGGCCCTTCTGGAGTACTTCACGATGTTCTACAACCTGGGCTTCGCGGGTCGGACACTGCGCCGGATGGGCGCGATCGAATTCGCCACTACGCTGGCGCCTGGACTGCGAGACGTGCTGCTCACTGGCAAAGTGAAAGAGGCAACTACCCGAGCGGTCAACGGCATCCACACGTATGACGCGGTGGTGCTCGACGCCCCGCCGACCGGGCGAGTGGTGAAGTTCCTGGACGTCACCAGGGCAATGGCCGACCTGGCAAAAGTGGGCCCGATCCACAGCCAGAGCAAAGGAGTGGTGCGGCTGCTGCACTCGGCCCATACCGCGGTCCACGTGGTTACCCTGCTAGAGGATCTTCCGGTAGCCGAGACCCTGGAGACCGTCGAGGAACTGGATCGGGCCGATCTGCGCCCGGGCGCCGTGCTGATCAACAGGACGCGGCCATCCCGGCTCCCCGCTCGGTCGGCGACCGCTACCGCTGGCGGAGCCAGCAATCCGGCTACAGCCGACGGTCAGGTGGACGCCGACCGGATTCGCACCGGGCTGCTCGCCGCCGGCCTTGATCTGGACTCAGCCGTGCTCGACGGTCTGGTCGCCGAGACCGTGGAGCACGCCCTGCAGGTGGAAGCTGAGCAGCAAGCACGCAGCAGGCTCGCCGACGCCGGCATGCCGCTGATCGAGCTACCGGAACTCACCGAAGTCGGGGGGGATGGAGTCGATCTGGGCGGGGTCTACGAGCTCGCCGAAGTGCTCCGCGAGCAGGGAGTGCGATGAGCCATGCGCACGCGCGACCTGCGCGAGACCTGCTTGCAGGGTCGAGCCATCGCGATCGTCAGGGTCAAGCCATGAGCACGAGACCGCCGCCTCCGCTGAACATCGACGCGCTGCTCGACAACCGCGCTACTCGCGTGGTGGTGTGCTGCGGTGCAGGTGGGGTGGGCAAGACGACGACGGCGGCGGCGCTCGCGCTGCGGGCAGCCGAACGGGGCCGGTCGGTGGTGGTACTGACGATCGACCCCGCGCGACGGCTGGCTCAGTCGCTGGGGCTACGGGAGCTGACCAACGATCCCCGCCGGGTGGCGGCCACCGAGGAGATCGAGGCAGCCGGCGGGCAGCTCCACGCGATGATGCTCGACATGCGACGCACCTTCGACGAGATGGTGCAGGCACACGCGAGCCCCGAACGGGCCACCCAGATCATCGCCAACCCCTTTTACCAAGCCATCTCCTCGTCGTTTTCTGGCACCCAGGAGTACATGGCTATGGAGAAGCTGGGGCAGCTGGTGGCGGCCGGTCAGTGGGATCTCATCGTGGTTGATACCCCGCCTTCGCGCTCTGCGTTAGATTTCCTGGACGCCCCGCAGCGGCTGTCGTCGTTCCTGGATGGGCGGATGATCCGGCTGCTGTCTGCCCCAGCGCGGGCCGGCGGCCGCGGCGTGCGCCGGTTGGTGGGTGCCGGGTTCGGACTGTTTACCAGGACGATCTCGACGATCCTGGGGGGGCAGTTGTTGGCCGACGCCTCGGCGTTTGTACAGGCCTTCGACACGATGTTCGGCGGGTTCCGGGAGCGCGCCACCGCAACCTACGAGCTGCTCCGCGCTCCGGGAACGGCGTTTGTGGTGATTGCTACTCCGGAGGCTGACGCGGTGCGCGAGGCGGCCTACTTTGTGAATCGATTGGCCACCGAGTCGATGCCATTAGCCGGGCTGGTGCTCAACCGGACGCATCCCGTGCTCGCCGAGCTCCCGGCAGCACGGGCCGAAACGGTAGCCGAGGCGTTGGAATGGGGGGGCAACGCGCCGCTGGCTGCGGCGGTGCTGCGGTTGCATGCTGACCGGGTCGCCGTGGCCGGACGGGAACGCCGGCTGCTGGCCCGATTTCGCCGGGCCCATCCGGCGGTGGCGGTGGCCACGGCACCCGCGCTGGCTGTCGACGTTCACGACCTCCCGGGGCTGCGCACGATTGGCCAGCTGCTGGCGGGAGCGCAGCCTGCGGTCAGCCGGGACTGAGCCGGGCCTCGCCGCTGCGGTAGGGTTCAGCGGACTGCATCGAGCATGTGGTAGAGCAGCAGCAGCTGGGTGATCGCCAGCGGCTCGCTGCGGATGCCGTCACCGATCTGACCCAGTGAGGATGGCAGCTCCGTCTCGGTGCCGAGCTCCGCCCAGATAGCCTTCTCCAGCAGCCGGCTCTCCTCGCGAGGTACGTACCCATGTATGTGCAGGGCCTCAACGGGCCTGCCGTCCTCGTCGCGGGCCAGCTTCAGGTGCATGGCGCGCCGGTCGGACTCGCGGAAGACCGCGGTGAGGTCGGGATGGCGGATTGTCGGGCGCAGCGTCAGCTCAGCTGACAGTGGGGTCTCCGGTGGGTCCTGGCGGACCTCGATGGGGCCGAACCGCACCACGATGTCGGCGTAGGACCGTTGCGGGCGGATGAACTTCTCGGACTCGGGCTCCCGCTTGTCGAGCTCGGCCAGGACCTGCTCGGGTGTATACCCTCGCTTGGTGGTATCCCGCTTGACCTTCCAGTCCCGGCGGATCTCCTCCGGCGGGTCAAGATAGACGGTGATGTCGAAACACGCCCGTGCCAACCGAGTGTGCAGTGGCAGCAGCCCTTCCACAATCACGAACTCGGTGGGCTCGATGAGCTCGGGCCGGGTGAGCTGACCGGTGTCGTGGTCATAGACCGGCTTGAGCACCGGCTGACCGGTGGCCAGCAGCTGCAGGTGCTGCTCCATGATTTGTACGTAATTGCAGTCCGGGTGCAGCGCGGTGAACGGCAATCCCTTCCGTTCCTGCCGGTCGTAGCGGTGGTAGTCATCCACGCACAGGGAGGTGATCCGCTCGGCGCCCAAGGCGTCCACCAGTCCCTTGGTCAGGGTGGTCTTCCCCGCAGCGCTGTCGCCGGCGATCGCGAGCATCACCGGCCGCGACACAGTCGACCCGGCACGCTCCATCCGCAACAACTTGTCGGGCACTACACACCCCTTTCTCCGCAAAGCCACGCCAGGGCCCGATAGGGCGTGCCTCACGGTAAGCAAGGCGGCCCGGCCCGGCGTCCCCTCCTGGAGGGAAAGGCGAGGGGATCCATTCTTCACGATGCCGACGACCAGGCTTAACGGCAATTACACTCAGCACATGAACGGCCAGCCGCTACGTGTGGTCTTGGTCGATGACCATGAGATGGTGCGGACCGGCCTCAAGGCAATGCTCAGCCGGTTCGCCGGGCAAGTCCGGGTAGTCGGCGAGGCGGCGGATGCGGCTACCGCACGACGGGTAGTAGCCGGGCTGGACCCCGACATCGTCCTCGCCGATGTGCGGTTGGGTGGGGAGAGCGGGCTGGATCTGTGCCGCGACCTCGTAGGCGACTCCCCAGGACGCCGGGTCGTCCTGCTCACCGTCTACGACGACGAGCAGTACCTCTTCCAAGCTATGCAGGCCGGAGCGGCCGGCTACCTTCTCAAGCGGATCGACGGCCCGGAGTTGGTCGAACATCTGCAACGGGTGCACGCCGGCGGAGTGGTCATCGATGCCGTTCTCAGTGCCCGGGCCGGAACATCCGCCGCCCGGCTGCGGGCTGGCGAGTTCTGGCCCGGCGCGCACCTCGGTCTCACCCAACGAGAGAGCGAGGTGCTCAAGCTGATGGTGGGCGGCTCGTCCAACCGCGCCATCGCCGCCGAACTGGTGGTCGGCGAGGAGACGGTCAAGAGTCACGTGCGCGGCATCTACCGCAAGCTTGAAGTGACCGACCGAGCCGCGGCGGTGGCAACGGCGCTGCGCGAGGGTCTCTACCGCTGACCCGCCACGCGTCAGACCGGCGCCCCAGCCTCCTGGCGCGCCACCGCCTCGGAGTTGGGCCGGACCCGGTCGGCCAGTGCCTGCTGGCCCGCGGCGATCAGGGTGGCGTCCCCATGCCAGGCTTTCAGTGCCGGGTCGACCAATGCCCGCCCGAAGGAGAAGGTCAGCGGCCACGGCGTCTCGTGCTTCTGCATCGCGGCCAGATTCGCGGTGGCCACCTCCGGAGACTGACCGCCGGAAAGGAAGGCGACCCCAGCCAGCGACTCAGGCAGCACCGCCCGCAGCGTGGCCACGGTCTGCTCCGCGACCTCCTCGGGGCTGGCTTGCTGGCCAGACGTCGAACCCGGCACGACCATGTTGGGCTTGAGCACGGTGCCGGCGAAATCTACCCCGGCCTCGTCCAGCTCCGCCATCACGTGCTCTAGTGTCGCGCGGGTGGCCTCGGCGCACCGGTCAATGGCGTGGTCGCCGTCCATTAACACCTCAGGCTCGACGATGGGTACCACGCATGACTCCTGGCACAGCGCGGCGTACCGGGCCAGCGCGTGCGCGTTGGCTCGTAGCGCGTTACGGGTCGGCAGGCCGTCACCGATGATGATCACAGCGCGCCACTTGGCGAACCGAGCCCCACGCGAGACGTACTCCTTGAGCCGCTCACGCAGACCGTCGAGGCCTTCGGTCACCTTCTCGCCGGGTGAGAAGGCTAGCGGCTTCGCGCCGGTGTCGACTTTGATTCCGGGCAGAATGCCCAACTCGTGCAGGGCGAGCGGGAAGTCCTGCCCGTCGTCGAGCTTCTGGTTGAAGGTTTCGTCCGACAGGATCACTCCGCTGATGCCGCGGTGCAGTTCCGGCGTGGTAAGCAGCATCTGGCGGTAGGCCCGCCGGTTCTCCGCACTGACCGGGACTCCGGCTTTTTCCAGCCGGGAGGACATGGTGCCGATGCTCTCATCGGCCGCAAGGATGCCGCGCGGCCGGCTCACCATCGCTCGAGCGGTTCCGTGCAGCTCCTCCGTGAACATGGCCCTCCCTTCACGGCGGCAGGCCGCTCCGCACCGCCACCCAGAGAGCCTAGGCCGGACCGCCGTGACGTACCTCCCCCGGTGGGTGGGTCCGATGGGGGGTCAGTGACGTCTAGGACGCCACAACGGACCGCTGGCTGTGTGGTCGCCAGCCGGCCGCATGCAGGTGCCGGACGAACAACCACGTAGAGGCGCCGGAGTACGCACCGGCGACGGCGTGCCACGGCCTCCGCATCGGGGTGCCAGGAGCGGGTACCTCGACCAGCCGGCCGTCGGCCAGCAGCTCGGCGATGGCGTCCCGGGAGAGCAACGCGCAACCCAGCTCGGCCACCGCGCCGGCCACCACCGCCCCATTGGAACCCAGCACCAGCCGGGGCGGCGCGACGTCTCGGGACTTCAGGTAGGCCTCGACCCGGGTGCGGGTGGCTGAACCTTGTTCGCGCAGCAGCCACGGGGTGCTCGCCCAGTCAAACGCGTCGGCGACCGAGGGCGCCGCCACGACCACGAGTTCGTTCGGTTTGGTGGCGACCACTCGCACGTCGACGCCCGCGGGCGGCCGTCCCGCGATGATCAGGTCGACTTCGTGAGCCCCGATCAGATCCCACACCTGCGCGCTAGGTGCCACCTCCAGGGCCAATGCAATTCCCGGGTGCCGGCGGCGGAACTCGACCAGCAGGGCAGGCAGCAGATGCTCCCCAGCGGTCGTGACCGCAGCGAGCCTCAGCCGACCGCGCTCCGGGTCGAGCTGCTGGATCGCGGCCGCAGCACCCTCGTCCAGCAGGCCCAATACCCGCCGGGCGTACCGGGCGTAGACGGTGCCCGATGGGGTCAGCCGCAGCCCTCGACCAACCGGCTCGACGAGGGGCACACCCAGCTCACGAGCCAGTGCGCCGATCGAGGCTGACACGGCGGACTCGGTAACCATCAGTCGGGTGGCAGCGCCACGCACCGAACCCGTCGCGGCCAGGGCAACTAAGGTACGCAAACGGGACTCGGTCATATCGACACCTGAGCGTTCATTACAGGGTCCTCGGCAAAGACTTGCTGGACATAGTGATTGTCTCTCGCCAGGCTTGATGGTGACCAGAGGAGGGAATGTATGACCGACACCCAAGCTCCTGCATCAGAGAAGAAGAAGGCAGACCGCTGGTCGGCCGGCGTTATCCCGTATGCCGAGATGGGCTACTGGCTACCCGACTACCAGATCAAGGACACCGACGTGCTGTGCGCGTTCCGGGTTACCCCGCAACCTGGCGTGCCGCCGGAGGAGGCCGCCGCCGCGGTCGCCGGAGAGTCCTCCACCGCCACCTGGACAGTGGTGTGGACCGACCGGCTCACCAACTATGACACCTACCAGGCCAAGTGCTACCGGGTGGAGCCGGTTCCCGGCCAGGAGAACCAGTACATCGCCTACATTGCCTACGCCATCGACCTGTTCGAGGAGGGGTCGATCGCCAACATGACGTCGTCGATCATCGGCAACGTCTTCGGGTTCAAGGCGCTCAAGGCGTTGCGGCTGGAGGACATGCGGATACCCCTCCATTACGTCAAGACCTTCCAGGGGCCCGCGCACGGGATCATCATGGAGCGGGAGCATTTGAACAAGTTCGGCCGGCCGCTGCTCGGCGCGACCACCAAGCCCAAGCTGGGACTGTCCGCCCGCAACTACGGCCGGGTCGTCTACGAGGCGCTACGCGGCGGCCTGGACTTCACCAAGGATGACGAGAACATCAACTCCCAGCCATTCATGCGCTGGCGCGACAGGTACCTGTACTCCATGGAGGGCGTCAACCGCGCAATCGAGGCCACCGGCGAGATCAAGGGCCACTACCTCAATGTGACCGCGGCGACCATGGAGGACATGTACGAGCGGGCGGAGTTCGCCAAGGAGCTCGGCAGCGTCATCATCATGATCGACCTGACCATTGGCTTCACCGCGATTCAGTCGATGGCGAAGTGGGCGCGGGCCAACAGCATGATCCTGCACCTGCACCGCGCCGGGTACGCCACCTACGCCCGGCAGAAAAACCACGGCGTGAACTTCCGGGTGCTCGCCAAGTGGATGCGGCTGGCGGGGGTGGACCACATCCACTCCGGCACCGTGGTCGGCAAGCTGGAGGGCGACCCGAACGCGATCCGCGGTTACTACGACACGTGTCGAGAGCTCAAGGTGACCCGTGATCCGGTGAGGGGCTTCTACTTCGACCAAGACTGGGGATCGATGCCGGGCGTGATGCCGGTGGCATCGGGCGGCATCCACGCCGGCCAGATGCACGACCTGCTCTACTACCTCGGCGAGGATGTGGTGCTGCAGTTCGGCGGCGGCACGATCGGCCATCCAATGGGCATCGCCGCAGGCGCCACCGCTAACCGGGTCGCGATAGAAGCGATGATCAAGGCCCGCAACGAGGGCCGGGACTACCGCAAGGAAGGCGACGACATCCTCAAAGCGGCCGCCAAGAAGAGCCGCGAACTGGACGTCGCGCTGGCCACCTGGGGTGACATCACGTTCAACTACGAGTCGACCGACGTGCCCGACGTGGTCGAGACGCCGACCTCGGTCTGATTGGAGAGCGAGAATGCGCATCACTCAAGGGACGTTCTCGTACCTGCCCGATTTCACCGACGAGGAGATCACCAAGCAGATCCAGTACGCGCTGGACAACGGGTGGCCGTGCTCGGTGGAGTTCACCGACGACCCGCATCCCCGCAACACCTACTGGGAGATGTGGGGATTGCCGATGTTCGACCTGGCCGACGCCGCAGGAGTGCTCGCTGAGGTCAACGAGTGCCGCAAGGCAAAGCCGGAGCATTACATACGACTCAACGCCTACAACGCGAGTTACGGCAAGCAGACCGTCGCGCTGTCGTTCATCGTGCAGCGGCCTTCAGAGGAGCCTGGCTTCCGGCTGGACCGTCAGGAGTCGCATGACCGAACCATCCGCTACACGTTGTACCCCTACGTTGCCGACAAGCCGCATGGTCAGCGGTATAACGGACAACAATGACACCCCCCGACCGCTTACCCGGTAGCGAGATACCCGCTTCTCGTATGGGTTTCGGTATGTCCCGGCCCGGCTCCAATTCGGCCGGGCCGGAGGCACCCGAAGAGGCGGAGTACGAAGAAAAGACACTGCCGCCGGACGCGCGGGTCGATCTCGCTAAGGACCGCGCGGAGACCGGTATCGATGAGGTTTTCAGCGCTCTGGATACCGAGCTAGTCGGGCTAGCTCCGGTCAAGAACAGGATCCGCGAGATCGCCGCGCTCCTGCTGGTCGACCGGGCCCGGGCCCGGTTCGGCCTGTCCACCTCCAGGCCCAACCTGCACATGTGCTTCACCGGGAGCCCGGGCACCGGCAAGACCACCGTGGCCATGCGGATGGCTGACATGTTGCACCGGCTGGGTTACCTACGTCGAGGACATCTGATCTCAGTGACCCGCGACGACCTGGTCGGTCAATACGTCGGGCACACCGCGCCCAAGACGAAGGAAGTCCTCAAGCGAGCGATGGGCGGCGTGCTGTTCATCGACGAGGCCTACTACCTGTATCGCGAGGACAACGAGCGGGACTACGGACAGGAGTCCATCGAGATCCTGCTGCAGATGATGGAAAATCAGCGAGAGGACCTCGTGGTGATCCTCGCCGGCTACAAAGACCGGATGGATTCCTTCTTCGTGGCCAATCCCGGGATGAGCTCACGGATCACGCACCACATCGATTTTCCCGACTATACGCTCGAGGAGTTGGATGCCATCGGCAAGCTCATGGTCCGGGCGGAGGGTTACAGCTTCAGCCCAGAGGCTGAAGAGACCTTTCGCGAATACCTGGAGCGCCGCAAGGCTCAACCGCGGTTTGCCAACGCTCGCAGCGTCCGCAATGCGATCGAGCGGGCCCGGCTGCGGCATGCGAGCCGGCTGATGGAAACTGATCAACCAGTAGGCAAGGAGGAACTCACCACGTTGACGCCAGAGGACTTCCTCGGCAGCCGGGTCTTCGCCGACCAGGCCTGACGGCCCCGTCAGCGGTGATGCAACCCCCGGCGAACCACCATCAGGGCAGTACCTGACGTTCGATGAGTTGCTGGAGGCAGGCGTTGGCCTGGCTGGTGTTCATCCGTTTATGGGCGGCCTCGTCGGGGGATTCCGTGGCGGCGCTGTACTGCCACCACGCTTGGCCGGTCACGCGGTCGGTGACGAGGAACCGACCCTTGACGGCGGGACCGCGGACGATCAGCGAGGTGGTGTAGGGCTCAGCTGTCACCGAATGGATCATCGTATGGTGGAGGGTGTAGAAGTCGCCGGCTACCTCTGTGCGCACCATGCGAGGCTGGAGTCCAGCCACGTCGATGTCGCCGCTGTCGCAGAGTTGATCTTCGGTGCCATAGAGGCTGTGGCTGTAGCTGCCGTGCAGGATGCGACTGCTGTAGGTCCAGCGGTGGTTGTGGGGCCGTCGAAGTACCCGGGCAGGAATACATGCAGCCGTAGTCGCCATCCAGTCGGGTCGTCGTATAAGACGATCTTGTCGAGGATGTCGTAGTGCCCGCACAGGGCCAGCAGCTCCGGGGTGCCGATGGCGTGCTCCGCCAGCTCGCGTAGTACGCCTCGCTGGGCGTCCAAGGCGGTGAGGAGCTTGTCGCTGGCAGCGGTCACGGCAGCAAGGTTGTTCCAGTCGACGGAGGCGAACTCGGTGAACAGTTCCGTGCCTGTGTCGGTCGGCATGGGCAGTCACTCCTTCCTCATGAGTTGCTGGTGGCACGGGTAGGTCGTGACCAGCAGGTCAGGGCCTGATCCGCGTTCACCGGCTAGTCCCAGTCGCGTTCCGCGTAGACCTCACCTTTGGCGTAATGCACCAGGGCCTGGGCGGCATACGGGATCATGTCGCCGGGCAGATCGGTCAGGGCGAACCATTCCCATCCGGCGCATTTGTCCGGCTCACGGTTGGCCGGCTCGCCGGCCCAGTGGATGACCTCGAAGAAAGGGCGATGCGGCCAGAGTCGGTCTGGTGATGCATCAGATGCACAAACCGCGCCTCACCCGGGTCGACCCTGACGCCAATCTCCTCCGCGGCTTCTCGGATCAGCGCGGCGGTGGCCGATTCACCGCCCTCAGCGTGTCCGCTCGGCAAGTGCCAGCAGCCGTCAGCGAAGCCGGTGTTGTGCCGTTGGCCCAGCAGGATCTCCTCGCCACGGCGAAGGATCAGGTGGACGTCGATGCAGGCTCGGTAACGCATGGTATTCGCTTCCTCTCACTGACACTACGTGTTCCGTCGCGGTGGGGTGACGACGGTCTATCAGGTCAGCACTTGACGAGCGAGGGCGCGGTGGGAATGTCCGCCTTTCATAGCCGGCAGACCGGCACGATGTCGGGCTCACTCCGGCAAGAGGCCGAGCCCATGACAACCTCCTCGGCGGGGCATCCACCCATGCAAGCACCGGGAACCTTGCAGCCGCCGCAACTGGCCTTGCTCAAGACTCGGGTGAACAGGTCGAACTCGTTCTCCCCGTGGCTGAGCACGATCTGCCCGTTGACCATGCTCGCGAAGTGCAAGTCGGTGTCGAACAGAAACGAGCAGACGTAGGCCCGGCCATCCGGAAAGATCGAGATCCGGTCAAGGGTACGGCCGATGCAGCCCCGGTAGCCGTCGGCGGCGTAGCCAGCGATGCGGCCCCTGCGAGCATAGGTCGGCTGGTACCACACCCGCGTCCGGTGGCTTGGCGCCACACGTTCCAGTTGCTCATAAACTCAATCCACTCGAGCGGATGCATCCCCACTGAGCCGCCCCGTGGCCAGCCCCGATGACCGAGAAGACGTGGAACTTCACCAGCCGAAGTCCTCAGGGGTCATGCGCCGGAACTTGCGGATTGCCGGGTTCAGCCCGTTGCTCGTGGCGATCACATGCTCGTAGCCGATCGCCTTGGCGTAGCGGATTGCGTCACCGAACTGCGGATGGAGAGTCGGTTCGCCGCCGAGGATGGTCAGCTTCGACCCGCCCATTTGCCGCCAGGTCGTCAGCGTCTGGGTGATCGTGTCGAAGGGCATCTTCAGCGCTCGCTTCAGCCGTTCCCCCATGTAGCAGTGCTTGCAGCGGAGTTGACAGGCTTCGGTGATGTAGAGAGGCTTCGGTGATGTAGAGGTAGACGTTGCGGAACCGGCCGTAGGGGACTTTGTCGACCCGCTTGGGTGCGGTGTCGTGAGCGCCGGCGGGAAGCCGGGCGTGCCCGTAGGCATCAGGCTGGTGGATGGTTGCGGCGGCCACGGTGACGGCTCTCCCTTCAGAGGTGCTCGCTCGCGAGGCGAACAGGTGGGCCAACGGTGGGGTGGTAGCGAGTGCCGTGGTGACACGGTGCAGGCAGCTTGTGGGATCACCGGTGCTGTCCACCACGTGATAGGGCAGGTAAAGGCCGTCACCGCCTGACGGATCGCGGGGATGCGGCGGCGGAACCGCGCCAACCGCGCGGGTCAGGTTCGCAGGTGAGACAGACTCGTCGACTACGCACCCTGATCGCGAGAAGGCCATCCTCTGCGGTCAGCTCGACGACAGCCAGCGGCGCCCGTAACTGCACTGCGACTGCGCTGAGCATCCAGAACTAGGTGAGGCTGCCGGGAAAGTTCTTCAGCACCACCATCGGTTGAGTCGGAAACTGCCCATGGAGAGACGCGGCTCGGAGCAGCAACGCAACGGTCTGCTCGGGAAACCAGCCCAGCGGATCGTCGGTATCAAATAATCGCTGGTCGACACCGGACCGAACACGGAACTCGTAGGCGAACTCGCGCAGCCGGAACACCCGCGCCCCGAAACGGTCGGCCAACGCTCCGGTAACCGTGCTCTTACCCACGCCCGGAGGACCAACAACCGCTACGAAGGGTGGCCCATGTTCGACGCTCATCCGGGTTTCCTTCTGGCGGGTTAGGCACGAGCTGTAAAAACTCTCAATACTTCGGGTCAGCCAAGACCGGGCGGCCGTCTCATCCCAGAGCGAGACTGATGCGATTTCTGCGCACAGATGTGGCACAGGTTGGCTTGACCTGGCTGAACGTGTCTCGGCTATGGTCAACTGACTCACATCGGTGTCGGAGCATGCCGCAATGACGAAACGCCTAGGTCTGATCCAGGCTCGTAAGGCGGTGGGTTACACGCAGGAGTCCTTCGCCGAAGCGCTGGGGGTGGATCGGTCCACCGTGGCGCGCTGGGAAGCGGGAGACCACGAGCCATTGCCGTATATCCGGCCGAAGCTGGCGGACTTGCTGGCTGTCACACGGGACGAATTGACCGACCTGCTGCGGCCCCAGCCGTTAGTGCACATCGGTGACGTGGCGCCCGCGGTGAGAGCCTGTTGGCAAATGATGTTGGCTGGTTGGCCGGAGATGAGAGCGGTCGCGATTTGATCACGGGTGGCGTGTCGGGCCGGGCATGAGAGCGGGCTCCTGGTAGCCGAGGAGTACCACCTACT
>JALZHU010000367.1 GCA_030860695.1 Actinomycetota bacterium
TTGTGGGCCGAGCGCAGGGTGTAAGGGTGGTCGTTGCCCAGGACTTGGCGGCAGCGGGTGAGGGTATCCTCGCCGAGCTGGTAGGCCTGCTCGCACTGTCCCGACTCCCGCAGGGTGAAGGCAAGGACACAAGCCGAGAGCAGAGTATAGGAGTGGTCCTCGCCCAGGACTTGGTGACAGCGGGTGAGGGTATCCTCGCCGAGCTGGCGGACCTGCTCATATTGCCCCAACTCGTACAGGTTGAGGGCGAGGAGGTAGGCCGAGATCAGGGTGTGGGGATGGTCCTCGCCCAGGACTTGGCGGCAGCGGGCCAGGGTGTCCTCACTGAGCTGGCGGGCTCGCTCGTATTGCCCCAATCCCCACAGGGTGGCGGCAAGGATGGAAGCCGAGCGCCGGGTGTCGGGGTGGTCCTCGCCCAGGACTTGGCGGCAGCGGGCCAGGGTGTCCTCACTGAGCTGGCGGGCCGGCTCATATTGTCCCAGCTCCCACAGGCCGCCGACGAGGTTGTTGGCTAATTTCAGGGTGTCGGGGTGGTCATCGCCTAGCATGGAGCGGCGCAGGTCTCGGGCGCGTTCCAACAGCGGCCGGGAGGGGGCGAATTCTCCCCGAGTCTGCAGGTACTGAGCGGCGTGGTCGAGCAGCCAGGCGACGTCCTGCTCCACTCGGGTGAGGGTGCGGTGGGGCTCGGTGGCTACTAGGACGTGCGGCAGCAGCTGGCGCCAGGCCGGCCAAGTCTGGGGGTTGTCCCACGGGTCGTCGGTCGGGGCCGCGGCGCGTAGCAGTCGAACCGCTCGGGTGGGCAGGTCGGGTTGTGGGGGAGGGTGGGTGCGCAGGATCGCGGCGAGCAGTCGGTGCAGTGTCAGGGTGGCCGTTTCGGCGCGGGTGAGTCCGTGCTGGCGCAGCAGGCGGGTCAGTGCGGTGAACGCCAGTGGATCGGCGGCTGCGGTTGCCAGAGGCTCGGGCAGTTGGTTGGGGTGAGTGGTGAACAAGGTCAGCGGGATGGGTTCCGGTGCCAGGTAGGCGGCCAGGGTGAGTAGCTGCAGGGCAGCCGGGGATTGGGTGGCCAGCCGGTCTAAGGTGATCTGGGCGCTGGCGGTTAGCGACACCAGGTAGGTGGCGGGGGCGCTGTGGGCCAGTAGTTCCGTGGTTCGCTCGGCTAGTAGGGCCAGGTAATCTTGCACGTCGGTGGTGGTGTCGGCCAGATACGCAGCGGCCTGGGCTAGGGCCAGCGGCAGGTCTCCCAGGGCCTGGGCGATCCGCCCGGCCTCATTCTCGGTGAGTCGGGGGGCGCGGCGGCGCAGCAGTGTGATCGACTCGTCTCTTTCGAACACGTCCACTTCCACCGGGGTGGTCAGCTCCTGCCAGCCGGGGTTGCGAGAGGTGATGATCACGTGGCCGACACCGCCGGGCAGGTACTGGGCCAGCGCTGCGGGTTCTTCGGCGTTGTCAAAAATCAAAAGCCACCGGTCCCGTTCCCGCAACATACCTAGCAGCCGAGCCAGCGCCGCGGTCACCGGGTCGGTGACGGTGGCCACCCCGAGGGCGTGGGCCAGCTCGGCTAGCCGGTGGGCGACCAGCGTTGGTTGCTCCGCGGGGACCCACCAGACCACGTCGTAGTCGGCGCTGTGGCGGTGGGCGTACTCGATGGCCAGCGCAGTCTTGCCGATTCCTCCCATCCCGTGCAGGGCCTGCACCACCGCTGTCGCGCGTTCCTTGTCCTGCAATGTGGCATGCAGCGCGGTGAGCAGCTCCTCGCGTCCGGTGAACACCGGACTACGGGCGGCCACGTTCCAGACTCGCCTACTCGACGCATTCTCTGACCGGGCCTGCGGCAGATCCTGCAACGACGTGATCCACGCTGCTGATGCCTGGTGCTCCTTAACCGGCACCGAACTGGGCGTGGAGGCTTCCGGTGGGCCAGGGACTGCAGCGGTGGGGATATGCGGCGAGGTCGGCGGGTGCCAGTCCAGTTCGGGGGCACCGCACAGGATCTTTGTTTGAAGCTCCTGCAATCGGGGAGAGTCCAGCCCCCGGTCCGAGAACACCTTCAGGCCTTGCTGGCAGACCCAGGCCGCTTCGTCGGGGCGGTGGCTGCGGTAAAGCGCAAGGGCCAGATGACGGCGCAGCGTTTCTTCGCGGGGTGCGGTGGCGAGCAGTCCTTGCAACTCGCCGACCAGCTCAGCATGTCGACCCACAGCCAGATCGGCCTCGATGCGGGCCAGCAACGCCATTCGGCGCAGCCCCTCCAGCCGCGCGACCTCAGCCAACGCAAAGGACCTGTCGGCGACCTCGGGCAACGCCGGTCCCCGCCACAATCCCAACCCCGAGTGCAACAGCTCACCGGCAGTGCGTGGGTCTCCTGCGGCCAAAGCGTCCCGGCCCTGCGCGAGAAGTGCCTCGAACCGAACGGAATCCAGCCGCTCAGAACAGATTCGCAGCGCATACCCTCCTGCCCCGCTCACCACGGCGATCTCGCTAGGCTCACCCTCCCCGGCGCTGTGCAGGGCTCGACGCAGGCGCATCACGTGACTGCGCAGCGTCGCCGCAGCACCCTCGGGCACCGGCTCTCCCCAGATCAACTCTGCCAACCGGGTCCTGGACACCACCTGACCCCCTGCAACAGCAAGATCAAAAACACTTGCTGCTGCTGCGGACCCAGCCGAACCAAACACCGCCCCGCCGCCTCGATCTCCAGCGGACCGAGCACTCGGACGTTCACGCCCATCCCACAGCCCTGACCACTTCTGGTGAACAACCGATCACCAAGAACGACACTAAGGACTGCAGGCGTAAGCCTCAAGCCATTAAGCAACACCACTGCCACACCACATCCACGCAACTGCCACACTCACCGGTCCACCCTGGGACGAGACAGCCGCATCCTCTGACTCTCGGGGAATGTGGGACATCGACTACACGGGCGCCGTCTACTTCACAGGGCGCCGGAAGGGTAACAGCATGAACACCAGCCAACAGCCGGAGCGGCCTACCATTCAAGCCTGGAAAGAGCCACACCGGGTACGCTCTCTCGCCTTCGGAAGACCGGTGGCGGCCAACAGTTTGTGTTCATGTCGAATTCTGCTGTGCACTAATACATAACGGCATATCGAAATAGGGGATACGTAGCGAGGAAGGTGCTCGTGACCGAATTCACGTTTCGGTTGGTGAATAGGATGGAGACATGATATGAGAACAGTAGTTCGCCCGAAACGGCGCATTCTGTTGTCAACAGTGTCGTCAGACTCGAATACCAGGAATTTGGAGTCTCTCCAGCTGCTGCTAGAAAAAGGCGGGAACGAGGTGATCAATCTCGGGTCTTGTGTACCGGATCAACTGTTGATTGACGCGGCACGGTGTCACCAACCTGACGCTATCGTCATCAGTTCAGTCAACGGACACGGCTACTTGGATGGAAGCCGTGTCGTCCGGCTTCTGAAGGCTGATCCGGGTACTCCTGCGATTCGAGTGATATCGGTGGAAAGTTAGGGATTAAGGGGACGGCAATATAATGCACTCGCAGGGGCTACTCGATGCCGGCTTCGACGAGGTCTTCACTGATGCTTCCGGAACTGCAGCGCTCAACGACTATGTGGCCGCAGTGTCACGTTCGCCTGCGAGGCGCGCGCCGAAACTCATGGGGAGGCCGGCATGAGGTTTTTTGAGAACGTGGACCTGGGTACCTACGTACGTTACGCAGCCGATGCCAACGAGCTTGTCGTGCAGCACGGATGGGCATGGCAAACCCCGTTCGATAGCAGCCGGGCTTTGTGTCACGGGTATTGCGCTGGCTAAGACAGTCAGCACAATCACGCTCGATAGCAACACGCGGGTTGATGATCACCAAGGAGCCCGGGGCGGGATTAGAGGTCGGTGGGGATTTAAATGGGTCCCCTGTATGGAAGGAAATACTGATGTATATCCGACGTATGCTTGCTGCTGCTGGAGCCAGTGCGGCGATCGCCGCCGGTATCCTGGCCGGCGCCCCCATGACGTCAGTGAGTCCAGCAACGGCTTCAAACAGTCCAACGTTGATGGCCGCAGCTCAGCCCTCCATTAACTGCTTCGACGGTCGTATCTACAACACCGTCGGCCGGATAACTTGTACTGGTACCGGGCTATTCCGGGCCATAGGCACCTGCGAGAGACAATTCGACCAAACTTCACGAGAATGGGTAAGGGTCAACAATTCCACGGCGACTGCCTACGTGGAGTGCAGACACAGAATTCGCGGTGTGAGGGCTGAAACCAGACCTGGTGCATGATCACTTGGGAAGTGAGCACGGATAGCTGCGCAGCATCCGTACAGCAGCGGCCGCCGGGGAAGCTCTGATGCCCCTATGGATGTCAAGCAGCAGACGGCTGCGTTTCGAGTGGAGATGTGATGATCCGATAGATTTCGCGGGCTATGTAGCGCTTTAAGCAGCGGATGGCTTCGCGGCGGGTCTTGCCCTCGGTGATGCGGCGGGCGAGGTAGTCGCGGGTGCGGGCATCCCAGCGCAGCCGGCAGAAGGCGATGCGATAGAGCGCGGAATTGGCTTGGCGGTCACCGCCGCGGTTGAGGCGGCGACGGTTGGTCTTGCCTCCAGGATGCTTCCAG
>JALZHU010000368.1 GCA_030860695.1 Actinomycetota bacterium
GCTCGCGCAGGCCGGCCCGGCGGCCGGCAGGTCATGTGCGTGAGTGTGCAGGTTATCGCTGCGCGGTCCTAAATTTGGCGGGAGAACTGCCAGCAATCCGGAGCGACTGCGCGGGCCGGACATGAGCAATGGCCGACATGGTGGGCGGCCGGATCGTCAGAGTCGTCGCCCTCGTCTGTGCGAGCTCCGTGCTCGCCGAGATCACCACACTGGGGAAACGGGATCACGAGTTACGGTACCCGGCGTACTGCGGACTGATCGAACCGGCACCGTGCTTAGCGTCGTCGTCATTGCTGCTGGTTCTGAGTCGCTGTGTAGGCCTGTGAGTTCTAGACGTTTTTGAGGTCGGTCAGGCGCTGCTGGCTGATCGACAGGTCGCGCTGCCAGGCGGTGTTGCTGGGATCGGCCGCGGCCAGCCGCTCGCGAATGTCCAGCGCGGTCTGGAAGCGTTGCTGGGCGGTGCTCAAGTCCCCGGCAGCCACCGCCAGATCCCCCAACCGGTCGTGGCTGACCGACAGATCCCGCTGCCAGGCGGTGTTGCCGGGATCGGCCGCGGCACGGGTGTGGACGTGGTGGTGAATGGCCTCGGCGAGACGAACTGCAGCGGGGATATTTCCGGCGTCGAGGAATGTTCGTAGTTCCAGGTCGGCGACCAAGATCCAGGCGCGTTCGGTATCTGGGATGAGGGGACGGATTTCGGCGAGAAAGGCGGCCACGGCCAGGGTGCCGGACAACAGCTCGGTGCTCTGGTCTGCGACGTCGGCGAGGTCGTCGTATTGATGCAGTGCGGCGAGGTGCCGACAGATATCGAGCAGGTCGAGGTAGTTGCCTCTGTCCTGGGTAAAGCGGCGCATTCGCATGGCCAGAGCACGCTGATGCTGGAGGATGAGGCTCGCGGCGCGTTGTTCCAGGAGATCGGCGGTCCACGGATGCATCCCGATGTCGGGCCCGGGAGTCAACAGCGTGAGATCAGCGAGCCGTTGCACATCGGTATCGAAATCGTCCAGCTCTACGGCCGAGGCCGGGTGTGGATCATCGGCCAGGGCAAAGGCGAGATCGTCTAGGCGCATCGGCGCTCGGCACACGACGATCTGATCGAGCAGGACCCGTTGGCGTGGGCTGAGCAGGTCAAGCAGGTCGTCAAGGGCTCCTCGGGGTTCCCAGCCGGGTCCCGCAACTACTCAGCACCGCCGCGAGGAGGATGCCGACGTTGACGGAATGCGAGCATGGCTGGCAGGTGTGAAGCCATGATCAGATGGCGAGGGTGAGTTCGGCGAAGGCCGCCGGGAGCCGATGCCGTGGATCGATGTCCACGCCGAGTTCGTAGTGACCGCGGCGCAGGTTCTGGACGAAGGCGTGCCCGCTGCTGATCACGTGAGCCGAGCGGAGCCGCTTCAGACCGCGCATCGACCGCAGCCGGGACTTGAGTCGTCCATGATCGGCCTCGACAGGGAGAGTCGGCGGGGGAGTTGCACCCCCCGCCGACCGCAGAACCGTGCGTAAGGTGAAGTAGGCCGCCCACGAGGTGCCGCTATTCGGGTCCTTTTTGGACGGCCCCTTCCCAAACTGCTCGTGCGATTTTCACCGCAAGCAGCTTTCCCGTGCTTATCGTGATTGCCGTGCTGGGCATCCGTGTGGGGTTCCAGAAGTCGGTTATCTGTGCTGAGCAGCAGTTTTCACGCTGCCCGTTCGTACTCGTTGATCAAGCCACCAAGAACCGGCCGACACTTGATTCGTTTATAGCTGAGGTCCGCCACGGGGTGGGTTGGTTGTGGAGGGCGAAGTTCGCGGGCGCGGTGCGGCCGTTGACCGTTGTAGTGGCGGACGTACTCCGCGAGCATTACACGCAAGTGCCGCTGGCTGAAGATCAGTACGCGGTCGGTGAGTTCGACTCTGACCGTGCGTGCGAACCTTTCGGCGAAACAGTTCGCTCGCGGGCAGCGGGGAGGAATCCTGACTACCCGGACGCCCACGTCGGCAAGGACAGCGTCGAACGACGCTGCAAACTGACTGGCTCGATCTCGGACGAGGAACCGGAACTCAGTGATGCGATCGCCAAGATCCATCACCAGATTGCGGGCCTGCTGTGTGCTCCACCGGCCGTCGGGGTTTGTGGTCGCGCCCAGCAGGTGCACGGATCGGCTGCCGACCTCCAGGACGAAAAGCACGTGGATCCGCTTGAGCTGCACCGCGCAGTCCACAGGGAAAAAGTCGCACGCCAACATCGTCGACGCTTGCGTGCGCAGGAACTGCCGCCATGTCGTGTCGGTGTACCGGACTGGCGCCGGAGGTATCCGCAGCCGCTGAAGAACGCGGCGGATCGTCGACGCTCCAACGCGGTGGCCAAGCTTAAGCAGCTCGCCCTGAATTCTCTGATATCCCCAGCTCTGATTCTCCCTGGCCATGCGCCCGATCAGCACAGCCACAGCGTCATCGACGGGCGGACGCCCGACGCGGTTTGGATACGTCCACTTCTTGGCGACCAAGCGACGATGCCAGCGCAGGATCGTGCCCGGCGTGACTAATCGATGCACCCGCAGCGTCGGGGACAGGGCTCGGACTAGCGCGGCAAACACCGCCCGATCTGCCCAGTCCATGCGGGGCTTGGGGTTGGCTCTGCGCAGCATGGCGACTTCGTGACGCAGCACCAGGAGCTCGACATCCTTGGACGCCGACGTGCGGCCGAGCAATAACATCAGGCTCAGAAGCTGGAGGAAGACCAGGTAAAGCAGACGCAACGACACGGCACACGATCATGCCCTGCGGCCGAGCACGCCAATCACCCAGGTCAAACGCGCAGGCCGACTTTTGGAACCCCACACGCCGACACCGTGGGAATCACGAACCGGACGGCCACCGCCCGCGCCACCGCCCCGATCGCGCCACCGTGTCCGCCCACGCGTTTCCGGCCGGCTCAGGCATCACGAAAGCACGAAAACGACCTCCACGGCCCCAAGACGGGTTCAACTTCACCGCCCCCTACACCACCGAACCCACCAGCGTCGAACTCGGCGAGCTGTTCGGGGGTCGACCCAGCCGACCCGGTACTGCGCCGGAAGTTCGAATACCAGAACCGCACCACCGGCGAGCGGGTCGCTTGGTCGCTATCCCACGCCCTGAGCACCGTCGACCTCGACACCACCGGCCGCACCGTCGAGATCAGCGACGCCCACTACCCAGCCGACAGCGGCTACTCACTGACGGATCCTGGTAGACCGAGGCTACGGCGTTCGTGGTAGCTAAGCGTCCGAAAGACTCGGTGACGGCAGCGTTCGACAAGAGTGTCCAAGTCAATCATCGCGTCCCAAACTCTGACCGTGCGGTCGTAGGATCCGGTAGCGATGCGGGTACCGTCCGGTGACCAGGCCACGCCTTCTATGCGGTCGGCGTGCACGCCGAGGATCATGAGTTCCTCGCCGGAGTTGGCGTCCCAGGTACGGACCATGCCGTCAAAATAGACGGTGACCAGACGTTTGGAGTCAGGCGACCATGCCACGGCCGACGTGTCGTCCCCGCGCTGACCGATCGTCCTTACTTCGGTCCCGGTGTATGGATCCCAGATGCGAATGGTGCGATCAAGCGATGTGGTGGCGAGTCGCCGACCGTCCGGTGACCAGCCTATACACCAAATACCCCCTTCATGGCCGTGGAGGACTTGCGTCACTGTTCCATTATCCGGATCCCACACCCGCACTATGCGGTCATCGGAGGCGGTGGCTAACCACCGGCCGTCCGGTGACCAGGCGACGCCCCGAACCGTATCCCCGTGGGCATCCAGCACTTGCATCGCGAGGCCATAGTTGACATCCCAAATGCGAACAGTACGGTCATAGGAAGCAGTAGCTAAGTATCTGCCATCAGGCGACCAGTCCACCTCGCGTACCGACTGATCGTGACCAGGTAATGCACGCGACTGAATCCCGTCTCTGGCATCCCAAAGGTAAATCATTCGGTCATGCGCAACGCTGGCCAGCCACCGGCCGTCAGGCGACCACGCGACGCCGCGGACCGCCTCTTCGTGACCGCGAAGCACATGGACTTCGGTGCCGTGTTTGGTGTCCCAGATACGAACTGTGCGGTCGCTGGAAGTGCTAGCTAGCAACCGACTGTCAGGCGACCACTTGACGCTACGGACGGCGTCGTCATGGCCGCGTAGGAGGAGCAGTTCGTCGCTTTCTTGAGCGGCCCAAAGCCGGACCGTCCAATCACGGGAGCCGGTAACAAGTCGCTGTCCGTCCGACGACCACGCACAGCACCACACGTCTCCTTTGTGCCCTCGCATGGCCAGCAACTCCATACCATGCTGGGCGTCCCAGATGCGTGCGGTGTGGTCATCGGAGGCGGTGGCGACTGACCTGCCGTCCGGCGACCAGCTAACGCTCCACACCGCGTCGCCATGGCCAGCCAAGATTTGGGGGTCTGCTCGGGTGGTGAGATCCCATATGCGAGTAGTGCGGTCATATGAGGCAGTAGCAAGCCACCGTCCGTCCGGCGACCAGGCCAGGCTAGTGACCCGGGCGTCGTGACCAAGTAGCACAGCCAGTTCGGTACCGTCGCGGGCGTCCCAGACCCGCACTGTATGGTCG
>JALZHU010000369.1 GCA_030860695.1 Actinomycetota bacterium
GGCTCCGAGTGGCAGTACTTCGTTCAGCTTTGGTCGCCATGGGGCGTTGGGAGAGTGTCGAAGACGCTCCCGAAGGTCAAGCCGGTCATTGACCTCGGCGAGGAAGTCCGGTGAAAGCCTCGGCCCGAGTGCTGGCACGGCTTCGGGGTCGTAGCGCTCGAACCAGGCTTCGACCTCAGACCAGCTCCAGAGTGGGTTCGACGACCGCCGGCGGGCGACGGGGGCTGGGAAGTCTCCGGGACCACGCTCGCCACGTGCTAGCAGAGCGATGCTCTGACGACTGCGGCCGACTCGCGCTGCGATCTCGCTGGCAGTCAGCCAGTCGTCGTCGGCCTGGACTCGGAGCACCCGAGCGCCGATGCCGGCCTGCTCGACGTCGACGATGGCAGAGATCACGGCATCCTGCTCTGTCGGTGCTTCACGGTCGAAGAAGCCCAGGACCGTGCCGTCTGATTCCACGGAGAAGGAGCCGTCGTCGCAGCCGGCCTCATAGAGAGTGTCGAGTTGTTCGTCCGTCAGGTCGATGCCTTGGAGGGTCAGTCGAAATGTCCACTCAGTCATTACCCCTCCTCATTGTCACCGTGGTTGTGTTGGTCAACCCACCTACGGATTTGCCGGCCATGATTGAACGGGCTCTTTGGCGTCGACCAGATGGAGAACATGGCGCCGCATCCGCACTTGATCCGACCCCACTTGTGGCCGGCTGCTGTTTGTTCGACCACAAAGCCCAGTTGGGTGGCGTAGTCGAGAGCGTCGTTGATTTCCTTCTTCGGGTGTTTGGGGTGCACACAACTCCCACGTTAGACAGGGGTGTTACAGTTGTCAACACTGTGGTCGAGAACGCTAGCACGGAGTTTGGGCACGACAGAAACCGGGCGGGTGTTGGGTGGTGGAACGACTACAGGCGCTCGACGCTGCTGTACTTGGCAGCTGTACGGCCGATCCTGGGGCGGAAACCGATCACGAAGCCGACAGCACAACCCGCTGACCTGGTGTTCCAGAGGGTCTGGTGTTCCAGAGGGTCAGATGCGTTGCGGGTCAGACCACGATCTGGGATGGCACGCCGGTGATCTTCACAGTCAGGCCAGGGTCCTGGGGTGGCACACGCCGATCCTGACCCGAAAATCACGTCGGGGACGGGCAAACGGAACTACCGGCTCGGCATTGGCTGGGTTGCGGAGTCGGGGACGGGGGAAGCCGTGGTTAGGCGGTGGGTTCGAGGGTGACCTTGTAGCCCAGTGCTTCGAGTTGGCGGATGTGGTTGCGTTTCTTGCGGTCCGGGCCGAGGCGGTTGTCATAGAAGTCGGGCCCGAGGTCGTGGAAATGCGCCTCGGGGTCGGAGAGTAGGTGCCAGATAATGATCAAAATGGAGCGGCCGAGGGCGACGATGGCTCTCTTTTTGCCGCGGCGTTTGGCGAGGCGTCGGTAGCGTTCACCGAGGAAGGTATTGGTCTTGCCGGCGGCCACGGCGGCCTCCCCGAGGACCCGGGCCAGGTAGCGGTTGCCGTGCCCGGTGGTGCCCTTGCCTTTCTTCCGGCCGGCTGATTCCTTCACCCCGGGGGCGAAGTGGGCCCAGGAGGCCAGGTGAGCAGCAGTGGGAAACCGGGACATGTCCATCCCGACCTCGGCGATGATCACCCGTGCCGCAGTGGTCCCGACCCCGGGAATCTCATCAAGGCGCTCCACCGCGGAGGCGAAAGGGGCGATCATCTCCTCGATGGCGGCGTCGAGCTCGGTGATGTCGGCATCCAGCGCGTCGATCCGGGCCAGCATCTTGGTCAGCAGCAAGGCGTGGTGATCGGTGAAATGCCCCGGTGAATGCCTCCTCCAGCTGGGTGGTCTTGGCGCGTAGCCGGCCCCGGGCCAGCCGCGCCAACGCCTTGGGATTGGTCTGCCCATCCACCAGCGCGGCCATCATCTCTCGCCCGGAAACCCCGAAAATATCCGAGGCCACCACGCTGAGTTTGATCTGGGCATCCTCCAGCAGCTTCTCCACCCGCTGCTTTTCGGCCGTTCGCACCCCCACCAGATCGATCCGATACCGACTGACATCACGCAACCGGCGAATCTCTGGCGGCGGCACGAAACTCGGGCGGATCATCTGCCGTTCGGCGATTTTGCACAGCCACACCGCGTCCAGCTTGTCCGTCTTCGGCCGTCCCGGCAGGTGCTTGACATCCTTGGCATTAACCAACCAGGGATCCAACCCCTGAGCCTCCAACAGATAAAAGACGGGTTTCCAGTAATCCGAGGTGGCCTCCATCACCACCCGATTCACCCCCAAACACCGCAGATGATCCGACATCGCCAAAAGCGAGCCCGTCATCGTGGAATAGGACTGCACCTCCTGGCACCGCCGCCCCGGCTTACCCTCATGCGGCACCCGAACACAGCACACCAGCTCAGCTTTGCCGATATCCAGCGCCGCCACCCGCGCGATGATCTCCTCCACCTGCGGATCTTCCTCCAGCATGACACCCTCCCCTGCGTCGAACCACCCAACCAGCGGCTGCCCGCAGGAGCTGCCAGGGCACAAACAACTCTGATCCGCGGGCTCGAAGCACCACTGAACAGCACAACACAGCTCCCAGCACCCGACTAATGAACGACCTCACCCCGATCAAGGAACAACGACGTCAGCGGACAGCCAACCCCAATTTTCAGCCCGGAACGGGCCGCCCACCAGGGGAGATCGGCGACTAATGAGAGCTAGCGGGTTGGCCGTCGGGCAAACTCGCGTCCGGTAGCCGCCGGCAGGTGAGCACTCGTCGATCCTGGACGTTGAGTTCTGCTGTGAGATCGTGCCCCTGGCGGTGGCCGGGAGAGTTGATCGCTGATGGGATGTCGTGTCCGCTTGTTGATGGTGTGAGCACTGAATTCATTAGGTCGCTGATAGTTCTCCCGCGGGCTGCACAGGGTGATCGAGGACGAAGAGGGGGATGAGTTGCTGTTCGTGGGGGACGAGTGGGCCGAGGCGCACCACGATGTCGAGTTGATGGACGCCGCGGGGCGGACTTTGGCCAAGGCCCGGTTGCCCGAGGGGGTGGCGGGGATGGCCCGGCTGCACACGATGATTGCCGAGCAGCTCGGTGAGGACATCGACGATGCTGAGGTGGCGGTCGGGATCGAGACCGATCGGGGACCGTGGGTGGCTGCGTTGATCGCCGCTGGGTACACGGTGTATGCGATTAACCCTTTGCAGGTGGCCCGTTACTGGGAACGGCACAGGGTGTCCGGTGCCAAAAGCGACACCGCTGATGCGCACACCTTGGCTGACATGGTGCGCACCGACTCCCACAGCTGCATCCGGTGGCCGGGGACACCGCGGCGGCCCAGGCGGTGAAGGTGGTGACGAGGGCACACAAGACGTTGATCTGGGAACGCACTCGCCACACCCAGCGACTGCGCCACGCGCTGCGGGATTACTTCCCGGCCGCGGTGGAGGCTTTCGAGGATCTAGATGCCGCTGATGCCCTGGAGTTGCTGGCCACGGCGCCGGACCCGGCCTCGGCGGCGAAGCTGACGATCACTCAGATCACCGCCGCGCTTCAGCGTGCCCGCCGCCGCAACATCGCGGCGAAGGCCGCCCGGATCCAGGCCGTGCTGCGCGCCGAGCAGATGGGCCAGCCGCAGGTGGTCACCGCGGCTTACGCAGTCACGACTCGCGCCGCCGTGGCAGTGATCAGGACTCTCGACGAGCAAGTCAAAACCCTGCAAGGGCAGGTTGATGCGCATTTTGGTCAGCACCCGGATGCTGAGATCATCTCCTCCCAGCCCGGCTTGGGACCGGTCCTTGGTGCCCGGGTGCTCGCCGAGTTCGGGGATGACCCCGACCGCTACACCGACGCGAAATCCCGCAAGAACTACGCCGGCACCAGCCCGATCACCCGCGCCTCGGCAAGAAAAAGGTCGTGACCGCACGGTTTGTGCACAACGACCGGCTCATCGACGCACTCATGACCCAGGCCTTCGCCGCGCTCAACGCCTCGCCCGGCGCCCGTGCCTACTACGACCAACTCAAAGCCCGTGGCACCGAACACCACGCCGCACTGCGGCAGCTCGCCAACCGGCTCGTTGGCATCCTGCACGGCTGCCTAAAGACCCGCACCTGCTACGACGAAGCAACCGCATGGTCGCACCGTGTCGGAAAGGCAGCAGCTTGACACCCAAAGCTCCTGGGATGTCTCACAGAGACCCAAACTGAGACTTCGACGGCAGAGCGCCGGTCGCTCCGCAGCGAGGGTCCGGCGTTTCGCCTGATCAGTGGCGGTAGCGGTGGGATTTGAACCCACGGAGGGCGTGAACCCTCACGCGCTTTCGAGGTCTGGGACGCGGCGATCAGTGATGACCGCCAGAGCACTATGGCCAGGTCACTCGTCTTGCGCGGTCACCCACGGCCGTCACCGATCAGGAGCGAATGCCACCGCAAATGCAACCACCGCCGGGTCCTCCCCTCGGATCGGGACTAGTTGCGCGCGTCTGGACAGACCAGGTGCGGGACCTGGTGTCGCGCTGGAGGAGTAAGTGAGATCAGGGGGCACACCCGCCCTCTGACGAGGCGGCCGAGGGCTGGTGCGCCA